>JAWVYU010000416.1:0-4033 GCA_033722575.1 Ketobacteraceae bacterium | reverse complement strand
CTGGATGACTTTCACGGCAGAGTGCTGATCGTAGAAGATAACGCCGACATCGCCTCGCTGCTGGTGGACTTTTTTGACGACAAGGGGCACGTGGCTGACTGTGCCAGCGACGGACTGACGGGGCTGCACCTGATCAGCGTTAACGACTATGATGTGATCATCCTTGATCTGGCACTCCCCGGCATTGATGGCATCGATCTCTGCAAAAAAGTCAGAGCCGCCCTTAACAAGGAAACGCCCATACTGATGCTGACGGCGCGGGACTCCCTGGATGAAAAGCTGGTGGGCTTTGATGCCGGCGCCGATGATTATCTGGTAAAGCCGTTCGAATTACTGGAGGTTTATGCCCGGGTACAGGCGCTGTGGCGCCGTTCCCTGCTGAGCAACCGTTCCCTGCTGCAGGTGGCCGACCTGTCGCTGGACCTGCGCACCCTGAGTGTCGCCAGAAACGATCATTCCATCAAACTGAACCCCGTCCGGCTAAAGATATTGCGGTTGCTGATGGAGAACACCCACCGCGTGGTGTCCCGAAGGGAAATCGAAAGTTATGTGTGGGGAGATGAGCCCACGGAAAGCGATGCGTTGCGCACTCACATGTCGGCCATACGCCAGGCCATCGACAAGCCCTTCGATACGCGGCTTTTGCATACTATTCATGGCATAGGATACCGTTTATATGCTGAAAGCAGCGCGTGAAACACTGAATTTTTCCGTGATGCAGCGCTGGTTTATCCAGGCGGTGTTTATTGTGTTTGCGGTGCTGATGAGTGTTGTCACCGTTACCTGGATTCTGGAGAAAAGCCTGGTGCGGCAGGCACTCGAGCTGGAGGCTGATGCCTTCATAGCAGAGTATCGCAAGGACCCCGATTTCCCGTTACCCCGCACCCGCAATCTGATCGGTTACCTGAAAACATCGGCGAAAGACAGTCATGTCCCTGCGACTATCCGCAGCATGAAACCCGGCCTTTACCCGGAGGTGGAATTTGATGATCGTCCCAAGCCGGTACCGGTGTATATCAAGGATTTTGACGGCAACCGTCTGTTTCTGATTTTTGAAGGAGCCAATGTGGACCGGCTGGTGGGGATTTTCGGACTGGTGCCGCTGAGTTTTATTCTGATTGTCATCTACACCAGCAGCTGGATAGCCTATCGTATTACCTGGCGGGCCGCCTCGCCGATCATCAGCCTGGCGCAGAACATTCGTGACCTTGATCCGGACAAATCCCGCTTGCATTTGCCGGTAAGAAAACTCACCGGAGATGCCAGGGAGCTTGCCATGGCCCTCGAGGAATACGGTGAACGTATTGATGCCTTTGTGGAAAGGGAGCGCCAGTTTACGGCGGATGTCAGCCATGAGCTGCGAACTCCCATGACCATTATTGATGGTGCGGCGCAATTCCTGGCAACCGAGAATAACCTGAGCGGCAAGGGGGTTGAACGGGTCCAGATGATCCGTCGCGCCAGTCGTGATGTGAATGAACTGATCAGTGCGTTTCTGCTGCTGGCACGGGAACAGGCGCCGGACAATGAGTCTGTTACCAATGTGGCCACTGTGGTGGAATCGGAGATCATCAAAATGCATGCCTTGCTGGAAGGCTCCGACATTCGGTTGTTAGTGGATATTCAGCATGAGCTGGAAGTGTCCACGCCGAAAAAGGTGCTGGAGATTATCATTGGCAACCTGTGCCGAAATGCCTGCAAGTACACCACGGAGGGTGAAATCCGGGTAACGGTAAGTGCCACTGGCGTTCAGGTGGCAGACACGGGTTCTGGTATATCGGAAGACTTGCTGCCCCATTTGTTTGAGCGCCACGTGCGTGGCCGTGGCGATCAGAAAGCCGGCGAGGGTATTGGTCTGGCTATCGTCAAACGGCTGTGCGATCAGTTCAACTGGTCCATTACCATTGAAAACAGGCCCAGTGGCGGTGTGCTGGTCACCCTGACACCGGTTGAACCTGCTCCCCTCTGACCTTTCACCTTTCTGAACCTTTGATCCAGATCAGCTTTACTGAAATCGGGTTTGAAAATATACCCCTGGGGGTATATGGTGTTTCAGGGAGGCCTTATGAATACAGATGATAACGCGATGCAAAAACGCCTGCTGAACCGCCTGTCCCGGTTAGAGGGGCAGGTTCGGGCAGTCCGGCGGCTGGTGTCGGAGAGTGAGGATTGCGAAAAAGTCCTGCAGCAAATGAGCGCGGTTCGCAAGGCCATGGATAAAGCCTTTTACGAGGTATTGGCCTGCGTGATCGAGGGGGAGGTGGCCGGCGACAGTGCTCCGGCTGCCAGTGCGGAAACCATGGATCGCGTCAGGTTGCTGTTGACGCGCTACGCCTCATAGGTGCACTGATGCTGGCGATACTGGTGGGAGTTGCAATCGGTTTGGTGCTGGGATTGACGGGCGCCGGCGGTTCGGTACTGGCGGTTCCCCTGCTGATTTTTGTTCTTGGCATGACGCCGGATGAGGCGGTGAGCCTGTCGCTGGCAGCTGTGTTTGGCAGTGCGCTCCTGGGCGTTTTGATCCGCTTGCATAAAAATGAAATTACCTGGATGCCAGCGCTGTTTTTTGCCGCCGGAGGCATGTTGCTGGCGCCGGCAGGGGTTGTGCTGGCGGGTTATTTTCCGGATACCTGGCGTCTGGGCAGCTTTACGGTGCTGATGCTGATTATCGCCGCGCGTATGCTCTGGCAAAGCCTGAGGGAGCCCCTGCAAGCAAGGGTACTCCGGGCCGGAAGCAGCGCTGACGATGCGGAGCCGGATGCCAGCCCCCTTTGCCCGGTAAGTGAAACCCGCCGGTTTGAGCCCGGTTTTGCCTGTATTGCGGTGCTGGCGCTGGCCGGTGCGCTTACCGGTATTCTGTCGGGTATCTACGGAGTGGGTGGTGGTTTCCTGATCGTGCCGGTCCTGACGCTGATGACCCGTTTGTCCATGCGTCGGGCTGTGGCCACCTCCCTGCTGGTCATCACCGTTATTTCGGGCACCGGATTTCTGGGATACGTGCTGCATGACGGCATTGCCCGCTATGCTGGTAACCCGACCTTTTTGTGGGTAATGACCGGCGCCCTGACCGGCATGCTGGCAGGTACCTGGCTGAGTCGCCTGCTGGCGGGGCCGCGATTACAGCAGATCTTTGTTGTTACTATTGTGGCTATGGCCATACTGACCTTGTGGAACCTGGATAGCCTGGCGGCTTGAGGAGAGAGCATGATTTTTCGACAGCTGTTTGATTTTGAAACCTACACCTATACCTATTTGCTGGCGGACGAGCAGTCCCGTGAAGCGCTGTTGATCGATACGGTGAAAGACAACACCAATCAGTACCAGACCCTGCTGAAACAACTGGATCTGTCGCTGAAGGTGGTTCTGGATACCCATGTGCATGCCGACCATATCACCGCTGCGGGTGATCTGCGGGATCTTTATGGCTGTGAAACCGTGTTGTCCCACCAGACGGCGGCCGATTGTGTCTCCCGGCGTGTGGTGGAGGGTGATACCGTCCAGGCCGGGCGTGTTGTGCTCAAAGTCCTGGAAACACCGGGGCATACGGATGATTCTCTGTGTTATTACCTGGAAGGGCAGCCGGGCATGCTGTTTACCGGGGATACGCTGCTGATTCGCGGGACCGGCCGTACGGATTTCCAGAATGGTAACCCCCACGATCAGTATCAGAGCCTGTTCCATAAAATCCTCAGACTTCCGCCTGAGACGATTGTCTATCCCGCCCATGACTATAAGGGGTGGACATCATCAACCCTGGCTGAAGAGTCCGCCCACAATCCACGCCTGCAGGTAGAGGATGAATCCGCTTACGTGGATTTGATGAATAACCTGAATCTGGATGATCCCAAATTCATGGATGTGGCTGTACCGGCCAACCTTGCCTGTGGCAAAAACACCGATTAAGGAGGTAATGACATGGCACTGACTGCGCAGGATATGGTGGCCAAGGCGAAGGCCGCCGTTAAAGAGCTGACGCCGGCGGAGGCGAGTGACTTTATCGCCCGGGAAAAACCTTTCATTATTGATGTGCGAG
>JAWVYU010000415.1:0-4046 GCA_033722575.1 Ketobacteraceae bacterium | reverse complement strand
GGTTAACAGGCGCAACAGGTTATCTGACACCCAGATCACCGTGTTTTTGCTCACTCTTCAAAAGGCCAAACCCAATCCTGAATTTCCGGTATATCCACACCGTGTTCATGGGCGTACTGCAGGCATTCAATTTGCCGGTCTCTGAAACATTGTTTGGCATGGGCCCCCGCCACTTTCAATGCCGGTATCCGGTTAATCGCTTCCATGGCCAGGCTGAAACGGTCGATACGGTTTTCAATGGCCAGTTCCATGGGCGTGTTGATATTGCCTTTCTCCACATAGCCGCGCACGTGGAGATTGCCGTGATTGGTGCGGCGATAGGCCAGGCGGTGTATCAACCAGGGGTAACCGTGAAAATTGAAAATAATGGGTCGATCCACAGTGAACAGACTGTCAAAGTCACTGTCAGACAAACCGTGTGGGTGTTCCTTTTCCGGTGTCATGCGGAACAGGTCCACAACATTGATGAACCGGACTTTCAGTTCCGGAAAGTGCTCGCGCAATAATGCCGTGGCGGCCAGCGCTTCCTTGGTGGGAATATCACCACAGCCTGCCATGACCACATCGGGTACCGCGCCCTGGTCATTGCTCGCCCATTGCCAGATACCTATCCCCTGGGTGCAATGTTTAATGGCACTGTCCATATCAAGATACTGCAGGTGCGACTGCTTGTCGCAGACTATCACGTTAATATCGTTCTGGCTCCGCAGGCAATGGTCGGCGGTGGACAGCAGGCAATTGACATCCGGTGGCAGATAAATCCGTGTGACTCTGGGATCCTTGTTCACCACCAGGTCCAGAAACCCGGGATCCTGATGGGTAAAGCCATTGTGATCCTGGCGCCATACCGTTGAGGTGATCAGCAGATTGACAGAGGCAATGGGTGCCCGCCATGACAGATCCTCGCAGATAGCCAGCCACTTGGCATGCTGGTTGAACATGGAGTCAATTACATGTACGAACGCTTCATAGGTAGCAAAAAAGCCATGGCGGCCGGTGAGCACATAACCTTCCAACCAGCCCTCGAGAGTATGCTCGGACAGCATTTCCAGCACACGACCATCCGGGCTCAACTGCCCGCCGTCATCGTCTTCCGGCAGGTATTCCGCAAGCCAAAGTTTCTTGCTGACTTCATACAGGGCATCCAGTTTATTGGAACTGTTTTCATCCGGGCCGAACACCCGGAAATTCCGGGGGTTACGCGCCATCACATCGCGCAGCAGTTCGCCCAACGGCCGGGTGTTCATGGCACTGTCCCGAGCAGGCTTTTCCACAGCGGCGGCATATTGCCTGAAATCCGGCATGCGCAGATTGCGTTTCAGCAAGCCACCATTGGCATGGGGATTGGCACTCATGCGCCGGATTCCCCTGGGTATCAGTGCTTTTAATTCCGGGACCAGCGCACCGCTGGAATCAAACAATTCCTCCGGTTGATAACTTTTCAGCCAGGTTTCCAGTGCTTTCAGCTGGGACTTACTGGTATGAACGCCAGACAGCGGCACCTGATGAGCACGCCAGAAACCCTCTACTTTTTTGCCCTCTACCGCTTTTGGGCCGGTCCACCCCTTGGGGGACCGCAACACAATCATGGGCCAGATTACCCGCGTTGCCCGCTGCGATGAGCGGGCTTCCTGCTGATACTGCCGAATGTCGTTCACGCAGGCGTCGAGAGTAGCAGCCATTTTCTGATGCATGTCTTCCGGGTCTTCGCCCTCCACAAAACAGGGGTTCCAGCCGTAACCGCGCAGCAGTGACGCCAGTTCGTCCCGGGGAATTCTGGAAAGCAGGGTCGGGTTGTTGATCTTATATCCATTAAGATGAAGGATGGGGAGCACCGCACCATCCCGAACCGGATTCAGAAATTTGCCAGAGTGCCAGGAGGTGGCCAGGGGCCCGGTTTCCGCCTCGCCGTCACCCACCGCCACTGTCACTATCAGATCCGGGTTATCGAACGCGGCACCAAATGCATGGGACAGGCTGTACCCCAACTCACCCCCTTCGTGAATCGACCCCGGCAGCTCCGGTGTATAGTGACTGCCAATGCCGCCAGGAAAAGAAAATCGCCTGAACAGCTTTTTCATTCCGTCGCGATCCTGACTGACATCCGGATAGATATCCGAGTAGGTTCCCTCAAGATACACGGGTGCCAGCACGCCCGGCGCACCATGACCGGGGCCGGCAAGAAAAATGGCATCAAGATCATGGTGGTTAATGAGCCGGTTGAGGTGGACATACATAAATGCCAATCCGGGGCTGGCACCCCAATGCCCCAGCAGACGTTTCTTTATGTGTTCCACTTTTAACGGCTCTTCCAGCAGCACATTATCCTGCAGGTAAATCATGCCCGCCGCCAGATAATTGCAGGCCCGCCAGAAGCCATCCAGCGCGCGCAGCTCCTTTTCACTCAGGGGTGCATCGTGAGAAGTATTGTTAACTGATGTGTTCATATTTTGCGCCACCTATTCCGTTGCTACCCGCCCTTGGGTGCATCCATACTATAATTCGGCAAACGCCAAATCCAGACGCGTTTCACCGATGGCGTTTCTTCTCCGGAAGGTTTATCCCAAGCTGCTTTTCAGCTCAGTTGCTGCCAAAAGATCACCCCGACATCAATAGCGAGCATCATGATCGAAGGATAAAACGTTAATGCAAAACCCAGAGCGCGGGACACAGCGCCTTTTACTGTAGCCGGGGATGCCAAAGGGACAAGATTGACAAAGTATCCTGTCAGAATAATAGCAACCGACGGGATGGCGTTTGCAAAAAGCGACATAGTGCGCTTCGGCCACGGTTATCCGCTGTCATGGTCTGCTGCGATGGGAGGTACTGGCCGGAAAAGGTAGCAGGGTGAAAATGCTGATACAAATGCCGTTTTGCGTCGTCCGCAGAACAGTCCCCCGGTCCGGAGACCTTATCCATCGCATAAAAAACAACCACACCTCTCCAAAATAGTCTATGATAGGCGCTTGCCAATCCTGGATCACTCCGGGGTATCCAGTCAGGGATCAAACAGACACTAACAGACAAGGAACAGGCCGATGTCAGGTAAAGACGTTATTCATGCCATCACCCGGTTATTGACAGACTCCGTCACATCACTCACTCCCGATGACTACCACCGGTTAATGCTGGCGGTCTACCGCAAGCTTCAGCTGGTGGATAACCGGAACCAATGGCGATCCGGGGTATTCTGCGCCATCAGTGATCAGCTGCTACCCCGTGACCTGGACAGTGCAGAGGTCTGCGATTTTATCCGCAAGATTGCCCGATATGCTGCGGAAAACAGCTATCTTGTTGATTTTCTTGAACAGGCGGCCAGACTGCCACTGACAGAAATGCGCCGCAAAGCTGCGAGCCAGGGGGCCACGGTGTTTCCTGAAGTGATCGCCTACGCCCTGGTAATGGAACGCCTGACCGCCGCGGAAAGAGAAGACTGGAAGGTACTGGAAGCCTGCCACAGGCTCTGGAGTGAGAGCGACATCAGTGCTGAAAATCGCGGGAAAATGACGCTGTTTGACCGCTTCAAGCGTTTTTCAGTCAACCGCTTTACGGTGGCGGTGCTGGGCTTTCACCGCAGTGGCAAGATGGACCCGGTATTTTTGCGCACGCTATTGCCGGAAAACATACTGGAAGCGATACTCGATGACGTTCGCCTTGGCTTCCGTGCCAATGGGTACTGCGGCTGGATACTCGCAAAAAACCGCCCGGCAAACAGTAAGACCACCAACATGCTCACCGGCGAAGGCCCCACGGAATGGACCAGTGACAGGAAAGCCATCCTGACACGGTATCCTTTGCCGGCAGCCTGGAATGATCTTTATGCCACCTGGAATATGGCGTTCGTCGGCAAGTATGGATCCTTCCCCTACAAGCTCGTTAAATTACTGATCCCCCAGGTCAATCATTACTCCCAATGTCCCGAGGAGTATATGTATAACCGCGCCCTGGCTTTGTATACTCACCTGCATTTTTCCAGCCTGGGGAGCGATATCATGATTGCCGGAGAAAGAATGGAATGGGCGGATGATGAACTAACCCGCCTGTGG
>JAWVYU010000414.1:0-4075 GCA_033722575.1 Ketobacteraceae bacterium | reverse complement strand
CCCGGGGGCCAGGTGAAATCGCGGCCTGCCAGAACATGCACGTGTATATGGAACACCGACTGGCCCACCTCGGCTCCGTTATTGATCGCCAGCCGGAACTTGCCCTTGTAGCCCTGTTCCTCTGCCACTTTGGCGCCCACGGTCAGCAGGTGACCCAACAAGGGTTCGTCCTGCGGGGAGGCGTCCGACACCATGGCGATGGGCTTTTTGGGAATCACCAGTGCATGCAACGGCGCCTGCGGGTTAATATCCTTGAAAGCCAGGCAGTCATCATCCTCGTAGATGATGTCGGCAGGAATTTCGCGATTGATGATCTTGGTAAAAATCGTTTCTTCACTCATGATTTGGCCTCAGCGTTTTTTGTAGGATTCTTTTTCTTCCAGAGTGATTTGGCGGGCTTCTTCTTCCAGCATCACCGGTATGCCGTCGCGAACCGGGTACGCCAGGCCGCTGGCCAGACTGATCAGCTCGAGTTTTTGCTCATCATAAATCAGCTTCGTTTTGCTGTTGGGGCATACCAGCACTTCAAGCAGTTGTTTGTCGAACATTGGAATTTCCTTGTATAAAGCCCACGCCTATCTCAACGTGATATGGCGGCAGTGTCAAGCGTATGCGACGGCGTCAGGCGTATTCGGTTTTTTCTTTGTACTCACACAGGTCTTCAATAATGCAGGCACCGCATCTGGGTTTACGGGCCGTACATACATAGCGCCCATGAAGAATCAGCCAGTGGTGTGCGTCCAGGCGGAATTCCCGGGGGACATGGCGCAACAGGCGTTTTTCCACTTCCAGTACGTTTTTTCCTTTCGCGATACCGGTGCGGTTGGCAACGCGGAATATGTGGGTATCCACCGCCATGGTGGGCTGGCCAAAGTAGGTATTCAGGACCACGTTGGCGGTTTTGCGCCCAACACCCGGCAGGGCTTCCAGATCCTTGCGATTATCCGGCACCTGGCCATCGTGCTTTTCCAGCAGAGCACGGCAGGTTTTAATCACGTTTTCCGCTTTGCTGTTATAGAGCCCAATGGTTTTTATGTAGTGTTTCAGTCCGTCCACCCCCAGCTCAAGAATTGCTTCCGGGGTGTTGGCAACAGGGTAGAGTTTGTCGGTGGCCTTGTTGACGGACACATCTGTTGCCTGGGCAGACAGAATAACCGCAATCAGCAACTCAAAGGCGCTACTGTAATTCAGTTCCGTGGTGGGATTGGGATTTTCCGCTTTCAGGCGGCTGAATATCTCGTAGCGTTTTTCTGCATTCATGATCGGGGCGTCTGTTTGTCTGACCGTCAGGGCAGGGTCAAGTGTCGTCAGGTCAGGGAGCGTCAGGTAATGGTGCCGGTCGTACGTACCCGCCGGCTTTCCCGGGGGGCTTCCGCGGCTTTCGCCCGGGCTTTGTCGGCCATTTTCTTGTCGATGATATTTTTAATGGCCATCAGAAAACCCATAAAAATAAAGGCACCCGGGGGCAGTATGGCCAGCAGAAAACCCTTGTAATCGGGTAGCAGAGTCAGGGTCCAGTCGCGGGCCACTTCGCCAAACAGCAGGTGCATGTTGGCAAACAGGTGGCCTGTGCCCAGCAGCTCACGCATGGCGCCCAGTACCACCAGTACCGCCGTAAACCCGGAGCCCATCATGAACCCGTCCAGCGCGGCTGCGGGAATGGTATTTTTGCTCGCGAAGGAATCAGCACGCCCCAGAACCGTACAGTTGGTAACGATCAGGGGAATAAAAATACCCAGAATCAGATACAGTTCGTAAGTGAAGGCATTCATCAAAAATTCGGCGCAGGTGGTAAACGAGGCAATGATCATTACAAACGCAGGCAAACGCACCGCATTGGTGGTGTAATGCCTGATCATGCTGACGGCGATATTCGAGCAGGTCAGCACTGCGATTGTGGCAATTCCGAGAGCCAGAGCGTTGACCACTGAACCGGACACCGCCAGCAACGGACACAGCCCCAGTACCTGAACCAGGGCGGGATTGTTATGCCACAACCCGTCGAGCGTAATCTTTTTATAGTTGGCTTCTGACATAGTGGATTACCTAAGGGTTATCAGACCCGGCCGGGTCAGTCACCGCCGGGTGGCCGAACAGGTTCAGCCTGTTCTGCTCAAAATATTTCAATGCGTTGTAGACGGCATCGACCACTGCCCGCGGTGTAATGGTTGCCCCGGTAAAGGCATCGAATACCCCGCCGTCTTTTTTTACCTTCCATTGCTTTTCCGGCGGATTGTTCAGTGATCTGCCATTAAAGCCCAGTATCCAGTCTGACTTGGTAATTTCAATGGCATCACCCAGCCCCGGTGTTTCCGGGTGGGGTGGAACTACCCGTACGCCGCTTACGGTACCGTCCGCCAGAATGGCTACCAGCAGGTTAATGGAACCGCCATAACCTTCAGGCGCCGTCACCTGCAGGATAACGGCATTGGGGTTGCCGTTTTCGCGGCCAATGTAAGCCACCGCCGGTTCTCTGGTTCCCAGCAACGGGTCCGGCTGGACCAGCACGGCATCTTCCAGCAGCTCGTTATCATGGGTGGCTTTTGGTAATACTTCGTGCAGGGCGCTGGCCAGTGCCTGGTCGCGGGCTTCTTTTATCGGTGCCCGGGTATTCACTTCCGTCAGTACAATCAGGCCAGTGGTGGCAATGGCGAACAGACCAAGAATAATACTGTTCCTGGAAATGCTGACACCGAGTAAGCTGGTTTCTGTTGCCATAATTAGCTGCCTGTTTCCTGCTCTTACCGGGTTAATCCGGTTTTGCCATGCCGCGATTGGCCTTGCTGTGGCCATAGGTGCGGGGCTGGGTATAGTAATCAATGGTGGGGGCACACAGGTTCATCAACAGCACACTGAATGCAACGGCATCCGGATAGCCTCCCCACGCCCTGATGACGTAAATAAACAAGCCGATACCGGCTCCGTATATGAGTTTGCCCTGATTGCTGGTGGCCGCAGACACCGGATCCGTGGCAATGAAAAAGGCCCCCAGCATGGTGCCGCCGCTCAGCAAGTGAAACATGGGGCTGGCATAGGTGTCCGGGTCCATACCACCAAACAACGCAGACAGAACGGTTATGGATACCAGCATGGCCACCGGGATATGCCAGGTAATGATGCGTCTGGCGATCAGGTAGATGCCTCCCAGCAGGAATGCCACATTCACCCACTCCCAGGCAACGCCGGCCAGCACGCCATTGAGAACGCCGGCATTGCTGAGGGCATCGTAATTGCCTTTATAGGTCCGGAAGGTATCCAGGGGAGTGGCGCCGGTGAAGGCATCCAGCGCCTGACCCTGGGCAGACCCGGTGAAAAACAGGGCCAGGCTATCCAGAAACGACAGTGACGTGGCTGATTCGCTGGTGTGAGAGGGCAGCCAGGCTGTCATTTCCACGGGGAAAGAAATCAGCAGTAACACGTAACCGACCATGGCGGGGTTAAAGGGATTGGAACCCAGGCCCCCGTACAGGTGCTTGGCAACGATAATGGAAAAACTCACTCCCACCAGGATCAGCCACCAGGGGGCAGTGGGGGGGATCGCCAGGGCCAGTAACAGGGCAGTGACCACGGCGCTGTAATCCTTCAGGAAAAAGCTCACCGGCTTGTTGCGCAGCCGGAGCACCAGTGCTTCCGAGGCCACCGCTACCAGCACGGCCCAGACAACATTGATCAGAGTGCCCCAGCCAAAAAACCAGGTAAGTGCCGCCAAGCCGGGCAGGGTGGCGTAAATGACCTGGCGCATAAGCTGCCCGGTGCTCAGCGGGCGGCGGGTATGGGGTGAGGTTACATTCAGTACCGGCATAATGAACTCGCTAGGCCTTTTCCGTGGGGTTGTCGGCGGCAGTTTTTTCTGCCTGTTCCAGATCGGCTCTGGCGGTTTCGTAAGCCTGTTTTGCGTCGGTCAGGGACGCTTCCAGTTTGCTGGTGTCGCCGCCCTTTTCCTCGAGCAGCGCCATCGACTTTTCCAGCTTCTGCAGTTTTTTCTGGGCAGCATCACAGGCGATTTGTGCCACTTTGACGGGGTCTTCTGCGGCTTTTTGTGCCTGGATTTCCTCTTTTTGCTTTGCCCGCGCTT
>JAWVYU010000413.1:0-4080 GCA_033722575.1 Ketobacteraceae bacterium | reverse complement strand
GCCCTGCCAATGCGTTGGTGGGGCTTTTTGCATTCTGAAAAGAGGACTCAGGCATGAAGTTTGTTGATGAAGCAGCGATCCGCGTGGAAGCCGGTGACGGCGGCAACGGCTGCCTGAGTTTCCGGCGGGAAAAATACGTGGAATTTGGTGGCCCGGACGGTGGCAACGGTGGTGCCGGCGGCGATGTCATTATTCGCACCGACACCAATCTGAATACCCTGGTGGATTACCGCTACGAGCGGATGTACCGTGCCGAGCGGGGCGAAAACGGCCGCAGCAGGAACTGTACCGGCGCCAGCGGTAATGACATTGTGCTTACCGTGCCCGTTGGCACCACCATTATTGATGAGGATACCCAGGAAGTGCTGGGGGACCTTACCGGCCCCGACAGTGAGCTGGTGGTGGCCAAAGGTGGTCGTGGTGGCCTCGGAAATACCTGCTTCAAATCCAGCACCAACCGGGCCCCCAGGCAGACGACATCGGGTACTGAAGGGGAAAACCGCAATCTGCGGCTGGAGCTGAAGGTGCTGGCGGATGTCGGGCTGCTGGGATTGCCCAATGCCGGCAAATCCACACTGATTCGCGCTGTGTCAGCCGCCAAGCCCAGGGTGGCTGACTACCCCTTTACCACGCTGGTGCCCAATCTGGGCGTGGTGAAGGTGGACAGGCTGCGCAGCTTTGTGATGGCGGATATTCCCGGCCTGATTGAGGGTGCGTCCGAAGGCGCCGGGCTTGGTATTCGTTTCCTCAAGCATCTGGCCCGTAGCCGGTTGTTGCTCCATGTCGTGGATATTGCTCCCTGGGATGGCAGCGACCCTGTGGATAACGTGGACGCCATTGCCGGTGAGCTGCAGTTGTTCAGCCCGGCGCTGGCCGCCCGCGAACGCTGGCTGGTGCTTAACAAGCTGGATATGCTGCCCCAGGAAGAGGGCGAGGCCCGTTGCCGGGAGATTGTTGAGGAGCTGGACTGGCAGGGTCCGGTGTTTAAGATATCGGCGGCTACGGGAGCCGGTACCGATTCCCTGGTTCAGGCCATAATGAATCACATTGAGGCCGTCAAAGAGCGTATGGCCACCGACACCGAATTTGCCGAGCAGGAGGCCGCTATTCAGGCACAGCTGGAGGAAGAGGCCCGTCTCAAGGTTCAGGAAGTGAAATCCCAGCGCAAGAAACGTAAATCAGACGATGACGACGATGATGATCATGATGTCGAAGTTGTTTATGCGCCCTACTAGTATTCAGGGTAATTGAAGGAAAGGCGTCAGCACCCACCATGTCCACTCACAGCACCAGATTACAGAACCGCCATCAGATTGCCGGCACCCGTCGCTGGGTGGTAAAAATCGGCAGCGCCCTGCTCACCGGCAACGGTGCCGGGGTGGATCGTGAAGCTATCGCCGGGTGGGTGGAGCAAATGGCCCGCCTGCGTCAGGAAGGGGTGGAGCTGGTGCTGGTATCTTCCGGCGCGGTGGCGGAAGGTATGTGTCGCCTGGGCTGGACCACCCGGCCAGACAGTATTCACGAGCTACAGGCGGCGGCCGCTGTAGGTCAGATGGGGCTGGTGCAAACCTGGGAAAGCTGTTTCCAGAAGCATGGCCTGCATACGGCCCAGGTGCTGCTTACCCATGATGACCTTTCCGATCGCAAACGCTACCTGAACAGCCGCAGTTCATTGCTTACCCTGCTGAGTCTTGGTGTGGTGCCGGTGGTGAACGAAAACGATTCGGTGGTCACCGATGAGATCCGGTTCGGGGATAACGATACTCTGGGAGCGCTGGTGGCGAACCTGGTGGAAGCGGAGCTGCTGGTGATTCTTACGGACCAGAAAGGGCTGTATGACAAAGACCCGCGCGCTCACGGTGATGCGACATTGATCAGTATGGGCCGGGCCACCGATGCTACGTTCCGGGCCATGGCCAGCGGGTCTGCCGGAGCCCTGGGGCGGGGTGGCATGGCCACCAAGGTCCGTGCTGCGGAGCTGGCGGCGCGCTCGGGGGCGGCCACGGTTATTGCGGGTGGCGCTGAGCTGGGTGTGCTGGAGCGCATCCGCCGCGGTGACGATGTCGGCACCTTGCTGGTGTCGGACGAGGCGCCCTGGGCGGCCCGCAAGCACTGGCTCGCCGGTCACCTGCAGATGAAAGGTGTGATCACCCTGGACAAGGGTGCTGTACAGTTTCTGCGGGAAAAAGGCGTAAGCCTGCTGGCGGTGGGTGTGCAGCAGGTGACTGGCCAGTTTCAGCGGGGCGAAATGGTTTCCTGCGTGGATGAGCAGGGTCAGCGAGTCGCCTGTGGCCTGATCAATTATGGCTCCGAAGACGCGAAAAAGATCGCTGGTGTGCCTTCAAGCCGCTTTCAGGAGGTGCTGGGCTACATTGACGAGGAAGAGCTGATCCACCGGGATAATATGGTGGTTTTCTGATCGATTCCAGTTCCTGACGTTGATCCCGCAAGTTTCACGGCACAAAAAAAACCGGCAAGAGCCGGTTTTTTTAGTATAGCTGCGAGATCAGGCTGGGCGTGGGTTATAGCCCTTTGATCTGCGCATTCAGGCGGCTCTTGTGGCGGGCAGCCTTGTTTTTGTGCAGGATGCCTTTGTTTACCATACCGTCAATCACGGGAACGGCTTTGGTGAATGCTTCCTGAGCTGCGGCCTTGTCGCCAGAGTCAATCGCAGACTGGGTTTTCTTGATGTAAGTACGAACCGTTGAGCGCAGACTGGCGTTGTGTCTGCGGCTCTTTTCAGCCTGGCGCGCACGTTTTCTTGCTTGTGGAGAGTTTGCCAAGGTCTTGCTCCCGATGTTTTGTTCAGTATGTTGAATTCATTCCGGCAAACGGTTTCAAACAATAGCTGCGTAAGCTGCGTATGAAATCAGTTTGCGTCGAATTTTAGGACGCGAAATTATTATGGTTGAGGCGGCCTGTGTCAACTCAAAATGCCGGGAAAGTTAGGAATTTTGCCGGGTGTGCGTATAATACCCGGTCCCTAACTGCTTTATGAGCCGGATTACGCCATCTATGGATCAGGAAACGCCGCCAGCCCCCAGCCCGCAATTGCCATCGCAGCCGCCATTATCGCCGCCACCGGCCCCTAAAAAAGGCGGCCTGCTGCGCTCAACCGGGGTGGTGAGTGTTATGACCATGCTGTCCCGGGTACTGGGGCTGGCGCGGGATATTACCATTGCCAACCTGTTTGGTGCGGGTTCAGGGGCTGATGCGTTTTTTGTGGCGTTCAAAATTCCCAACTTTTTCCGCCGTCTGTTTGCCGAAGGGGCCTTTAACCAGGCCTTTGTGCCCGTGTTGAGCGAATATCGCAGTAATCGCCGCCATGAGGAGGTACAGCGGCTGGTGGCGGATACCTCCGGCTCACTGGCGGGGATTCTGCTGGTTATGACGTTGCTGGTGGTGGCAGCGGCTCCGTGGGTGGCCTACCTGTTCGCCCCCGGCTTTGCCCAGGATGCCGACAAGTTCGCGCTGGCGGGCGATATGCTGCGTATTACCTTTCCCTATCTGTTTCTGATTTCTCTCACCGCCTTTGCCGGCGCTGTGCTGAACAGTTACGGCCGCTTTGCGGTACCCGCTTTTACCCCGGTTCTGCTGAACGTGGTGATCATCAGTGCGGCTGTGTTGCTGGCTCCGACGCTTGAGCGCCCCATTATGGCACTGGCCTGGGGGGTGATGCTGGCAGGGCTGATCCAGCTGCTGTTCCAGCTGCCCTTCCTGAAGCAGGTCAACCTGTTGATGCGTCCCCGCTGGGGCTGGCACAGTGAAGGCGTGGTCAGGATACGGCGCCTGATGCTGCCGGCCATGTTCGGTGTGTCCGTGGGGCAACTGAATCTGCTACTGGACACCATCCTGGCGTCTTTCCTGGAGGATGGCAGCGTTTCCTGGCTGTATTACTCGGACCGGCTGATGGAGTTACCCTTGGGGGTGTTCGGTATCGCCATCGCCACGGTGATCCTGCCCAGCCTGTCGCGCAAGCATGCAAAACAATCTGCCGATGCCTTTTCCGCGACCCTGGACTGGGCAGTGCGCATGGTGCTGCTGATCGGTGTGCCAGCGGCGCTGGCGCTGGCGGTGCTG
>JAWVYU010000412.1:0-4089 GCA_033722575.1 Ketobacteraceae bacterium | reverse complement strand
CTGTCTATGCTGCCGGAGAAGTCATCGATCACCACTTCGCTGGCGCGAAATTCGGTACGTGCACTGGCGAATACATTCTCGAAGCCTTCCTGACCGGATTCACGAACACTGTTGATCCGTTCGGCAATACTTTTTGCGGTACCCGAGCCGAAGTTGCTGCTGTTGGGGTCAGTGAGCTCGCTGGTGCTGTTGACTGTGGCGATGGCGCCGCCAAAAGCCTGGCTGGCGATATTCACAGGGTCTTCCCCGGCCACCTGAATATTGAGCTCGGTAATATCACCCACATCGGCATCGCCCTCCTGGATCCCCTGGGTACCCAGCTCAATGGCTTCCAGGCGAACCCGGTCACTGCGTGACTGAACATTGCCGGGCTGGTTACCCAGAGTGTTCAGCGACGCATTGGGCGCAGAAACGCTGACACTGTCGCCCGTGTTGGCGCCCACCTGGAAATTCAGATCCCCCAGCGCGCCGGAGAGTACCGGTTTGCCGTTGAAGGTGGTGGTTTCCGCAATCCGGTTGACCTCGGAAGTCAGTTGGTCGATTTCTTTCTGGATCGAACTGCGATCACTGGCCGACAGGGTGCCGTTACCTGCCTGCAGGGACAGATCTCTAATACGCTGCAAATTGGTCGTCACTTCGCCCAGTGCACTGTCGGCGGTCTGGGCAAAAGAAATGCCGTCGTTGGCATTGCGCACCGCGGTATTCAGACCACCCACCTGGGTTTCGAAGCGATTGGAAATAGCCAGCCCGGCAGCGTCATCTTTGGCGCTGTTGATCCGGTTGCCCGACGCGACTTTCTCGAACGCCGAGCGGATTGCCTGATTTTGCTGATTGAGAAAGTTGATCCCGATCAGACTGGAAAGGTTGGTGTTGATGGAGTTATTGGCCATAACAATTGCACCAATGTGAGGGATGAGGTAACTGAAAATATAGCGCGGAAGGAAAAAGGGTTAAAGAAAATCCGGTCACTGCCGATATTCTGTGGATTTTTCACAGTTTTTAATGCTGATTTGTTATTTGAACCGGATGTTAATGGCTTAACAGCATGAAAAGCCTAGTGGAGTTTGGTTTCTGTGGATTGCGGGTTTCCCGTCAGTGCTCAAATTCCTTGAGAGAGGGCGATGTATTGTCTTGTGCCTGGCTCGAGCGGATTTCGTTAACCTGGCTGATTACCATGTCTTTCTTCGAAAACAGGTAATCCTTGCTGAGCCAGACGACGCCTGCGATAAGAACGATCAGTACAACCTGGCTTTTGCTCATATTGATATCCCTGAATATCCCTATTCGGTTGCTCTTGAGGGGACTCTGATAAATCGCCCTTTATGGGTGGATAATGTACCAAAAACTTGAACGAAATAATAACACTGCCAGGCGGATTTTCGCCCTGATCATTGTAGGAAAATCGCCCCTTACAGGGCGCGATTTTCCTACTGTCGGTCCGGTTTACAACCGGTTCAGCACACCGTCAGGCACCTGAAAATACAGCCGGGTATTGCGGTCCTCCGGCAACCCTTCCGCGGCTTCCAGGCCGCCATCTCCAAAGAAATAACCCTCCAGGTCTCTTTCAATGTACGACAGGAACCTGCCACGGTTGCTCACATGCAGGGGGCTGTCGGTGGAATGGTTCAGCATGGTGCTGGTCATAACGCCAGTTCCGCTCTCCGGATCAATCTGGATGTCCAGCATCCGGAACTGCTGGGGCCAGTTCACCATGGAACCGGATTCAATTTCCCAGTAGCTGTGCAGGGCATCCTTGCCGGCCCGGGCGCGGATGGCGTTCATGTGGGAGTGTGCCACCAGGTGGGCGATCACGTTGGGGTATTGATTCAGAATATCAATCAGCAGGTGGCCGTTGATAATGATGTCTTTGGGTTTGTGATGACTGCTGACAATCACCAGCTGGCCTTTGGCCACCGCCGCATCCAGTTCTGCCCGCAACCAGCTGAGGGACTGCAGGGTAAGCCAGCCTTCCGGCCCCAGGGGCATATTGGTATCCAGGGCGATATGACGCACCAGGCCGTTGTTGCTTTCAAAACTGTAATGCTGCTTCTGATCCAGAGAACCCTGCTGTTCAATCACGTGCTGCATGCCATGACCGTGGGGCTGGCTGGTGGAGTTAAACATCTCCTGAGCAATGTCGGCCGGATCTACTACCCGGCGATTGGCATCCGGCTCAAGTTTCCAGGAGCCGTCCAGAAAGTGGAGCAGGAAACCCAGCAGGCTGGGGTCATAGCCAAACCAGTTCAGATCACCGGTGGCGATCTCGTCATAAAATTCCCGGGTACCGCCACGGATTTCCTTGCCAAACAGGTTCAAAGGTTCACTGGTGATGGGGAAATTGCCCAGCATCAGACCATCGTGATTGCCCGCCACGTAGTACCAGGGAATATCTGCCTGATCGCCGCTGCCGTTCAGACCAAGGGCCATGAAGGGGTCATAGGTATCGTTGGGCTTGCCATCGGCAAAGGTGCCGGGAATGGGATCGTCATCGATGCCGGTGTCAGGATCAATCATGCCGCCATCCAGAACATCAATGCCCAGCCGGACCTCGTTGTACTGGCTGATGTCGATAAAATCTCCGGTGAAGATTGCCATCTCCACGGGCTTGTTAATTCTGGCTTCGTAGTTCCTCAGCGTGCGCACCATATCGTCCACCTGATAGGCAATGTGGGCGCTGGCAGGGTAGTAGGAGGAAGGGATCAGAAATTTTACCGGGTTAACATTCAGCGGACTTTCGTCATCCCGCATCTGGAAATCGCTCATTACCACAAAGTGCTGCACGTCCACCAGGTTGTCCGTGTTAATGGCCGCCACAAAATCCTCACGATCAATGTGCGGCGCGCTTTCGCCAATGCGGTTTACGCGGTGCTTGTATTCCACATACATGTCAAACAGCGAGCCTTCGGCATCGCGGTCCAGCACCAGCGGTGTATTCAGCGCTGCCATGATGTACTCCAGCGGTGAATCTCCCGGGCGGAGGGTATTGCCCAGCATAAGCTCGAATACTGTGTCCGCTTCCGCTTCAATGCCGGGCAGGGCATCAATCTGCTCCCGGGTAACACTGGGATAACTGAAATCCATCAGAGTCTGCTGGGCAGCCCGCGCAGCGCTTTGCTGATAGGCTTTTGGTAACAGTTCTTCGGTGCCGTGGCGGAACACAATCAGGTGTTCCTCCGAGGCAAGGCTTTTACCCACCAGGCTTTCAGCCTCCCGGGTAAAACGGGCGCTGTCCTGGGTGAAATCAAGGGACAGGCCGCGGGCGGCGTCGTGGATACTGCTGGTGATGAGCACGCCGTTGGCGGGGGACAAATCGTAGTCCAGCGTCAGCAGGAATTTCTCGATATTGGTTCGTGTTTCCTGATTGCCGCCGGCCAGGTCGCTGATATCCAGCTTGGCGGCTGCCGCCGCGCTTCCCAGGGCAATATCACCCACGTAGAAAGTAATGGTGTCGCCGTTGCGGTAATCAAACTGGCCGCTTTCGCTGGTTACCCCGGACTCGCTCTGGGTTTCGTATCTCAGACCCTGTAAACCGGTGATCTGGCCTCGCAGTACAGGGCCGTCGTTGGGGACTGTGTTGCTGTCAGCCACAACGGATGATGAGCCATTGTCCGTTCCGGAACCGGATGATCCTCCGCCTCCGCAGGCGGTAATGAACAGGGGAAGCAGGGTGGTGGTAGCAATAATCTGAGCGGTTTTTTTCATAGCGGCAGTTATAATTATTAGATCAAAAGGCTTAGTTAGAATGTTATGGTTTCATGCTACAGGGATAATGCCAATTTCAATGTCATAATTCTGTAACATTGGGTTATCTAATTTTTGAGAATCTGTAGCGCAGACCAGGCCGGTGGCGGCAACTGCCCTGTAAATGGCCGGTCCGGTCAGTCGTCAAAAATCCGGGTTTTCCTGCCGATTCACAGTTATTTTACCTTTTTATTCCTATACTTAGAGACTATTAACTAATCTGTTAAGATGCCGCGTTTTCAGACGGGCATCAGCCGTTTCATGAAGGACAATCTATGAGTAAAACCACGGTCATCGTGGTGCTTGCCATTGTGTTGGCTGTGGGCGCACTGGCGGGTACAAAAGCGT
>JAWVYU010000411.1:0-4093 GCA_033722575.1 Ketobacteraceae bacterium | reverse complement strand
GCCCGGTTTTATTTGCTGGTGCCCCTTACGTGGTTAACCTGGTGACAGTGCCCATTGCTTCAAACAATATTTACCAACAGCAGTATCAGATGCACAGGTTTGCGGTTGAATACTATAACAAGCCCCTGGCGGTTAACGATCTGGGTTACGTTTCCTACAATAACGACAATTATGTGCTGGACTTGTGGGGGGCTGGGTTCGGCGGAGGCACTTCGATCCCGGCATGAGGGTGGTGGTAGCCAATGGATGAAACAACTGGTGGAAAAGAAAAATATAGATCTTGTGATGATATACCGTGACTGGTTTCGGGATATTCCAGAAAGCTGGGTAAGGGTGGGGGATATGCACCTGGGCAAAATGAAGATTACCCCTGCCAGAAGCGTGGTAGGTTTTTATGTCACAGATCCAGCTGTGCTGGAGGATACACTATTAAAGCTGAAAGAATTTACCAGGACATTGCCCGAGGGGGTCGATTTCGTTTTTGCACGCAATAACTCAGGGTAACGCAGACGCTTTGACAGCGGAGTCTGATGATGTTCTGACGACGTGCCTTTCAGGGGCAGAGAAAACAACCCGTGTGCGACCAATGGTCATGTCATCGTTATCGTTCAGGCGGTGGGTTTGATAAACCCGTTTACCATTCACAAACAGTCCATTGTTGCTGTTCAGGTCCTTTATCACGAAATGATCCTTTTCCCTGTGAATCGTCGCATGAAAGCGGGAGGTTAAATTATCCTCCAGCTGAATGTCGCATTCCGCTGAGCGCCCCAGTGCCACTTTATCGCCAAACAGGCCAACATGCCGGGTTTTGTCAGGTTCAGTGATGGTGAGCAGGGCATAGCCACGGGGGTGGGTCATGGTGTCTAAATCCACCTCCATGACATTTGCGGGTGCCCCTTTCATCGTTTGTTTCTGCCTGGTTTTGCGGGCCTCAGGTTTGGCGGTAGAGGGCTGTGCCGGAGCGGCGGCTGAGACTTCCGGCCGGGACTGTTCCTGAGCCTGGCCCCATAAGAATTCCGGCTCTGCCATCGCGGGGGTAATCCAGGTGTTCTGGTCCTCTTCCAGTTCCATATCCTGATAGGGCGACTGGCGTGCGCTGCTGGCCAGCGAACCCAGCTCATCATCAGGCTCGCTATGAGGGAGTGCTTCCAGCATGGCCTGGGCTGTCGGGTAACGCTGGTCGGGGTCCAGTGTCAATGCTCTGGACAGGATCTGTCTGAGCTTTTCAGGCAGGTCGGTTAAACCAGGCAGTTGACTGACCGGGCGGGACTCCAGTTCACGATAGAGTTCCAGTGGAGTACTCACCGGCCAGGGTTTGTCTCCTGTCAGCATTTCATAAAGAATAATCCCCAGGGAAAAGATGTCCGAGGCGGCACTCTGGGATTCGCCGCGTATCTGTTCCGGCGACATATAGGCTGGCGTGCCCACTGCGAAACCCAGCCGTGTGGTGTCCGGGCCGCTCTGGGCGCTTTTGACAGTTTGTGCCGTACCGAAATCGATAATAACAATACGGCTGTCGGTAGTGATCAGAATGTTGGACGGCTTAACGTCGCGCCAGATAATGCCCTGGCTGTGAAGGTAGTGCAGGGTATCCAGCAGGGAACGCATGATACTCAGTGCCCGCGGTACCGGGAGCTTGCCTTCATTCTGCAGCAACCGGTGCAGGGTAACGCCCTCCAGAAATTCCATCACGATAAAGGGTGTATCTCCTTCAAAGCTGACTTCCAGCATTTTGGCGATACCGCTGTGATTCAGCTTGCGCTGCACGGCCACTTCGGCCCGCAGGCGGTCCTGCAGGCTGGAATCGGCAGAAAAGAAATCAGCATTGAAATACTTGATTGCCACAATGCGTCCGGATTGGCGGTCTACGGCACGAAACACCTGGGCCGAAGCACCCTGGCCCAGCTTTTCCAATACCTGGTAACGGTCTGAAAGGACTTTGGTTTCGGTATCGGTGGATGGTGGCGTTTCCTGATCCCGATAGCGCCCCATTTCGATCAGGCGGCGCATGAGTAACCGGAATTTTTCCGGTGCCTCACTGTTTTCCCCCAACTGTGTTTCATCAATATCGGTGAACCGTTTCACGTACTGGTTTTCGCACAGCAGATCCAGCAGGCCGGTGACGACTCTGGGTGCCAGTTCCTGTGCAGGCGCAATACCGGCTTTCAGTTCGTGGGCTGCAGCATCAATCAGTTGAGCCAGGGTAAAGGGGCGGGGGCCCTGAGACAGTATCCAGTCCAATATGTAATACAGCCCCAGTCGTTGTTTATCCAGCCAGTCCGGGCGCAGCTCCCGGGACTGCTCCCCCAGAATTTTTTCTTCCTCCCGGGTCAGCAGTTGATATAACTCCGCGTGAAACCGCATCTGACGCCGGTCTTTTTCTGATAGTGAAAGCGTGGCATGAAAACCATCCCAGCGAACCCGTTCATAAAAACCACGCAGAATGCGTCGTGGAATCCCGCGGCCGGTATAAGCCAGGTAACGTTTGAAGTCATTATAAAGCTGACGATCATATTCACTCAGAAGATGCCTGTCCGCCAGAAACGGGTCACAGATATGATCTACCTGGTCCCAGACTGCAGGGAGATAACGGGATTCACTGAAGACACTTTCATAAACACTGTCGCCTCGCTGTACATCCTGTTGCCAGCGTTCATGCAAGGCTCGTCCGGCCACGAAGATAAAGCTGATGCCCGAGGTGGTGAACAGGGTTTTCAGGCTGTGCAAAATGTCAGTGAGCGAGGATTCGTTGCCGCTGGACTCTTCAATTTTGTCCAGCTCATCAAAAACAAACAGCAGTTTCAGCTGCTTCCGGGCTGCAAACGGGTGAAGCAGACGCTGCCAGCCATCAGGACGAAATCCGCGAACCAGCTGCTGCGCCAGGGCAATCAGATCGTTTTCGGCGCTGCGTTCATCGTAAGCCAGGTAATTAATGTCGCGGCTGGTACCACTGGTCAGTTTGCTGCTGAAGCTGAGCCACTTTTCCAGGCTCAGAGACGCCTCCGCTTCCCGGCTGCTGCTTAATGCCAGCATGGCGCTGGTGCGCAGAAATGCCAGTCGCAGTTGCGCTCTCAAGGGCCTGGGCAGTTGACCCAGCAGCCTGAGGTCCGCCAGGCGGTTGTGCAACTGGCGCAGGATAAAATGCATCAGCTCCACGCCACTCAGCGGCCGTGCAATATTCAGATAAACGTCCAGCAGTTCCGGCGTTTTTCTGCCCCGGCTTTGCTGGATGTTCAGCGTATGCTCCAGCCGGGTAAGAACATCATGGACAAAAGTGGTTTTTCCAACGCCGCGATAGCCGGTAATCAGAAAGGCGCCGCCGTCGGAAAGGTACAGGCGATTGGCGAGTGCCTCTACCATACGGCCCCGCCGGGACTGATCGTCAAAGGCATCGCTGCTGACGGGTTTATGAGAAAAACGAAAATTGTCAATGAGTTGTATGGCCATGGGGCTGTGCTCCTGAGCGCAAGGCAACAATTGCCAGGTCAGACCATGACTGCTTTGACGATGAATCTGTGAGAGGGCTGTTATTCAGAATAGCACTTCAGCCGGTGCGGAATCCAATTGAGCCCTGATAATTAGTCAGGATCCCGCGGTATAGGGCGATTGTTCTTGAACTTGTTTTTCTGGCTCTCTTCCTTGGGGATAACCAGTGTGCGGGTACTGGAAATGCGATCATGCCAGGTGTCATTGTTGGGATCGAACAGTACCCAGATGTAGCCCAGACCAAACGCTGACAGAGAAAAAAACGCACCCACAAAACGCAACACACAGCGGATAAAGTGAGGCGGTGTTCCATCCAGCCGGGCATCCACCACCTTCAGCCGCCAGGCACGCATGCCCAGCGTCTGGCCGCCGTGAGTCCAGAACCAGTAATAGAACAGAAAGGTAGAGCCCAGCAGCATCGGAAACAGCGTGCGCTGCAACTGCTGGGAGCTTCCCGAGGTGTCGATACCGAAAATCAGCGCGTGCACAAAGCCGGTGGCAACCCAGATGGCCCAGAGTATCTGCTGGTCATACTCAATCGACATAACCCGACGCCACAGGGTGGCAGATGGGTACTGGCTGTAATCAGTGGGGAACGTTTCAGCGG
>JAWVYU010000410.1:0-4103 GCA_033722575.1 Ketobacteraceae bacterium | reverse complement strand
CCCCAGGTCGCGCATATCCGCAGAGCCGTCATCATGCACCTGGGGCTGCAGCACACGATCCTCAAAAGGCACCACCAGAAATTTGAAATCTGAAGGAATGCCCGGGCCCGGTGGTGTGCCCTCGGCAATGATGCCACTGACTTCTGAACCGGGCTCGGCGATTTGGGCTTCCTTTACCAGACGGTTGATCCACTCAAACTGGACGCCGTGAGTGATCTTGTGTTCGGTGATGGCCTCTTTGACATCGGTGGTTTCCAGATGATGGCCGCCCTGGGCTGCGGTAATAATCAGCTCTGCCTGCATACAGTCGTCGCTGATCTCGATACGGCATACGGCATCCTTGTGCTCACCCACCGCACAAACAAAAACAGGCTCCGGTTCAGACTCCTCCAGGTCCATGGAGGGCACGGGGGGGTTTTCCTCAAGCTCCTCCAGGGCATCCGCCAGGGCCTGGCTGAGCTTCTGCTGGTCCAGCGCACAAACCCGGAATTCGGACATATTCCAGGTGCGCAGGGCCTCGTCTTCGGTGATCTTGTCGGTTTCTACAGGGTACACCTTAATGAGGACAACCCGGGTACCGGGTTCATCGGCGAACTCAAAAGGACGCAACTTTCCTCCTCGACCGTTCCATTAATCAGGTGTAAAGCGAAAGAACGGTTTTAAAGCCAACTTTAATAAATCAGTATAAGCCGCGATTCCATAAAGAAAACCGGCACTTATTATTTAATTATGGATAAAAATCACACAAAAACTAGGCTGATTTACGTGGCAACCGAAATACGTGAAAATTCAGTCAGTTAGATCAGGAGCAAAGACTTTATCAAAGTTGGCAGCAATAATTTCCCGGGCATGGTAGATGTGTTCCTGCATCATCATGTCCGCCCTTTCGCCCTGACCCTTGCTGATAGCGTCGTAAATCACGTGGTGATGGTCCATTGAGCGCCTGAAGTCCTGCTCTGTATAAAAACGGAAAGAACCGTTAAAGACCACCGGCACCTTCCGGGAGGTACCGGCAAACCGGTACAGCAATTCGTTATCCGCCGCTTCCAGAACCGCCAGATGAAACTGCGTGTTCATATCCCGCCATTCGTCGCAGAATGCCGGGCTGCTTTCTCCCAGGGCCAGCAGCCGGTCACCCCAGTTCAGGGCGTCTTCGATCGCCTGCTGCTGCTTCGGCTTCAGACCCTGCTCGGCAGCAATGCGGGCACCAAGGCCTTCCAGCACGGCGCGCACCCGGAACACCTTGAGAATATCCTCAAGCGCAAAGCGCCGCACCAGATAACCCTTATTGGGCTGATAGGTAAGAAGCCCGTCCTGAGCCAGTACCCGCAGGGCTTCACGAATAGGAGTGCGTGATACCGCCATGCGCTCCGCCAGTGCCACTTCCTGCAGGCGGGACTCCGGCGGAAAGGCTCCGGCCAGCAGCTGCTCGCGCAGACTTTCGGTCACCGACAGAGAGCGCGTATTGGGTTTTTCCGCCATGGCGTGTCCTGTTCAGATCCCCGCTCAGCGGCCTACCATGTCGCGGGATATGATTTCTTTCATGATTTCCGAGGTGCCGCCGTAAATCCGCTGGATCCGGGCATCCACATAGGCCCGGGAAATGGGGTATTCGCGCATATAGCCATAACCACCAAACAGTTGCAGGCACTCGTCAGCCACCTTGCACTGCAGTTCCGTGGTGGACAGCTTCGCCATGGACGCTTCGGTGGTGCTGAGGGCCTTGAGGTCATACTTGCTGGTACATTTTTCGGTATAGGCCTTGTTGACCTCAATCTGGGTGCGCATTTCCGCCAGCTTGAAGCGGGTGTTCTGAAAACGGGCCACGGACTGACTGAAGGCCTTGCGATCCTGCACATAGTCCAGCGTCCAGTCGAGCATGCCTTCGCAGGCGGCCACTGCGCCAATGGCCAGAATCAGCCGTTCGCGGGGCAGCTCGTTCATCATGTTCACGAAGCCCTGACCCAGGCCACCCAGCACATCAGCTTCAGGCACTTTCAGGTTATCGAAAAACAGTTCCGAGGTATCGCCGGAGTGAAGACCCATTTTTTCCAGGTTGCGGCCACGCTGGAAGCCTTCCAGGCTGCAGTCCACCGTGAACAGGGTGATGCCCTTCGCGCCCTTGGCAGGATCAGTTTTTGCCGCCAGTACAATCACATCACAGTGCTGGCCATTGGTGATAAAGGTTTTCTGGCCATTGATAACGTACTGATCGCCTTCTTTCACCGCGGAGGTCCGCATGGACTGCAGATCAGAACCTGCGCCGGGCTCGGTCATCCCGATGGCACCCACGGCTTCACCGGTGACCATTTTCGGTAACCAATGCTGTTTCTGTTGTTCCGTGCCCAAATGAGCTATATAGGGGGCGACAATATCCGAGTGAACCGAAATGGAAGATCCCAGCGCGGCATAGCCCGCGCGGCAGACTTCTTCCACCACAATGGCAGACAGGCGGAAATCCGCACCATAGCCACCGTACTCTTCCGGCACATCCACACACAGATAGCCGTTTTCACCCAGCTTGTTCCAGAGTTCACGGGGGAAAATCTCGGCTTTTTCCCATTCTTCGTAATAGGGCTCTATTTCCTTGTCCAGAAACTTTTTCAGGTTGTCACGGAACAACTCGCGATCACTGTCTTCAAGCATGGTACTCATGGTTCACTCCACTGATAGTTCAAAATCCCGAAAGCACATAAAAAGAAAGATCGCGATTGTACCGAATTTGGCCCCGACATCCCATTTACCAGGCCTACTATTCCCGTTCTACCCGGAAAAGCCCTTTCGGGTTAACCAATCAGCGCACAGACTCACCGCTTCTTCCATTTTGTCGGGCTGGCCGAAATAGTAGTGATTAGCGCCCTGGATTTCGTGCACTTCCTTGTCCTCCACACCAACCGCTTCATACAATCGCCGGGTGTGAGAGGGTGTGCAGGCGTCATCGGCGGAATTACCCACTACCAACGTGGGCACGCCAATATTGGCAGCACTTTTCAGACCATCGGCATTGGAGTCATCACAGCTCCATTGCGACAGCCAGGAGCGCAGGGTGCAAAACCGCGCCAGCCCTACGGGCCCGTTATTAACGGTTTTGGGATCTCCCAGGTAACACCAGTTGGCGGGGCGGTCGTTGGGATCCAGGGTTTTATCAAGAAACCGTGGGTCAGCCATGGTGCCGTGAACCACGAACGCAAATTCCTCGTTCTCCAGCCCGTCGTTTTTAAAATCCCGGAGTTTCTGTTTTACCCAGGCGGTGATTTTGCGGTTCCGGGCAATCTGGGCCTGACGGTAACGGGTGACAAATTCTTCGGAATAGGGCGGCTGGTTGGGATTATTGGGATCGTACAGATCCAGTTCCGGATCCCGTTGAGTGGGGTCCATTTCATCCAGTATCGAGGCATCCATCCACTCAGTCAGGGTACCGGCCCGGCTGATATGGGCTGCCAGCAACATCATGCCATCGGCGGGTGTCAGGCCAGCTTCTTTGAGGTTGAGTTCGTCGCCTGCGGGTGTGTGGGTAATGGTGGGCTCCATGGCCTGGCTCTGGTAAAACAGCGACAGGGAGCCACCGCCGCTCCAGCCCGCCAGCACGACTTTTTTGTAGCCTAGCCGTTCTTTGGCGTCACGGATGCAGGCGCCAAGGTCAAGCACAACTTTTTCCATAATGAGTGCGCTGTCGGTGCCGCGGTAACGGCTGTTGCAGTAGATGGTGTGAAAGCCTTTTTTTGCCAGGGCAGACACCATGGGCAGGTAGGCGCCACCGCCGATGGGGTGCATGAATATGATGACGGTATCTGAGGGGGTTTTTGGTTTCAGGAGGTGTGCTTCGAGCGCAACGAAATTCATTCTGCCGGCGTAGGTGTCCTTGAAGCTGGATTGTTCCTCGAAAACAACCATGTAGGGGATGCGGTGGTAGGTTTTTGATTCTGGCATGGTGGGGTTGCCTCTTTATTACTCTATGTTTTTATGACCGGCGAATTTAATCCTGAAAAGAGTCAGGAGAGAATGGGACTTCGGATTTAAAGGGCGTTAGAAGGGCCAACAATAAAACAGAAAAAAGCACTGCCAATAACTATTAGGGCGTTATAAATTTTTTTTAGATTATT
>JAWVYU010000409.1:0-4162 GCA_033722575.1 Ketobacteraceae bacterium | reverse complement strand
CAGCTTAACCTGATTGCGGGCCACCGTTTCGAGCCGGGCGCCCCACTGAATAATCGATTGGGTCAGCGCGTCATCACTGGCCTCGGTAGCCGGCAGGGGAGTGTCGGTATTCAGGTGCAGCGGCAATACCCGGTTCACTACCAAAGCTTCGACCTTGATTGCCATGTCCCTTAGCCTGGTTTCAAATACCTTGGCGTCATCAAGCTGGGACAGTTGCGGGCCGCTGACAACCATAAAGGCGGTGCTTTCATCTTTTAGCAAGGCGTTGGCTCTTTCCGGGTCTTGCCTTGCAGCTTTTAAAATGGGGTCGATCAGCGCAAAAAAATCCGCCATTTCCTCGATCAGCCGCGAACCTGTCAGCTTTTGCAGGCCTTTCAAAAAAATACTGGTGCCGGGGCGGATAATGTTCCACCCCACCTGAGTGCCGATGTTAATAAACAGCGACAAAACCCGTGAATCGAAAAACGAGGTCAGCCGCTGCGGGGCGGTAAGAAAATCCAGCGCATGGGTGGTGGGAGGCGTGTCCAGAATAATCCGATCATAGCGACCCTCGCTGACGATTTCATAAAGCCGCTGCATGGAGGCGTATTCCTGGCTCCCGGAAAGCCGCGCGGCAATGGTTTTATAGAGGCGATTGGCGAGAATTTTTTCCGCCGTCTCGTTATCCGGCGCGTAACGCTCCACCAGTTTATCGAAGGTGTTCTGCACATCGAGCATCATCGCCTCCAGCCTGCCCTTGGGGGCAAAGCCCGATTGCTCGAGCTGGTCGGTAAGATCCGAGGCTTCGTGGCCGATCCCCTCAAGGCCCAGGGCGCCCGCAAGGCGACGTGCCGGGTCGATGGTCAGCACCAGGGTGTTGTGGCCCTGTTGTGCGGCCAGGCAACCCAGCGCCGCGCTGACGCTGGTTTTACCCACGCCGCCACTGCCGCCGACGATGATCACGCGGTATTGATCCAACAACTTCATGGTCGTGAGCCTCCCCCTACGTGTGTGAGCAGGCTTTGCAGCACCCTGTCATCGCGATTACCAGGGCACCAGGGCAGATCTGCCAACGGCGCCTCAAGTTCGGTGAGCCTTTCGCGCAGGGGCTGTTGATCATCGAAACGGCGGGCCATCCACCGCATCCGGGCTTTAAAACCTTCCTCCAAGGGATCGGGCAAAGCTTTTGCGATCGCGGAATCATTGCCGCCCTCCAGCCAGGACCGAAACCGTTCCCGCTCGTCACCGCCGATATCGGGAAACACGCAATTCGCCACCAGCCCCCTTAACGGATAGGCGGTATGCCGCTGCAGTGACTCGATCATTTCCAGGCTTTCATCCACCGCCAGTTTTTCCAACAAAGTCACCACCACAATGCCGGTGCGATCAGCATCACGCAGCATATTGTCAATATCATGGGTACGTTCCGCCACGGGGCCGCTCGGCACAATATCCAACGCGGCACCCGGCAATTGAAACAGCACCAGGCCGTGGCCAGTGGCTGGCATATCGACAATAATCTGGTCCCACAGCGGTTTGCCGTTTTCCATCTCCTCCGATTCATGCCATACCTTGCCGAGAACAACCAAGGCATACAGGCCGGGCAGGGTATCAGTAAAAATACGGAACAGCTGATTACCCGCAATTCGACGCGATAACCAGCGCACGCGAAACACCAGTTCCAGATATTCCTCAACGGCCGGGCGGAATCGCAGATTCATGGCCCAAAGCTGCGGGCGTATTTCCTGTGGGTTGTAGGCCGGCTGATAGCCCTGGAAGAGATAATGGCCTCTGGGGTTCTCCGTCAGCTCGATCCACAGTGTGCGCTTACCCGCAGCCGCGCATTGGGCGGCGAGGGCGGCGCTGGCAATGGTTTTTCCGGTGCCGCCCTTGCCGGAGAAAAACAGAACCCGGCGGTCAGCATAATCGGTGAGTGAGTGTGTCATAACTGCTTATGGGTTAATGTATTGAAGGAAAAGCATATAGGAGTGGATGGTGAATTGACAATGGCGCGGTTCAGTGAGGTATACAAAGAAGGAGCCGCAGTATTGACTGCGGCTCTTTATTGAACGATATATCTTGAATGAACTATTGAGATCTACTACGGAACGTAAGGGATATCATTATATTCAGTGAACGGGAACTGCGGAATGGCTACGCTGGATGGAATAACGGAACCCCGTTCTGTGACGTAATTCGGTGGCGAGGGCTTACGAGTTAAAGCAAAGTCTTTCAACACATAAGGGCCCTCGGATCCCGCGATTTTGAGTGCAGCAATGTGTGCCTGCAGCGTAATCACGTCACTTTCAAGGGTCAGGTCTTTATCTGCATACAAGTGCACAAGGGGAATGCCAGACTCGGCATCATAAAGATTAGCGCTAACTGAATGTATGCCCAACTCGGTGGTGCTCACGTACACCGGAATTTCCAGATGTTCTGCAATCACTTCGGCCGGGCCAATGGAGTCCAGTCTGGTAACCACTGTTTCATAGTATTCGATGGATGTTCCTATCTCGAAATAGTGATCTTCAACGGTGAATTCAGCAATAATGCTCATTCTTTTCGTATTATCAATTGAAAACTCACCCGCGTTGTCGAAACTCAAGCGATATTTATGTGCGGTTCCCGGGATTTTTACCCCGGTGGCAGTGGCAATTACCTCGTTACCCTCATCCACAATCAATCGCGCAGATACACTGCTAAAGCGGCTTGCGTCCAAACCAATTACATCAGCCTCGGCAGTAATTGTCTCACCAGGAAAGTACCAGAATCTGGAAGCTTTCACCCATGTTGCCGCATTATCTGAAGAGGAAGTAGGGCGTTCACCAGGGTCATCAAGATTTCTGGGCAAACAGGATGCGAAGCTCTGGTTAGGTACATATTGCGTCATCTGGCCCTCACTGAAAATGGGGCGCGAGTAGGAAGGATAGTCCGGTATGTCAGCATTTTGATCTATATAAATAGTATTTGGCTCTTCACCAACATCACATAGCTCTTCAGGATTACCACCACAACCGGTCAACACAAGCAACGTAAATATGTATATCGATAACAACTTAAAGTTATTCAAAGGAAACTCCTTTTCTTCCTGTCGAAAGATGCTAAAAACAACGAAAACAACACACCCGGCGAACGCTACCAGCGCTTCCGCGGGACGTTATAAACGTAATCAGATGTTTGGGCAATCCAATTCAACATAAAGTAACGAAGGGTTACATAAAGTACATACTGACACTTGATTCAGGGAAAAAAATGGTTAGCAATCGCTGTTCGGTGTGGTCGATAAGTTCACTCTTTAACCAGGTAGATCCCACGCTTGAAAGGCGTATATTCGAATAGTTCTTTAGAGTATTTAACTGTGGCGACCTTTTTGCGGGAATCGCCCAGGGCGTACACAGGTTTACCACACTCCGTAAAAGTTCTGGCTATTGCCGCGCTGCCCCGCTTATTAACAAAGCCGTGGGTGTCATACTGGTCCATGCCCAGCCAGGCACAGTCTGCCTGATGGGCTACTTCACTAATCTGTTCGTCTTCAATAAGGGACACATCAAAACCAGCATCGCACAGATCCTGTGCCTGCAGTGGGCCTTCGCCCCCGGGGAGTGATCGAGTCTGCCAAAAGCTGGGCTTTACGCCGGACCTGGCAAGCTCCTGGGCAACCTGAATGATCAAGCCGCTATGGCTATGAACCAAAACCCGGGGTTGTATCGTGTTCAGCATTGGCCTGAGATTTTCGGCCACCGCTGCGGGGACCTTTTGCCAGTGTAACTGATAGGATTCTATGGCCTGGGCCAGGTTGCTCTCGATGTGCTGTTCCATCGCATCAAGGAAATGGTGTACCAGCACCATGGATTGGTCAATTTCGCGCAGCTGAGCAAAAGCTTGCCTCATCTGCCGGGGAGTGGTGTTGGCAGCCTGATCTTTTAACAGATTTGCTATTCGTTCAAGCAGTGCCGATGAACCGTGCTCCCGGTCATCAACAATAGCACGGACCTCATCTTGTAATGTCATGACAGTGCACTCCTTACCCCAGTATTTTTCTGCACATAAAATCCTTAATCCCGAGAGTGTTAATCCTGAGGATTTGGTGAATGCCCCATTCTCCTTTGCCCTGTTATTCGCTTAGTGTTGGTACAATTCAAGACACCCCGCGGGTTCGGCCTGCTGATACCGTGCGAGCGCT
>JAWVYU010000408.1:0-4185 GCA_033722575.1 Ketobacteraceae bacterium | reverse complement strand
GTCGCGGCTTGGTGGGCACCTGGTGAGTGGCCACGTGGATGGCGTTGCCGAAATCCTGTCGCGCAGCGATGATGCCCGGTCAGTGACGTTTCAGGTAAGCATGCCGGCGGGGCTGGAAAAATATATCGCGGAGAAGGGATCCATTTCGGTGGACGGTGTGAGCCTGACGGTGAATGCCAATGAGGCCCACAGTTTTTACCTCAATATCGTACCCCACACTACACTGGAAACCACCATACCCCACTGGCGCGTGGGTACCGAAGTGAACATTGAAGTGGATGTGATTGCCCGATACCTGGAGCGTTTGCTGACCGGTGGGGCGCAGGGCAGCGAAACAGTGAAACCCGGCATTGATGAAGCATTTCTGGCGGAACACGGGTTTCTGAAACGTTAAAAGGCTCGAAGTCAACTCGAGGAAGGTGTATGGAATTAAACTCCATTGAAGAGATTATTGAAGATATTCGCCACGGCAAAATGGTGATCCTGATGGATGACGAAGACCGTGAAAACGAAGGCGATATCATTATGGCGGCCACCATGGTGCGCCCGGAAGACATCAATTTCATGGCAAAGCATGCCCGGGGTCTGATTTGCCTGACCCTGACCGCGGAACGGTGCAAGCAGCTGAACCTGCCGCTCATGGTAAATGATAACAATGCCCAGCACGGCACCAACTTCACCATGTCCATTGAAGCGGCAGAAGGGGTGACCACGGGGATATCGGCGGCAGACCGGGCCACCACCGTGCAGCGTGCCGTGGCAGCCAACGCCAAACCCCAGGATATCGTCCAGCCGGGGCATATCTTCCCGTTAAAGGCTCAGGCCGGTGGGGTGTTGCGGCGTGCCGGTCATACGGAAGCCGGTTGTGATCTGGCCCGGCTGGCGGGGCTGGAACCTGCGTCGGTGATTGTGGAAATCATGAATGAGGACGGCACCATGGCGCGCCGTCCGGATCTGGAAAAATTTGCCCAGCAGCATAACCTCAAGATTGGCACCATTGCGGATCTGATTCACTACCGTACCGTGAATGAGAAAACGATCGAGCGGGTTCGCACCCAGCCGTTTCCCACGGACTTTGGCGAATTCACGCTGGTGCAGTTCCGGGATCTGATTGAGGACAAACACCATCTGGCGCTGGTGAAAGGTGAACTGGCGGCCTGTGAGGCACCTTTTGTGAGGGTGCACGTGGCAGACCCGTTGCGGGACCTGCTGCGGGCCAAGAAAGAAGACGCCTCCGGCTGGAGTCTGCCCAAGGTATTGAGTTTTATGGCGGAACATGAAGATCCCGGCGTGGTGCTGTTACTGGGTGACTCCTTTGGTGCCCACCCGGTGGAAGATCTGCTGGACGGGTACTATGGCGTCAAGGTAACACATAGAGCCATGCTGCGGGATGGCACCAGTGTCTATCGCAGCATCGGCACCGGCTCCCAGATTCTGCAGGAGCTGGGTATTCACAAAATGCGCCTGCTCAGCAGCCCCATGCGTTTTAACGCCATTTCCGGTTTCAGCCTGGAAATCGTGGAGTACATTGGCAGCGATAGCGGTGACGACTGATCGCCGGGTCGATAGAGTTCAAAAAGGTCTAAGGAATAAAACATGAGTAACGTTAAAGTGATTGAAGGTGATTTTCGTGCGAACAAGGCCCGCTATGCCATCGTGGTGGGGCGGTTCAACAGCTTTGTGGTAGAGAGCCTGCTGCAGGGCGCGATTGATACCCTGGTGCGTCACGGTGTCTCCGAATCTGATATCGAAGTGGTGCGCATACCGGGGGCCTACGAAATGCCCCTGGCTGTTAAGCGGGTTGCTGCCACCCGCAAGCCCGATGCCATTATTGCCCTGGGTGCAGTCATCCGGGGTGGAACACCACACTTTGATTACGTGGCGGGCGAGTGCGCCAAAGGCGTTGCCAGTGTGAGTCTGGACGCGGATATTCCGGTAGCCTTTGGTGTGCTGACCACCGATACCATCGAGCAGGCTATTGAACGCTCCGGTACCAAGGCCGGCAACAAAGGTGCAGAAGCCGCCATGACCGTACTGGAAATGGTGAGCCTGTTCCGCCAGCTGGACGGTTAATAAACCTGCCAGAGCAAATGATTTAACACCTCAGCTCACAAGAGACTGATTGAGTTCTTTAAAAAGGTAACCCTCTGTGAATACAGATTCGCAACAGCCGTCCGGCGCGACGGCAAAGCCCAAACCGGCGGCCCGGCGTAAAGCGCGGAAATTTGCTACCCAGGCACTGTATCAGTGGCAAATGACGCAGCATAATCTGAACGATATTGAAGCCCAGTTTCGTACAGACAATGATCTGCGAAAAACCGATACCGCCTACTTTCACGAATTGCTCCACAAGATTCCGGGGAACGTGAACGAGCTGGACAGCTATTTCGAGCCCTATCTGGATCGTGACAAGAGCGAGCTGGATCAGGTGGAACTGGCGATTCTGCGGATCGGGGTTTATGAGCTGGCAAAACGGATTGATGTACCTTACCGTGTTGCCATTAATGAGGGTGTGGAGCTGGCGAAGATCTTCGGTGCCACGGACAGCCACAAATACGTGAATGGCATTCTGGACAAGGCGGCGCAGAAGCTGCGCCTCACGGAAATCACCGCCCATCGTCAGCAGAAGCCATCCAGTGAATAACCGGATCGCCCATGGATGAGTTTTCGTTAATCAATACCTGGTTTAAACCCTTGGGGGATGTTGCAGACAGCGCATCCCCCAATGTGGTTCTGGGTGTTGGCGACGATTGCGCACTGCTGGCTTCCCGGCCCGGATACGAACTGGCGGTAACCGCCGACACCCTGGTTGCCGGTGTTCATTTTCTGGAAGATGTGGATGCGGTGGATCTGGGGGTCAAGGCGCTGGCGGTGAACCTGAGCGATCTGGCGGCCATGGGGGCAGAACCGGCCTGGTTTACCCTGTGCCTGACGCTGCCGGAACAGGATCCTGCCTGGCTTGAAGGGTTCTCTGAGGGGCTGGGCCGGATGGCCCGTGAATACCGGGTGCCGCTGGTGGGGGGAGACACCACCAGCGGACCACTGACGGTAACGGTTCAGGTGGCAGGCTGGGTTCCCCAGGGCAGAGCATTGCGGCGGGATGCCGCCAGAACAGATGACCTGATCTATGTCAGTGGCGAGCTGGGCTGGCCCGGTCTGGGTCTTGCCCATCTGCAGCAGCAACAGACACTTTCCGAACCTCACCGCACAGTCGCCCTGGAGCGTTTGCTCCGTCCCCGGCCGCAGATAAAGCTGGCCATGGCCATCCGGGAGCACGTGCACGCCTGCATTGATATCTCCGATGGTCTCACCGCTGATCTGACCCATATTCTCAAGGCCAGCGGGAAGGGAGCAGAGCTCGATATTCCGGCCTTGCCGGTCGCCGAGCCGCTGCGGAAGTTGCAATCCACTGATCGCGATGCCCTGCTGGAAGCATTGAACTTTGGCGATGAGTATCAGCTGTTATTTACCGCGCCGGCCTCTGCCGGGGCTGCTCTGAAGCAGGCGGCTGCCACTGCCGGCGCTCAAGTGCATTCCATCGGCCGGATCACTGACACCGGTCAACTGGCGGATACCGGTGGCGCCATTATCACAGCAAAGGGATACCGGCATTTCTCATGAGTAACACCGTTCCTGCGTCCGCGTTTCGTCATCCGGTACATTTTCTGGCCATCGGGCTTGGCAGTGGCGCTGCCCCGAAAGCACCGGGCACCTGGGGTACGGTCGTGGCGGCGGTACTTTACCTGGGTCTGGCACAGGTAACATTGCCGGTCTATCTGGGGTTGGTGGCGCTGTCTGCCGTTGTGGGGGTGTATCTGTGCGGTAAAACCTCCCGGGATTGGGGCGTTCACGACCATGGCGGTATCGTCTGGGATGAGTTTGTGGGATTCTGGATCACCATGATCGCAGTGCCCTTTACCTGGTACTGGCTGGTGCTGGGGTTTGCGCTGTTCCGCCTGTTCGATATCTGGAAGCCCTGGCCGATTCGCTATCTCGACCGGCAGGTTCATGGCGGACTGGGGATTATGCTGGATGATATCCTGGCGGGTGTCTTTTCGCTTCTTGTTTTGCAGCTTGTCATTTACAGTGTCGCTTAGTTAACTAGAAAATCCAGGGGGAATAATGGGGGCTTTATCCGAAAAAGCGGAAAAACTGCTGGAAGCGCAGGTGGCTTATCTGGTGGAC
>JAWVYU010000407.1:0-4186 GCA_033722575.1 Ketobacteraceae bacterium | reverse complement strand
GCCTGGGCATTCAGGTTATGTTTCAGAAATAACACCTGATCTTTCAGGGCAGACAGCACCGGCTGCATCTTGCTTTCGGCCCGGCGCATGGACCGCATCAGCTGGTCGTATTTGCTTTTGGTGTCGCTCAGCTTGCGCTGGCTCCGGGCCCGCAGATCCCGGCTGCTGTATTGCTCCAGCTCCTCAAGCCATTCGTCGAAAAGCGCTTCCGCCACGTCTTCAATGGCATCGATGCGTTCGGTTACCCTGGCGGCGGCCTCGCTGGCGGCGTCGTATTCATCGCTGATAGCTTCGTACTTGTCCTGCAGGTCGGTGCGTTCCATATTCAGCACCGTCTGGTATCTGTCCAGCGCGGACTTGAAGGTTTCCTTGGCTTCCACCTGGGCATCCCGCCCCTCTTCCACGCGGTCCACCAGAATATCACGCTTGTGTATTCCCACCTGCTCCATGGCACTGTAATAGGCCGACTGACAGGCTGAAAGGGTAAGGCAGGCCAGTAAAAACACAAATCTGGTAACCGGGTTTTTCACAACAGAGTCCTTTTGGTTTGCCAAGTTTTCAGGGGGCTTCCGCAACAAACACCGCGCGCACGGGTGCAGGGTAACCCTCAATGGTTTTGCTGCTGTCCTCGGGATCAAGAAAATCCTGCAGTGACTGGAATGTCATCCATTCCGTCGCGCGCTGTTCGTCGGTGGTGGTGGGAGCGATATCCACCATCCGGATATTACGCAATCCGCATTTGTCCATCCACTGCTTCATGGTGGCGGGACTGGGCAGGAACCAGACATTACCCATTCGGCCATAACGGCCTTTCGGCACCAGGCTATAGCCTTCCTGCCCGTCCACCACCAGGGTTTCCAGCACCAGTTCGCCGCCCGGCAACAGCAGATCACGCAGCTCCAGCAGGTGCTCCATGGGTGATTTGCGGTGATACAGCACCCCCATGGAAAACACGGTATCAAAGGCCCGCATGCCCCGCGGCATGGCTTCTATGCCAATGGGCAGCAGGTAGGCAGGCTGACTGCCCAGATAATGTTTTATGGCATGGAACTGACACAGGAACAGCTGGGACGGGTCGATACCCATCACCAGCCCGGCGCCGGCCCCCACCATGCGCCACAGGTGATAACCACTGCCGCAGCCCACATCCAGCACTTTGCGGTGACTCAGATCACTGATGTGATCGCGGATACGATCCCATTTCCAGTCCGAGCGCCATTCGGTATCAATGTGCAGCCCGGCAATTTCATAGGGGCCCTTGCGCCAGGGATGGAGCTGCATCAGAGCGGCTTTGAGCCGGGCGCGGGTTTCATTATCACAGCTTTCCTGGCTGCCGGCAGTTATCCGGGCACTGTTCAGATCAATCCCGTCAATCGGGATGTCAGGCAATGCCTCCAGCCCGCTCCGCCAGCGGGAAAAATCACCGTGACGACCGGGGCCCAGCGCCATTTCAATGGCCTGCCGGAAGTCCTCCTGCCATGGCTTGAAACGGGTGCGGCTGATGTGATCAAAAAAGCTATCGAATTCAATCATTTAACTGCAACAAAAGAAACAAAATTGAAGCACTGGAACCATTGCTCCACCCGGGAGAAACCCAGGCTCTGCAAACGCTCGTGATGAACCCGGGCACTGTCGGGCAACAGCACGTTCTCGATGGCCTGGCGCTTCTGGCTGATTTCCAGATCACTGTAGCCATTGGCCCGTTTGAAACCATGATGCCATTGCTGATGACAGTGCTGTGATTCGGCGTCATCAAAGATGATTTTTTCGGAAAGTATCAGGGCGCCACCGGGGTTCATGCCGTCATATATCCGTTGCAGAACGGATTCGCGCCGGTCCGGGCTGATAAACTGCAGGGTGAAGTTCATGGTTACCAGGGAAGCGTTGCTGATAACAGTGTCCTGCACATCCTCACAGCGCACTTCCACGCTGGTGATGGAATGGTCCCGCTCGATATTCTCGCGGCAGTGCTTCACCATGGCCTCACTGTTATCTACGGCAATCAACGCACAACCGGATGCCTGCACATGGCGCCGGACCGCCAGGGAAGCAGCACCCAGGGAGCAACCCAGGTCATAAATGCAGCTGTTGTCGGTAACGTATTGCCTGGCAAATACGCCCAGCATGGAAATAATGGTTTCGTAGCCGGGAACGGAACGGCGGATCATATCCGGAAACACCTGAGCCACCTGTTCATCAAAGGCGAAATCCACCAGATGGGACCGGGGCTCGGCGTATATACGATCCGGTTCAGGGTGGAGTGTATTCCTGTCGTCAGCGGATTTCCTGCGGGACATGGCGCAACCATTCAACGGTAAATGGCTGGGCATTTTATAGAATACTGAGGCTAATGAAAATGTCTGCCAGGGAACCCCGTTTGCCTTGTGAACCTAACGATAATAGGCTGAACCGACCGCGAGGCTGAAGCCTGGCGCATCGATGGAGGTTGCGCAGCCGGTTGTGGTTACAGGCGCTTCTGCTTAAATTACAACATTCTGAACGGCTCGGGGGACATACCTTCAGGGAGGTGATTCATACCATGAAAAAAATATTGTTTCTATGCATCGGACTGCTGTTTGCAGGAGCCGCGCTCGCCGACGGAAAAACTGTTTATCTGACATCCCTGGACTGGCCGCCATACTCCGGCAAGGATCTTCCCGGTGGTGGCGCGTCGGTTCAGGTGGTCAGAGCCGCCTTTGCTGCCATGGGATACAACCTGAAAGTGGATTTCTTCCCCTGGTCCCGCACGGTGGTACTGGCCAAGGATCAGGACTCAAAATATGCCGGTTATTTTCCCGAGTATTATTCCGAGTCGGTGGCCGAGTCTTTCCACTATTCCCATGTAATGGGCAGCGGCCCACTGGGGTTTGCAGAGCGTGCCGACGATCCGGTTGAATGGCACTCCCACGACGACCTCGCCAATTACCCCATAGGCGTGGTGCAGGATTACGTGAACGAAGCGGAGTTCGACAGACGGGTGGCCGATGGGCGTATCAGGGTGCAGGCAGTGACATCCGACGCCACCAATCTGGTGAAACTGGTGAATGGCCGCATTGATATGGCGGTGGTGGACAGGAATGTCATGGAATATCTGGTGAAAACTGACAGACGCCTGAAGAATAAAGCGGACCAGCTGAGATTCAACGAACGCATGCTGGAAAACAAAATGCTCTATGTATGTTTCAAAAAAAATGCCCTGGGGGAAAAGATGCTCAAGGTCTTCAATGAAGGGCTGAAGAAAATTGATGCGGACGCCATCATGGCAAAAGGCATGCAATACTGAGCCGTTCGCACGCCATCAGTCAGGATGCACAAACACAATTACGGAAAACTTTCGCGTTGTAAAGGGCGTTATCAGCTTCCTGCACCAGGGATTCCAGATTCTGACCACGCTTGTAGGGAGCCAGACCGAAGGATGCTGTCACTTGTTCAGGTATCCCGAAATCAGTATTTTGCAATTTTCCCCGCAGGGATTCAGCCATGGTGAATGCGTCCTTTGATTGGGTAAACGGGCACAGAATCAGAAACTCCTCCCCTCCCCAGCGGGCCACTGTATCCGTCTGCCGGGACGCATGGGTCAGCACGTTCGCAATAGCTTTCAAGACCTCATCACCTGCAAGGTGACCATAGCGATCGTTGAGCGCCTTGAAGTAGTCAACATCCACCATAATAACTGAAAAGACCGTCTGGTAGCGATCCGCCTGATGGATCTCCTGCTCGATAAGATTCATCATTTGGCGGCGGTTACTGAGCCCCGTCAAATGATCGGTAGTAGCCTGGGTTTCAAGCCGGGTATTAAGAACCTTGAGCTGTTCTTCGGCTTGCTTCCTGTCAGAAATATCCACCACTATGAGTAACAGGCCCTCCTCCAGATCACCTGGTTTGATGGCCCTGACACAGACCATACCCCACAGTACTTCATCGTCTTTTCGCCGGAAGGGAAATTCCGCCTGGTAATGTTCACCACGCCGCAATTGCTCCGGCACCTCCCGCCTTACCTTTTCAGCATCATCCGAATCAAGAAACAGGAAATCCGGTTCTCGCCCAATGATCTCGTCAGCATTGTATCCCAGCATCTGTTCTGTATAGCGATTAAGCCATTCGATACGGCTTTGCCTGACAAATACGATACTGACAACACTGTTATCAAGAATGCTGTCCTGAAAGCGCAGCACCTTGGCCACCT
>JAWVYU010000406.1:0-4197 GCA_033722575.1 Ketobacteraceae bacterium | reverse complement strand
ATCGTTGGCACGTTGACCTGGCTGGAGTGTGCTGTGGTCTGGATAGTGGGTGTTTCCAAAACGTGCTGATAGCCATGAGGGGGCGCGCGATGATGATGGAGGAGCCTCACACGATGATAGCTAATGGAGATCGGCTCTTTGAGCGGCTGGCAGAGCGCTGGACGTTTTTGGCAAGGCCTGTGTCGGAGAGCAGTTTATGAGCGTAACGATATCAATACTCAATCAAAAAGGCGGCTCTGGTAAAACCACTCTGGCGACCAATCTCTCCATCGGCTTGGCGCGTATGGGTGGGCGGGTGCTCCTGGTAGATACCGATCCCCAAGGTAGCGCCCGTGATTGGCGGTCAGCGAACGAGCAGGCCAGCATCCCGGTAATAGGGCTGGACAGGCCCTCCCTGGCGCAGGATCTGAAAGACTTCAGCAATCAGTATGACATCGTTGTGATCGACGGGGCGCCTCAGCTCAGGGAAATGGCTGCAGCGGCAATCAAAACCTCAGATGCCATTCTGGTGCCAGTACAGCCATCACCCTACGACATCTGGGCCACAGCGGATCTGGTGGAGCTGATAAAAGCCAGGCAGGAAATAACCGATGGCAAAATCCAGGCTGCCTTCATCGTCAGTCGCGCCATCCAGAACACGAAACTGAGCGGTGAGGTGATTGAGGCATTGAGCCATTACTCATTGCCCATTTTTAAATCCATGACCTGTCAGCGCGTAGTGTACGCATCCAGCGCCAGTAGTGGACTGAGCGTGTATGACGCCGATGACGAAAAAGCCAAAACTGAAATCCAATCCATCGTAGAGGAGCTAATGCAATGGGTAAATTGATCGATGCCGTGCAGCAAAAGGACAAGCGTGAGGAGGGTCGTGAAGACCTGGAAAGCCTGCGCGAGCAGATCCTGAAGGGAGACACCAAACGCCTGAATTGCGATGTGCCAGCGCATATCTATAAAAAATTACAGATCAAGGCAATCCAGGAGGATTCCAATATCACCGGTGTCATCAATCGATTGGTGCGGGAATACGTTAATTCTTAAAGGGAAGTTAAGTATGGGAATCACTATCGAGGAACTGGAGTCACTTCTGACAAGCTGCCGCGAGATACTGGAGTTGGCTGAAGCGCATCATGATCAACGAAAGGGTATTGAGCCACGACAGATTTTGGTTATTTCTCAGAAAGAGTTAAAAAGAATCGATGGGTTATTGGCACGGGCCTATGCGCTTTCCTACCTGGAGGCAAAACTGCATTGTGACGCCTATCTCGAAGGAAAGGGCTCTTTGAAAGATATGGGGGAAACCTATGGATATCTGCACTCAAGGGTTGAAATAAACAACGGTTCTATCGACGCCTATTTTCAGGAAATCAGGCCAAACAACTTCGGTAGCATGAATCGCGAGCGGGTTCGTAAGGGCAAGGATGGTTATTCTGAGATAAAGCTGAAGCGATATGCTGCCCATGACACCGAAGCCGAAATGGCATTAATGACAGAGGAGCATTATGAAAGGATTCGCAGGCAAGCCTGCGCGATTAAGGAAATGCGAAAGCGGATCCGAAGCCTTGAGATCTTTAACCCGGATATCGAACTATAGCGATGGCTAACGGCTGGGCAGATCATTGTTGATTTGCCCAGTTAATGCATTTTTGAGTAATTGAAACTGGTCATTGTCAGGCCAGTTTTTCGCTCGCTGATTCATCCATTCCAGAAAATAAGGAGATGCGGCTTTGCGTGCCTGGTAGTAATCATCCATTGTATTGATGTTATTGATATCGATCCCGGCCATCGCAAAGTATGGCCGCAATTCAGACGCGCCTTTGCTTGTGAAGCGCAGGTTGCCGGTGTTGTCTGAGAGGAAATATGGATGGTTATGTTGGGACACTTTTTCACCTTAGCATTTATCTCGTAGCCTTAAGCTTGGCTTGAAGCGAATTCAATAATTTATTTTTTGGAGCTATATGGCGAGTACGAAAAATAAATAAATTTTCGACTATATTTTATCTGAAACCTGCCTCTTCAAAAGGCTCTGATATTGTCAGGGGAGTTTTCCTGCCTAAATTCGATTATATCAAGTCTAATTTGGCATCCGTTCCGGCTATGCCGGAAAACCCACCACCTTAGATAAGATAAATATACCTGGAGAGTCATGGCATCCGGCCCATCCGTTTAATCTGATTTCGTAGCCTCATAACAAAATAATGCCAAGTCATTAATCCGTTCATTGCGCCGAGGTCCTGAGGTAACCAGGTGTTTGATAAGCAGCCATGTGGTTACCAAGGTAAAAGCCACCAATACCAAGAACAGCCATGATTCCTGAAAAGCAGGATTCGAAGGTTCCAAGAAATAGTAAGCTAATGCCAAGGTAAGGCTCCATAGTGTGAAGCGCCGTAATGTCCCCGTGGGGTAAAGCGATGATAAGAGCCAGTTGGGAGCTATCCAGACATCCATGCCAGTGGACTGGTTATTGATTGCTACCAACGTGCCCGCGTACTCGTAAACGGTCACGCGGTGGCTCTTTCTAAGGTTTGGGTGGATATCGCGCAGCTTGTAGCGCCGTTCCAGGCCGTCTTCCGTATGAAGCCAGAATTCACTGTATAACCTGCCATCGGTGCTGCCATGCCAGTTACGGGATTCCGCAATATGGCCACGGTACATATCAACCGCCCGAGGGTTTGGGTCGGAGCCGGCCTTGGCAAGACTTGATGTAATTGTGATTATGAACCGTAAGCCCCATTTTATGATGCGTGCAATGTACTTAATAGCAAGAGCAAGGACCGCAAGAAGCACGCAGATCGTGAAGATATTCAGGGCAGTTTCTATCAAAGTTTGAGTATTCATAGATATTGACCGATCAGGCTTTATCGGGCTCCTTACTCGGACATAGCCGTCTCAACGGCCTTAACAAAGTAATGAACCTTTCCCCGGTGAACGACCATAGGCGCCTCAACAGGCTGCTCCTTGCCAACAAACACCTTTTTGGGGGCAACGTAAAAATATACCCATTCAGGCAGGTGTTTGCTGGTGGCGAGCAATACCTCCAGTTCATTAAAGCCGGGGTGATCCTTTGGAAACATGAAAAAGCTGCGGGCTGCACTGGCAGGGCTGAAAAACCAGTGGGCTCCAGATCGATTCACAATAGCTGGTGCTTCCTTAACTTTTTCAGCTTCACGAATAGCAAAGGCGATCCAGCAGTTTGATTTACCGAACTTGTTGTCCTGGCAGGTTTCATCGTTAACGTTGGTCAAATAAACTGCAATTGCAGATTTGTCGGCGCCGTTCTTGGCAATCTCCTGAATCGGCTCGAATCCCAGATCTTTAACGGCTTTCGTTGCGGCCTCTAACAGCAGGTCGGCAAGCGCTTCTTCAGGCGTGGTTGCGGAATAATCGTGGGGCATCCACGCGAACATGCTATTGCGGGCGGATGCGGCCTCAGGGGTTAGCAGCCAGGCCGCAAAGTTCATACCTGCCATCTCTGATCGGGAAAACCCGCGAATGGGAGCTGAGTATCCTGCCGCCGCGTGGGCCATCCCAAATGCCGCTGAGTCGGTAAACCCGTTAACGGTATCTTTGGGAACCTCCACGTCCTTCAGTTCGCTACTTATGCCTGCCGCCTTCACAGCATTCAGGGCAAAAGAGTCGTTTGGGTTATAGCTGGCGGGTTTGTTAGCGCAACCGCTGTTGAACAAAAAAGCAGCTAAGAGGAGAATTCGGTAGTACATAAAGATGGCCTCCAATGCATGAAACGGATCCTTGTACCGGTTTTTGGTACATGGCGAATCGTACCAATAATCGGTACGCATGCAAAAGGCTATCACATCCGAAAAATATGCAAGTCTGGTTGCTTGGCTGAAACAGGCCAGGGTGGATCAGGGCATCAGCATGCGTGAACTCGCCAGTCGACTGGATGAGCCGCATTCCTTTGTTCAGAAGGTGGAAACCATGGAGCGGCGGTTGGATGTGTTTGAATACACGGTTTACTGCGCCGCTCTGGAGGTTGAGCCAGAGGCAGGTATTCGGCTGTTACGGTGAGCCTGGCGTTGGCATCAGCGATAGCGCTCACACTGCAACAGACGGGATCATGTCCCACACTTTGCCATCGAGCATACGCCCATTGGCCTTCTTGTTCCGCTGTTTCCCATCAGCTCCCCAAGCACCCCATTGTTTGAAGAAAAAATCAACACCGGCGTTCAGGCACTGATT
>JAWVYU010000405.1:0-4284 GCA_033722575.1 Ketobacteraceae bacterium | reverse complement strand
GGCACCTTGCGGGACATGCGGTCAATATCTTTCATGCCGAAATCCAGCTCCGCCTCCTGGGCCGCTGCCATCAGGTGCAGGATGGTATTGGTGGAGCCGCCCATGGCGATATCCAGGGCAATGGCATTTTCGAACGCCTTGAAATTGGCAATGTTGCGGGGCAGGACCTGCTCATCGTCCTGCTCATAGTAACGCCGGGTGATATCCACAATGCGGTGCCCGGCTTCCTCAAACAGGCGCCGGCGATCGGCGTCGGTGGCCAGGGTGGTGCCGTAGCCGGGCAGTGACAACCCCAGGGCTTCCGTCAGGCAGTTCATGGAGTTGGCGGTGAACATGCCAGAACAGGAGCCGCAGGTGGGGCAGGCGCTCCGTTCATACTGCTCCGCCTGCTCGTCGGTAATATTGGGGTCTGCGGCTGCCACCATGGCATCCACCAGATCAAGTTTTATTTCCTTGTCGGCCAGCCGGGTTTTACCGGCTTCCATGGGGCCGCCGGAAACACAAATAGCGGGAATGTTGAGGCGCAGAGCAGCCATCAGCATGCCGGGAGTGATTTTGTCGCAATTGGAGATACACACCAGTGCGTCAGCGCAGTGGGCATTGACCATGTATTCCACGGAGTCCGCAATGATTTCCCGGGAAGGCAGGCTGTAAAGCATGCCGTCATGGCCCATGGCAATGCCGTCATCCACCGCAATGGTGTTGAACTCCTTGGCCACACCGCCGGCCTTTTCCACTTCCCGCGCCACCAGCTGGCCCATGTCTTTCAGGTGCACGTGGCCCGGTACAAACTGGGTGAAAGAATTGGCAACCGCAATAATCGGTTTTTTGAAATCGTCGTCCTTCATACCTGTAGCCCGCCACAGGGCGCGGGCTCCGGCCATGTTACGGCCTTCAGTGGAAGTTTTCGAACGATAGGACGGCATGGGTTCTCTCCTGAAAAATCCTAATTCATTATGGGGGTTTGACCGCCGCAGGGCAGACCGCCAAGGATACCAGTTTCATCAGCCAAACCAAATCACTCAAGTGCCTGATTGCCGGTGCATTACGGCGGGACTTCGGGGTCAGGCATCCTGCAGGGTGGTTTGACAGTGCTGGTTGGAATACTTCTTGCTGCCGGTGGTGTCAGGAATTAAAGCGTTGCGGAGTATAAAAAAGCAAAATGCCCGAAATTATTGCCTTAACAGCGCATGAACCCGAGGATAAGCCCCCGTTGATTATGGAGAACGCGCACGATTCTGTGCTCGGCGTGCACCAGGCTCGCAAACTGGCAGCCGATACGCTCACCCTGGTGCGGTCGATGTTGGCGCTTGTTGCCTGCATTCAGCGCCATCGTGGTGCAACCATGGCGTTGCTGGGAGGGGATGACCGTTTCGCGGAGCGCATGCCCCACCTGCAGAAGGAAATCGCCCTGCGCATTGACCTTTTGATGCTTGAGCCGGATCCTGTGGTGGACCGGAATGACAAGGACAATATTCTCAGTGCCTGGAAAACCATCGCCCACAACTGGCAGGATGATGCGGTGCTGGAGAATTTTGAATACCACTCCCATCTGATTGAGTACCTGCTGCGCATGGTGCGGGCTCGGGGGGAGTTGTATCTGGAGAGCCTGAACAGGCTGGGCTCGCTGATCACTGACCCGGAAATGTTGCGCAATCTCGGGGTACTGAAGTTTATAGCCTGTAACAATGTCCCTGATTGTTTTGAGCTGCTGGCAAAGCTTCGTGGGCTTGCTACCCATGCGGCAGCAAGCCATCAGTGTGACGCCATGACCCAGGGGCGGATCGAATTTCTGCTCAAGGAGCTGGCTCGCCTGACCGGCGTTTTCGATGGCAAGGTGCGCGAGCTGACTGTCCGGCTGCAGGAAAAGCTGGTTCCCGGTAATACCCTTGCCCAGGCGAAAGTCAAACGGGATTATCTGGTAGAGCTGATGAGCAACGACATTGTTGAAGGCAAGGCGATTACCCTGGACAGTGAAATGGTATACCGCGTTACTACCGAAGTAATAGATACCTACTATGCGTATTCCTATGCCATTCTGTCTTATCTGCAGTCGTCACTGCCGGATCTGGTGAATCACTGCATGACCAATCTTGCCAAAGACCCTGCCCTGGGAGATGCGCCCTGATCCTGTCGGGCGCATTGTTATCGGTGTAATTGCAACCTTTAGGGGCGCAGCGCACCAAATTAATACTGATTACATATTCCCTCGCCGCCACTGAATATCCTTATTAAGGGGCGGTATTTCCTGCTTTTGCACTGTTGCGAGTCACCATCACCGGGTAGTCGGCTTTTGCTGCCGTTTGGTGCAATAACTTCTGTGGTTACCTCAAGAATGAAAACAAATGATGCATGTAACCAGGAATCTAAAGGCGGCATCTTGAGTTTTTTTGATGCTATAAAAACCCGCTCTGCACCCAAACAAGGCAATAAAAAAATAAGCCAGCTGGCAAGAAACTTGCTCTGACCCTCTTGCATGGTTCACCACGGTCGGTGAGCTAATGGAATACCACCGATTGCAGATAGAGGAAATGATTATGTTGACCGAAGTGCAAGTGAAAATGGTTCAGGACAGCTTTACCAAAGTTGAACCGATTGCGGATACCGCCGCCACTATTTTCTACGACCGCCTGTTTACTGTGGCACCTGAAGTAAAACCCTTGTTTGCCGACGCCAACATGGACGAGCAGGGTAAAAAGCTCATGACTATGATTGCCACTGCCGTGCGGGGACTGACCAATCTTGAAAAAATTGTACCGGCAGTGCAGAAGCTTGGTGTCCGTCATATTGATTACGGTGTCAAGAAAGAACACTTTGAGCCGGTGGGTGCGTCGCTGCTGTTCACCCTGGAAAAAGGCCTCGGTGATGACTGGAACGATGACCTGAAAGTAGCCTGGGCAACGACCTACCAGGTGCTCGCCGATACCATGATCGCCGCAATGGAAGAAGAGCAGGCGAAGATGGAGCCCACTCCTGCAGAACAAAAGTCCTTTATTGAAAAGATAAAAGGCTTTCTGGGTATGGGCGAAAAAGCCTGAGGTTATCGTACGAGAGGTTAGCCATGAACGCCACTGTAGAAGTCTTTGATCCTGCGAGCGCAAGCCAGTCCCTGACTGACCCGGATGTCGCACGTTCTGAAGAACATCTGGTGATTGTGGGTAACGGCCCGGCAGGTATTCACCTGATCCGTGAGCTGGTCAGACATCGCTACCCGGGTAATATCACCGTTTTTGGTGAGGAAGCCTGGGAACCCTACGACAGGGTAAAGCTGTCTTCCCTTTTGAACGGGGATATCCAGTTGGATGCCATTGATAACTCTATTGCATCTCTGGGTTCTGATCGGATCTTTCAGCATTTCAGTTGTCGGGTCACTTCTGTTGATCCGGACAAGCAGGAAGTCACCGATCAGACCGGGCGAACCTTTCATTACGACAAACTGATCCTGGCCACGGGGTCAAAGCCTCATGTGCCCAATATTGAAGGGGCAGACCTTAAAGGCGTGTATTGCTTCCGCAATCTCACCGATGTTCAGCACCTGATGGCCAGATCATTACGCAGCCGGCGCACCGTTATTGTTGGCGGCGGCCTGCTTGGCCTTGAAGCGGCCAAGGCCATGCAAAGGGGTAATACCGAAGTTGTGCTGGTGCAGCACAGCAGCCGGGTGCTCAACCGTCAGCTGGATAACCGTGCCGCTTCCATTCTTCACTCCCATATCAGGTCCCTGGGTATCAACCTTTACCTGAATACACACCTGGTGGCCATAAACAGCGATAATTCCCGCGCTGCGGAAATCTATGCGCGCGAATCCCGGGAAGAAGGCAAAGCTTTCCGCTCCGTAGTGCGCAGTGTGGAATTGTCCAATGGCGAATCCCTGGAATGCGATACCCTGATCTTTGCTACCGGTATCAAACCCAATATTGATCTTGCCAGCAGCGCCAACGTTGGCTTTGGTCGTGGCTTCAAGGTTGACTCCCGGCTCGCTACCAATAACCCCAATATCTACGCCATCGGTGAGTGTGCCGAATTTGATGGCCAGGTATGGGGCCTGGTGGCCCCGGGTTTACAGCAGGCCAGCTGTCTGGCAAAGAATCTTTGCGGTAAATCCGAGATTTATCACGGCTCCATATCCACCTCCCGCCTTAAAGTGCTGGGCATTGATGTGTTCAGCATGGGCATGGTGGGTGACGAACATGAGAAGCTGATCGATAAAACCGTCAGTTATCGCAAGGATGACTGTTACCGCAAGTTATTTATCAAGCGGGGCAAACTGGTGGGCGCCATTCT
>JAWVYU010000404.1:0-4298 GCA_033722575.1 Ketobacteraceae bacterium | reverse complement strand
GCCCCGCAGGCAATAATGGTTCGCATGGCTGAATCCACCGGAATATCCGGACGTAACTCCACCAGTTCCCTGGGCACATGATAGGACAACCCGGACGTGGGATTGGGGCATGTGGGCAGCATGATGGTGTAGTATTCCTCGGATTTTGACGTGACCAGCGCGGTGATTCTGACATCGTTTTCAGCGCCGAAAATTCTCACCAGGGCCACCTCGCCATTGGTAAAGGGCGACGACTCGTCATCTCCCAGAAACTGCATCACAATTTCCCGTACCAGCCGGTAGCCGGGGGTCAGTTTTGTCAGAATATGATCAAAGCGGGCATGGAACCAGTTACCCAATCCGGTGGTAACCACCCAGCCCACCAGAAAGCTCGCCACCAGCAGCAGTAGTATCACAATGGCGTCACCGATAATTTCCGGCACCACGGAATGGGTGGTAATGATATTCGTCAATGGCTGAATCAGATCGGTAATCACACGGAACAGCCATTGGGTAATCATCAAAACAATGCCAATGGGAAGCAACACCACCAGTCCGCCGATAATGGTTTTTTTGAGAAATCCTGATCCATTATTGTCTGTCATTGGTTACTCCCTTTGATTTACGTTTATTTCCTGATGGGCTTTTACACTGCAGCCTGACTGCGGTTAGTATGACGTAAAAGTAATTCGTTGGGGATCCCGTCATTGAAGTCCACTGCCCGAACCCTGCATTTGGCATTTGCCACCCTGGTTCCCATGCTTCTGGGATTAAGCTGGGGGCTTGTGGTTGCGCTGTTGCTGGGGTCACGGCGCAAAGGCCTGAATCATATGACCACGTTGCTGGCCTGGCTGGCGCCCAGACTGGCGGGCACGCCTGTAAGCCAGGTGGGTCAACGGTTTTCCATAGACCAGCCGGCAATTTATATTTTCAATCATCAGTCCGGGCTGGACCCCATTGTGCTGTGCGCAGCTATTGGTGGCGATGTGGTTGCCATTGGCAAGCGCAAATGGAAACACCACCCGGTGATTGGTCCGCTGCTGTGGTTTGGTGAAACGGTATTTGTGGACGAATCGGTATCTGATCAGAACAGCAACCGCTCCGCTGAACGATTTCGTACTATATACAAGCCGGCCATTGATATTCTTAAGCAGGGCCGGTCCATTGCCATTGCCCCGGAAGGCACACGCAACAGTGACGGCGTGATAGGTGAGTTCCGGCTGGGGGCTTTTCGTATTGCCCAGCTGGCACAGGTGCCCATTGTTCCCGTTGTTATTTACCATGCGGGCGAGCGCCTGAAAGCGCGCAGCACCCGGCTCAGGCCCGGTCCCATTGAATACGAGATTCTGGAGCCGGTGTATCCGGAGGCATTTGCCACCAGCATTGATGTTACCGCTGCAACAATCAGAACGCGTTATATTCACAAACTGACGGGTGAAAAAGCGCAGACCCTGGCGGGCCAAACCGGATACCGGAGTAGCTGAATCATGTATTACAGGGCAATCCCTCTGGTGACCCTCGTGGTATTGCTTTACTGTCATAACGTGGTGGCAGATTCCGGCAGCGCCTGGCAACTGATCAGCGATAAGGACGGTATCAGCGTTTATCAGCAGAATGTAAAAGACAGCGACTTCCATGCCTTCAAAGGTACAGTAACTTTGAATAGCGGACTGCGAAAAACCGTGGCATTCCTGCAGGATGAAAACCGGAACACGCAATGGGTGCCCTACAGTGGCGGAGTAACCCTGTTGGACCGGCCCGAGCCACGCCAGAGCATTGTGCATTTTGTGCTGGAAGGCCGTTGGCCCTTTGCGGATCGCGATGCCATTACATTATTTGAAATAGAGCAGCAACAGGATCTGACGCTCACCATTACCATGACGAATCTGCCGGGTTATCTGCCGGAAAAACCGGACCGGATTCGTATGCAGACCTATGAAGGTTTCTGGCGGCTGACCCCGATTGACGCTAACACAACGCAAGTGGTTTACCAGAGCCATGTTGACCCCGGCGGATCGGTGCCGGCATGGCTGGCAAACCGGATGGCCCTGGAAACCACCCGGGATGCCTTGCAGAATCTCCGTAATCAGATCGTGGATTATCAGAATCCCGAGGCTGTGAATGGCCGGTTGCGCTTTATCAGGGAACTGCCGACAGAACAGAAGGAGTCCAGCACATGAAAAAAGCCCTGATCCTGCTGATAACCGGACTGCTGCTGAGTGGCTGCCAGTTGATGCAGCGGCCGGATACACCGCTGTTAACCGATGAATGTCACCCCTTCTCTGTGGCACTGGGGAAATCCATTCAGCAAGAAACCCATTTTGATCCGGCTGTTACGCCCTTCCATCACCAGCAGCCCTTTTACCTCTATTACCGCAAGGACCGTTTTCTGGACAGCTTTTCCCTGGCTGAGCTGAGTCAGGCGGAGCGTGCTGCCTGGTATGAAGCCATGCGACACCTGGGCACGGACACTTTGCTAACCGAAGCAGCACGTTTGCCGTCTGAACAGCGCAGCGTTCTCCTCACTTACCTGACAGGGATACCGGATAGGAAAATCACATCCTTGTCAGACGCCATTGATCACTGTAGTGGTCGTTTTGCGGAACTGGCGGTGACCGGGTTTCCCTCCATGGACTATCAGGTGCCGGACAGTTACAGCACCGCACAACGGGTATTCGGCATCTACCCGCTGCTGAGCTGGCTTGCTCAGGGCAGTATTGAAGATTATCGCCAGATGATGACGGAAAAAGTGAAGGGGGGCAGGCAACAGCAGTTCAGCCGGTCAACGCGCTATGTTTATCATCCCCCACAGCAAACGCCGTCCACAACATCAGACGCTGCCTCGTCACCGGCGCCTTCCCTGGATACACTGTCCTTTGATGTTATTGCGCGCTGGCTGGCGCAGGCCCGCTTGTCACACCCTCTGGCGGTTCCGGTATTGCCGGATCAGCAACTGGAAAAGCTGTTCCAGGCTTTTGCGCCCGGACTGCAGACAGAATACGGGTCTGACGCAGACCTTGTGGGGCGGGTTGAACTGAAAGAGAGTCGGAAGGCGCAGCGGGAGCCTGTCATCAACCATGAGCAGCCGGTGCTGTATTATTATCCTTCCTATACCCGCTTTGCTGATCAGGTACTCTTGCAACTGAATTACGGTTTCTGGTTTGCCGGGCGCCCACCGCAGTCGGGCTTCGATATTTATGCGGGCCCTCTGGATGGCATTCTGTGGCGGGTTACACTGGATGCCGAGGGCAGGCCACTGGTATACGACAGTATTCACCAGTGCGGCTGCTATCACAAAGTGTATCTGCCTGACGGGATAACCGCTGATATGAGCGCCGTAGAGGGTGAAAAGCCCCTGGCTTTTGCGGCAGGCTTTGCACTTCAGAAGCCCGGCGGGGTAACACTGAAAATTGAATCCGTTACCCATTATATTGTGGATGTTTCCACCGATGGAGCCGGCGCTGCGAGCCGCGTGCAGCATCCGGACGCGGTCCGTTACGAGCTGGTTCCCTACCAGGCATTGCTGACTCTGGCCGCGGATGAACACAGGCGCAGCCTGTTCGGAGAGTCCGGCATTGTGGAACACAGTTCCCGTACCGAGCGCTGGTTTCTCTGGCCTCTGGGGGTTCCCAATGCAGGCGCCATGCGCCAGCGTGGGCTTCATGCCATCGCGTTTATCGGGAAACGGCATTTTGATGACCCGCTGCTATGGCAAAACCTGGGTATTCAGACATCAGCACATGCTGAGTAATGGTTCAGGTGCCAGCGCCTTCCGGTGCAGCATAAATCACACAGATCGTGCCCATCCCTTTCATTCCACGGGCGGCCTGGTCTAGACTGTGGGGACAGGTTCACCATCAAGCCGCAGCTTACGGGAGGCAATGTGAAGCCAGACTGGCAAGCAATTATCGAGGAAGCCACGGACTTTCGTCATGCGCTGCACCGTCAGCCCGAGTTGACCTGGCAGGAGGAACAGACCGCAGTCAAGGTCAGGGAGCGGCTGGACAAGCTGGATATTGCCTGGCGTGCCTGTGCCACTCATGGTGCCGTAGCCACCCTGGCACCCAAAGCCAGTGGCAAGCATGTGGCGCTTCGCGCTGATATGGATGCCTTGCCCATCAACGAATTGACGGATGTGCCCTACAAGTCGGAGATTCCAGGTTGCATGCATGCCTGCGGCCACGATGGCCACACCGCCACACTGTGGGCTGCGGCTGCCTGGTTGAAGCGTCACGAAGATAAACTCCCCGGCCCCGTTTCACTGCTGTTCCAGCCAGCAGAAGAAGGCGGTCATGGTGCAGAGAAAATGATCGAGGATG
>JAWVYU010000403.1:0-4305 GCA_033722575.1 Ketobacteraceae bacterium | reverse complement strand
TCAAAACGCCACCAACCCTCAAGCATGGCAAAGGTGAGCTGAAACCAGGGATAGACCCTGGTGGATTCCACCAGGATAAACTGGCCCTTTGGTGCAAGTAATTGATAGATTGTTTTCAGGGACTCGCGAATGCTGCGTGTGGCGTGAACCACATTCGCCGCTATCACCATGTCGTATTGGCCGGCTTCCAATCCTTGTTCAGTAATGCCGGATTCGAGATCAAAGGCCTTGTAATGTACAAAGGGGTATTCGGCAAACCTGACTCTGGCAGAGGCCAGAAATGCGGGAGAGATGTCAGTAAACGTATATTCTACAGCCCGGCTATCAAGCAGCGGTAACAGATGTTCTGTGGTGCTTCCCGTGCCTGCCCCGATTTCCAGTATCTTTAATTGCCGTTTCGGATCAGTCCCGGAAAGCAGTCTGCTAAAGGTTTTAGTGATTCGCTGATAGCTCTGTGAGTGTTTATACAGCTTTTCCAGTGAATAGCGTTCGTTGCCAAATAAAACATCCACAGCATCACGATGCCCGGTTAATACATCCAGCAGATTCTCACCGTAGTAATTCAGTAGTGGCACAATGTGTTGAGCTGATTGACCAGGCTCCGGAAATGCTGTCTTTTCTGAATGCGCGGGTTCTTTGACTGTTTTAACCAAATACTGATAAAAGCTTCTCAGATAGGGCTTGGTGGAAGCCGCATGCTGAAACCTCTCTCGGAGTTCCAGGTTGGTTTCTATGGCTGAAATGGCTTTTTCGATATGGGTTTTACTGAGCTCACCAAGGTAACCCATGGTATCGTGTGACGCGTCCCCGGCATCACACAGTAATTCCTTGATGGTATGAGGAGCAAAGAGTTCATCATCATAGGAAAAGGCCGATTCTGAAAGTGGCTGCCAACGGAGTTCATAAATCAGGTGAGAAATGTCAATGGGTGTTTCTGACGTGCAATGGTTTGTCTCAGTTTGAGGTGCTGGATGAAGTGCTTGCGGCAGCCAGAAGCTGCGTCGGACAAAAGGATCCGGGGGTAATTCTGTAACGGGTATGCTTTTTCGATCGATCATGGCAGACCAGTTGATCGGATAACCGCTCAGATATAAATCAGCCAATCCCCGGTAGAAATACTCTATGTCCCTGGATGGCTCGTGATTGACCACCAGCCCAGGCAAAAGCTTGATTCTGCTATCGGGTAAATGATCATGACAATAGTCGTTGGCCAGCCCGGTCAGCACCTGGCCAGCGCCAATTTCAATCACCACGTCAACGTTGGTATTTATCGCCCGCGCCAGGGCTTGTTGATACTTTACGGGCGCTGTCACGTGATCAAGCCAATAGCCGTTATCCAGTGAATGAAGGATCTTTCCGGAAACGCTGGATATCCATGTCAGTGACGGTGAGCGTTGGGTCAGGCCATCGGTAAATCGTGCCAGAGGTTTCAGAACAGGTTTCATCAATGGCGAGTGAAAAGCGTGCTTTACATTCAATCTTCGACAGCTGATTCCCTTCTTCTCAAAATGCATTTCGGCAGCATGAATGGACCCGGCAGGGCCGGAAAGCACAAATTGCCGGGGGCCATTTTCAGCAGCAATGGCGAGATCAGGAAATATTGCCGTTAATGCTTCCTGATCCACAGCAGTATGTACCGCAAGCATGGCACCCTCGGCACAGTGCTGATCCATCAGCCGGCCACGTTCTCTCAATAAGGTCAGGCCGTCCCGGATACTGAGCACACCGGCAAGGCAAGCCGCAGCTGCTTCACCAATACTGTGCCCGATAACAACATGAGGCTGGAAGCCTGTCTGTTGCCATAATTCCGCCAGTGCAAGCTGAAAGCCCAGGTGTGCGGGTTGGCTGTATCGCGATAGCGCCAGTAAATCGGTGTTTTCACCGTAGAGCAAATCGCTGAGGCTTTCTCCCAGCACCTCAACAGCGATGCTGTCCAGCTGATAAAGCTTTTCTCGAAATACCGGCGAGTGCTGGTACAGGCCCAGCCCTGCGTTCGCAGCCAAGGTGCCCTGGCCACTCATTTGAAATACCACCACCGGTTTGCTGTCCACCGGACTGGAATGGGCAAACCGCCAGTTGCCCTGATTGATCCGTATGGCTCTGTAAGGCAATGCGTCGTCATTGAGGAGACATAAGCTGCCGGCCCGGATGCGGTCCTGATCGATGAAAGCATTCATTGTTTCAGGTTGGCGGCATGAACTGATGGCTAACGGTGGAATGTTGTCGGGCCGGGAGGCGGTTTCCTGATCGGGTGAGCTGGCGCCATCTTTATTGGCTTCCGGCAGCCTGTATTCTTCGATGATGGCATGGGCAATGGTGCCGCCAAAGCCGAAGGAGCTGACGCCGGCTCTTCTCAACCCGGAAGGGCTGGTTTTCCAGGTTATTGGTTGAGTATTCAGTTTGAAAGGCAGGTTTTGCCACGACACTTTATGGTTGAGCGAAGAAAGGTGGAGCTGGGGCGGTAACAGGCCCTGGTTCAGGCAGAGCACGGTTTTGATGACCCCGGCAATACCAGCTGCCGACTCTAAATGGCCAATATTGGCTTTGACACTGCTGAGGGCCAGTGCTGTGTTGTTGCCGAAAACCTGCGTTAAGCCGGCAATCTCAATGGGGTCTCCCAAAGCGGTGCCGGTACCATGAGTTTCCACAAAAGATATATCTTTTCCGGTCACGCCGGCATGTCGTAGTGCTCTGTGTATGACACCCGCTTGTGCCCGGCTGGAGGGTGCAGTGATACCGTTGGTGCGTCCATCCTGAGCAACTGCTGACCCCTTAATGGTGGCCAGAATCCGGTCGCCGTCTGCCTGGGCATGAGACAACGGCTTGAGCACCAGAACCCCGCACCCCTCTCCGCGAACATAACCGTTGGCCTGATCTGAAAATGTCTTGCAGCGACCGTCGGGGGCCAGCATTCCTGCTTGTTTCAATGCCTGTGATATTTCCGGGGTCAGCAACAGGTTAACGCCGGCGGCAAGCGCCATGCGACATTCACCATGGCGCAAAGCCTGGCAGGCATAATGTAATGCCACCAGGGATGAGGAGCAGGCGGTGTCGATGACCAGACTGGGGCCCTGAAAATCCAGCGCGTAGGACACGCGATTGGATGCCATACTGAGCGCATTGCCGGTAGTGCTGTAAGGATTCAATCCATTGGGCTGCTGGTATGCCAGATGCTCATAGTCAGCATGACAAATGCCGGTAAAAACGCCGCAGTCGGTGCCTTTTAATGCGTTGATGGCGTACCCTGCATGGTGCAGCGCAGACACGGATTGCTCCAGAAGTAAACGCTGCTGGGGATCCATTTGCGCGGCTTCTTTGGGGGTTATACCGAACCAGTCCGCGTCAAAGGCATCAATATTATCGAGGTAGCCACCGGGTAGCCATTGTTCGGCGTCAAACGCAATATTTCCCTGATAACGGTCCACCTCGGCCATGTCACGAATGGCATCCGTGCCTGTGATCAGCAGTTGCCAGAATTCCGCCAGATCCTTTGCCATCGGAAAGCGACAACTCATGCCGACAATGGCAATAGGTTCGGTTCTGGAGGGCGCGTGCTCCGGTGCATGCCAGGGATCGGCTGATCCCTGTGTCAGGTGGTCAGCCAGGCTGGAGAGGGTGGGGAAATCATAAACCAGTGTGGCCTCCAGGGGCCTCCCCAACCAGTCACTCAACTCTCCACTAATACGCACGGCGGTGACAGAATCCAGACCCAGGTCAGCCAATGGCCGGGTTTCGGATATTTCCTCGCTGTTTATGCCCAGGGTGCTCGACAGGCGCTGGCGTAAAAAAACCTTAATCCCTTCTGCATCAGCAATCCTGTTTGTCGTATTGTCTTCGCAGACATCCTGTTGCTGCTGCCATCGTGAATAACGGGTAATTTCCCCGGCTACCGTATCGTTAATGTAGTCCTGTTGGCACATGACTCTCTGTATTTTGCCGCTGGTGGTTCTTCGTAACCGGGCAGGCTTGAGTAATACAATATCATCGGGAACGATTCCGAATTCGTTTCTGACGGCAGCGATAATGGCAGAGAAAACCGGTTCTACCTTGAATCGTTTATAGGCGCTGCGCTGGATTTCCTGGAAAACCACCACCTTTTCCTGTTCACCGGTATCGATGCAAACGGCTGCGGTCCCGTTGGTGGATAAATCCTGATGGGCGTCGCTGACCGTTCGTTCCAGATCATACGGGTGAATATTCTGGCCGCGGCAAATAATCAGCTCTTTTATTCGCCCGCAAATAATCAGGTGATCCTGATGAAAAAAGCCAAGATCGCCAGTGCGCATATAGCGGGTAGCGTTATAG
>JAWVYU010000402.1:0-4319 GCA_033722575.1 Ketobacteraceae bacterium | reverse complement strand
CGGTTATACACCCTCCGATTTCCCACTGGCAAACCTGACCCAGCCGGAGATCGACCGCCTGTTTGGCACCAACCCCAATATTGAAGCGGTGTACCCTTTGTCGCCAATGCAGGAAGGTATGCTGTTCCACAGCCTGTTTGATACCAGTTCCGGCGTGTATTTTGAGCAGCTCAGCGTGGAAGTGGTGGGCGATATCCGGCGCGAAAAGCTCTATGAAGCCTGGAATCACGTGGTAAATCGTCATCCGGTATTGCGCAGTGCGTTTTTATGGGATGAGCTGGACCGGCCCCTGCAGGTGGTGAGCAGCCGGATTCAGGCAGAGGTATCCGAGTTTGACTGGTCCGACCTGGACAGTGACCAGGAAGAGCATCGCCTGAATCTGTGGCTGGAGCAGGATCGCAAACGGGGCTTCGATTTTTCCAGGCCCGGTCTGACCCGGCTGGCCTGGATTGACCTGCCCAGCAATCGTGCTCGCCTGGTATGGAGCTTCCATCACGTGGTGCTGGATGGCTGGTCCCTGCCACTGGTTATGGGCGAAGCGTTCCAGAGTTACGCCGCCCTGGTTCAGGGCCAGCAGCCCATGCTGCCGGCACCGGGCCGTTATGAGGATTTTATTGCCTGGCTGGGTGACTTCGACAAGGCCGATGCGCTGCAGTTCTGGAAGAACTACCTGCATGGCTTTGAAGCGCCAACCCCCATGGCCTGCAAAAAGCAGCCTTTGCCGGATGCGAAAAAACAGTATTTCGAAAGCGAAATCAGCCTTTCAGAGGAGCAGACCGCACAGCTGCAGCAGTTTGCCCGCGATAACCATATCACCCTTAATACCGTGCTGCAGGCGGGTTGGGGTGTTCTGCTGGCCCGTTACAGCGGTGAAGAGGACATTGTGTTCGGCACCACCGTTTCCGGTCGGCCGGCAGACCTGAATGGTGTTGAGAATATTGTGGGGCTGTTTATCAATACGTTGCCCCTGCGCGTGCAGATTGCCGACGATACCCGCTTTGTGCCATTGCTGCAGTCGATGCAGGAAGAGCAGCTGGACTTGCGGCGTTTTGAAGCCACGCCACTGGTGGATATACACCATCATTCCGAAGTGCCGGGGGATCAGACCCTGTTTGACAGTATTCTGGTCTTTGAGAATTACCCTGTGGGAGATGCCGTAAGGGCTGGTGACGAACTGCTGGATATCAGCCAGGTCACCAGTATTGAGCATACCAACTACCCGCTGACACTGATTGTTGAACCCAAAGACAGTATTCGCCTGAAACTGAGTTACGACGCCACGCTGTTTGATGGCTCAACTATCGACAGAATGCTGTCTCACCTGGAAGTGATTCTGAGCAGCGCGCTGACCCAGGCGGATATTCCCGTGAAACGCTTTCCGCTGCTGGCGGAAGAAGAACGGGAGAAAATACTCCGAGACTGGAATCCCGCACCGGCCGACTACCCGCGGGACAAATGTCTGCATGAGTTGTTTGAATCCCGGGTGGCTGCCAACCCCGATCAGGTAGCACTTGTCAGTGGCAAACAGGAAATCAGCTATGGTGAGCTTAACCGGCGCGCCAATCAGCTGGCCCGGATACTGATCGCGAAAGGCGTGACAGATCAGGGCTATGTGGCCATCGCACTGGATCGCTCGGTTGATATGATCGTGAGTATTCTGGCGACCCTGAAAGCCGGTGGCGCCTATATGCCGCTGGATCCTTCCTATCCGGAAGAACGTCTGACCTTCATGCTGGAAGACACCAAAGCCCCGGTACTGGTGACCCGCTCCGAGTTTGCTGACCGGGTTCTGTCCATTGCCAGCAAGGCAGGGGATGTGCAGGCAGTGCTGCTGGACAGTGATAAAGACTACATCGCAGAGCAGTTTGATTCCAATCTGGATCAGCCGATCTTTGGTGATGCCGGTCGCCTGGCTTATGTGGTGTATACCTCCGGTTCCACCGGCAAACCCAAGGGCGTGGTCTGTACCCAGCTGGCGGTTAACCGTCTGGTAATCGATACCAATTACATTGAGTTCAAGGCCACTGACAAGGTGGCGCATCTTTCCAATGTGTCCTTTGATGCCTCCACGTTCGAAATCTGGGGTGCGCTGCTGAATGGTGGCACGCTGGTTATTATTGACAAGAACCTGCTCTTGACACCGGAAGCGTTTATTACGGAGGCAAAACGCACGGGTATCAATACGCTGTTTATCACCACAGCGCTGTTCAATGCCTTTGCCATTAACCACCCGGAGTTTTTTGAAACACTGGATTATCTGCTGTTCGGTGGGGAAGCCTGCGACCCGCAGCAGGTCAGAAAAATTGCCCGTTTCCACAAGCCGAAACATTTTCTGCATGTGTACGGGCCATCGGAAAACACCACCTATTCCACCTGGTACGAAATCCAGGACGTTCCCGAGGGTGCGATCACTGTACCGATCGGTCGCAGTCTGTCCGGGTCTACCGCTTACATACTGGATAAACACCTGCAGCCGGTACCGGTGGGTATCACCGGCGAGATCTATGTGGGTGGCGATGGCCTGGCTGTGGGCTATCTGAATGATCCGGAAAAAACTGCCCAGGCATTTATTCCAAACCCGATTCCCGGCGACAGCGACAGACTCTATAAAACAGGTGACCTGGCGCGGTTTACCGAGAGTGGTCAGATTGAAATTCTGGGGCGCGCTGACGATCAGGTGAAGGTACGTGGTTTCCGTATTGAGCTGGGTGAGGTGGAAGCCTGCCTGACACGGATCGACGCTATCAAGGAAGCCGTGGTAGTGGTTCGTGAGGATGAACCCGGCCAGAAGCGGCTGGTGGCCTATGTGATGATTGCCGGCGATATGGATGTGGCGGAATTACGCCGGGAAAGCAGCAAGGTGCTGCCAAAACACATGCTGCCTTCTGCTTTTGTGATCCTGGATGCGTTCCCGCTGAACCAGAATGGCAAGGTGGACAAACGCAAGTTGCCGGAGCCTTCTGCGGAGGCTTCGCAAACCAGTGAGTATGTTGCGCCACGCAACGATAAGGAAAAAGTACTTGCCGGTATATGGCAGCAGGTACTGAAGGCCGACACCATCGGGGTTTATGACAATTTCTTCGAGCTGGGTGGTGACTCCATCCTGTCTATCCAGATTATCAGCCGCGCCAAGCGGGCCGGGCTGCACATTACCGCCAAGCAGGTTTTCGAATACCAGACCATTGCTGATCTGGCTGAGGTGGCCACGGACCTTAAAGATGTGGTGAAAGCCGAGCAGGGACTGGTGGAAGGGGAAGCGGTCCTGACGCCGGTGCAGCAGTGGTTTTTCAATCAGCAGCTTGCCGATATTCACCAGTTCAACCAGTCGGTGATCTTTGCGCTGGATCCGGGAATCACTCAGGCCCACCTGAAGGAAGCCTGGGAAGGTGTGCTCTATCAGCACGATGCCCTGCGGCTGCTGTTCCACCAGGAAAACAGCAGTGCCATTCCCGCAGAGCAATGGCATCAGACATTCCGCCAGTCGGAGCATATTGAAGCATTGCTGGACCAGGTATTCGAGAATGTGGATTTGTCGGGGCTTGCTGAATCTGTCCGAAAAGAACAGATTGAAACCCTTGCCGATCAGTTCCAGACCGAAATCAATCTGGAAAAAGGGCCGCTGATCAAAGTAGTGCGCTTTGAGCTGGGCGAGGGCGAGCCATCGCGGTTGCTGGTGGTGATACATCACCTGGTGGTGGATGTGTTCTCCTGGCGGGTGCTGGTGGAAGACCTGCAGACAGCCCTGAGCCAGTGCATGCAGAACGATCCGGTTCAGCTGGGCGCCAAAACCACGTCCTTCCAGCAATGGGGTGAGGCGTTGCATGAATTCACCAACTCCGGCGCCCTGGATGCTGACTACGAATACTGGAAATCGCTGCTGGAGCTGCCCACCGTTGATCTGCCCAAAGACAACAATGGCAGGAATACTGTCGCCAGTGTAGAGGTGGTGGAAACCGCGCTCCCCGCAGAGCTGACCAGGGCACTGTTAACCAGAGCACCAACCTGTTATCGCACCGAGATTAATGAACTGCTGCTCAGCGCGCTGGCACTGACACTGGCAGAGTGGAGCGAGCACAATAACGTGCTGCTGGATCTGGAAGGCCATGGCCGTGAACATGTCGCTGACAGCATTGATGTGTCACGCACCGTTGGCTGGTTTACGTCTATCTTTCCGCTGATCCTGCAGGTGGAGCAATCAGATCTGGGAGAGGTGATCAAGTCGGTCAAGGAACAGATGCGCGCTGTGCCCATGAAGGGCATGAGCTACGGATTGCTGCGCTACCTGCACAACGATCAGGAAGTGCAGCAGCGTATGGCGG
>JAWVYU010000401.1:0-4339 GCA_033722575.1 Ketobacteraceae bacterium | reverse complement strand
GTAACGTTCGTAAATCAGCTTGCCGTCGTAAACCACCAGAAAAGCCACCGGATTAATTCCTTTTTGTGTGGTAAACACGTCATCCGATACCGCTTCAATCTTTTCGTAATCGACACCGGCCACAGGCTCATTCCAGAGCCCGCCACTGCCGTAGGGCCAGGGCGTGCCGGGGTCCAGGTTCTTTTTGGGCACCGGTACAGGGGCTTCTGCCAGTAGCTGAGCATCACTCTTTTCCAGTGGTGCAACACAGCCAATGGGGGGCCGGTGAATTGCCCGGGCATGAAGGCGTTTGAAAACCCGGTTGCCCACCTCAACCGTCTGGTTTTCATGGTCCACGTCCACTGTCCAGGTATTGTTGATCACCGGTACAAACGGTGTCACATAATCCCTGATCAGCGGCTCCTGGTCATAACCCTCCACAAACAGGCCGATACAGATGTTTTTGGCAATGAACCGGCTTGCCAGTGGCAAATCATCAACATACTCACACCCTGATAAACCCATCAGAAAAAAGATAAATACTGCTCTGTACCAACGCCCCATGGAGTCTCCTGAAATGTCACTTAGACTGATAGTTTATGTAATTGACCAGTAATACACCGGATGTTAGAACCATAATCAAAACAAGAATATCTACCGGATGGGGGACCCATGAAAACAACAAGAATCCTGAGCGCTGTACTGCTGGGGCTATTGGCCAGCGCCTGCAGCAAGCCCGATCTGAGCAACTTGCCCGATGTCACCCAGACCATTACCTGCCCCGACGATCCCGCCATGGAACCTCCAGAAGATCCTGCTGCGGGCGGCCCCTGGACTGTTGGCGTGCGTACCGTGGCGATCAGCAACCGTAATAAAGCCGACTTGACTGCTGACATCTGGTACCCCGCCACAACGGGTTCCGACGCCGGCATGGCACCCGAAGTCTATGATCTGCGTCAGTTCCTGCCAGACAAGGATGCTGCCCTGATTCCCGACGGCAGCGGGCTGGTTCAACCCTGCGACTGCTATCGTGATCTGCCCATCGATTTCGCTAATGGCCCCTATCCCGTCATTGTGTTTGTGCACGGCACGGCAAGCTTCCGCACCGCATCCCTGAAGCAAATGACGCACTGGGCCAGCCGGGGCTTTATTGTGATCAGTGCCGACAACCCCAAAATCCAGCTCAGGGATCTGAAGGCAAACCCGTTGGGTTCGGTTTTCGCTACCCAGGCCCAGGACACCGTGCAGATACTGGAAGCCGTTCATGGCCTGAACGACGACCTGGTGGATTTTCACAATGCCATTGATCCCACCCGCATCGGCCTGGGAGGCCACAGTGCCGGCGCCCGCGCCGTTACCGAGCTGGGTGCTGCTCCCGGGGTACGCGTGATCATTTCCATGGCAGGCAGCGGCGGGGATATCGACAACACCTACGCCCGGCGTGCCATGTTTATCGGCAGTGAACTGGACAGCGTGTCCCGCTACAGAAACACCCTTTCCGGCTTTAACAGTGCACAGCTGCCCAAACGACTGGTGGGGATAGCCAACACCGGGCACCTCACCTACACCGAACTCTGCTCCCTGGGTGCGGAATTCGGAGGCGTGATACCGCTGGTGAAAAGCTATGGCGTTGACGTACCCCCGCTATTCCTGGCACTGGGCACCGATGGCTGCGGCCCGGAGTTCCTGGATCCGCAGACCGGCTGGGATGTGGTGAATTACGCGAGCACTATTGCCTACGAGGAATTGCTGCAATGCAAACCCGGATTGGGTGATCAATTCCCGGCTATCGTTGACCGCTATGGCGATGCCATTCTGGAAACGGATGAGCAGTTGTAAAAATAACTGCTTGCGGCAATCATAAAAAATGCTCCTATACTGTTAGTAACTTTGAATTGCAATAACAGACTGTTACGCTGTGCTCAGATAACGGTATGGGGGCATTATGGCAAACGATGAAAAGACTCAACACCAGGACACTACAGACAAACCAGCAGACAAACCAGCGGAAAGCACGGACAGCCCACCGATTGAGAATTCACCACAACCGGGCAGACAGCAGCAGAGCAGTCAGCGGAAAGGTTCCTCTTTTGGCCTGGGATTTCTTTTTGGCATCGCCCTGTCGTTACTGATAGCCGCGTACCCGCTTTATCAGGCCTTTTTCAGTCAGCAGGATCAGGAAAAAGTCGTCAGCCAGGCCATTCTCGATACCATGCAGATGCAGATTACCCTGGCCCATAAAGAACTGGACAGCGTCAACCGCCAGCTGGAAATGATTGCTGAAGCAGAAGCCCGCTACCAGGAGCTGGTGGACCAGCGGTTTGACCTGGAAACATCCCGCACCCACTTACTGGAGCGCATCGAAAAGCTTGAAGCAGAATTGCTGCGAGCCGAGACAGAACTGGGAATTGAAGCCAACAAATTCGATCGCATCACCGAGTCAATGCGCCTGGAATGAGCTTTCACTACGGTATGCACCGGGCGTAACGCCCACCCATTTCTTGAAACTGCGATGAAAGGAACGCGGTTCTGCAAACCCCAGTAACGCGCTGATTTCATCAATACTCAAGCGGCTGTTTTCCAGATAATTACGGGCCAGCTCCTGGCGCAGATCATCCAGTATTTCCTGGTAACCGGTTCCCTCTTCCCGCAGTCGCCGTTGCAGAGTGCGAATATTCATGCCCAGCTTTTCCGCAATCAGCTCCTTGCGCGGCAATTCCTTTTTCACCATCAGGCGTAACAGATTCGATACCCGGTATTTCAGCGGCTGATCCTTGTCGATTTCCGACAGAATGTCGGTAGCGTGATCTTCCAGCGTTTTCAGCAGCTGGGTATCCGCCTGCCGGATCGGCTGCTCCAGGTATTCATAATCCACCTGCAATGCACTGCAGGGCTGATCAAACAATACCGGGCAATTGAAAACGGCTTCGTACTCGGGTATCCATTCGGGCGCAGGCGCACTGTGCTCAAAACATACTTTGCGGGGCGACTTGTCAAATTCACCGGTGATCCAGCGAACATAGCGGGTCCAGGAACTCAGCACATTCTCGATCACATGGCGCCGCACCAGCGGCTGATCAAAATTGCAGTGCCAGTGCACCCATACCGCCTCGGCGCTGTTACGGGTGGTGGTGTACCCCATGTCCCCCACAATTTTTTCGTACACCGGGGTTTTGGCCAGGGCTTCGCCCAGCGTACTGCAGTTCATGGCTATATAGCCCAGCACACCATAAAAGGCCGGCTTGATAAAGGCAGAGGTATGGAGCCCGAAACAGGGATCATTGGTCTGGGGAATAATCACTGCCAGCAGCTTCTGCAGCGACGCACCAGGCACGCGTTTGTTGCTGTCTGCCATGGTGTGTGCCGATATGCCGGCTTCCTGCAACGCCCGGGTACAGTCAACGCCCCGGGAGGCCGCCATATCCAGATACTGTTGAACTGCCGGTACGGATGCGAACCCCATATCGGATTTGTGATCGTTTTCCGTCATCTGGTGCCTGTCTGTAATGGTATAAACTCTTGTTATGCCTTCAATTCTACGCAGATCACCCGATTTTGACGAGTTGTGTCCCAATTCGCGACCCACCTGTCCCGATCTGACAGTGAAATCTGGGGCTCACTGTCTACTATATAGCGATCACCGTAAGAACATCAGAACAATTAAGAACATCAGAACAATGAGGGTAAATCTATGAGACGCTGGAACGGCTGGGGCGACGATGCCAACGACTTTCCGCTGAAAAAATCGGCAAAGGATTTTCTGGTAGAGGCCATTGGTGACGGTAAGCCATTGCCGGATGCCAGCTTTGCCGATGTCGAGGCCAAGGTTCCCCCTTCCCGCCTGCCGGAAGAGCACCCTCTGATCAGCACCGACAAGGGCGACCGGATCCGTCATGCCCGGGGGCAGAGTTTTCCGGACTGGCTGGCCATGCGCAGCGGCGACTTTGGACTGTTTCCTGACGGTGTCGCATTTCCTGAAGACGCCAGCCAGGTGCGTGAACTGCTTCAATACGCCCGCGACAAGAACCTGGAAGTGATTCCCTATGGCGGCGGAACCTCGGTAGTGGGCCATATCAATCCGGAAGATACCAACCGCCCGGTACTCACCATTGATATGGGCCGCATGAACCAGCTACTGGACCTGGACCGGGAAAGCAACATTGCCACCTTTGGTGCGGGCACCCCCGGCCCCATGGTGGAATCACAACTGGCCGCCCACGGCTACACCCTGGGACACTTTCCCCAGTCCTGGGAACTGTCCACCATTGGCGGCTGGGTTGCCAGCCGTTCCAGCGGTCAGCAGTCGCTTCGTTACGGCCGCATTGAGCAGCTGTTTGCCGGTGGCAGCATAGAAACCACC
>JAWVYU010000400.1:0-4356 GCA_033722575.1 Ketobacteraceae bacterium | reverse complement strand
CGCCGGCCTGCCAGCGCTCCTTATAATACGCCAGCGGCATGGTCAGGGGAGACCCCGCCAGCTGCGCCAGGTCACGGGCTACTTCATCAAAGTGCTGGTGTTTCCGTTCCCAGTAAGGGTTGACCGCAATCATGCGATCCAGTGGCCAGGTGGGTGCAACGGTGGCGCAGGCGGCTTTTATCGCGGCGATGACACTGTTTTCCACTGGAACTGTTTCATTGCTTGCGGTGTTCACTTCAGGGGCGCTCATACCAAATCTCCAAGGTCGGCGGGGTGGCGGTTTACCAGTGTCCGGGCCTGTACCGGGCTGAGTCTGGCGGGCCAGAATTTGAAGGTCAGTCGCGTAAAGGTTTCATCCAGGTAGAAGCCGCAATAGGCCCAGGGGTACATCTGCCGGGCGAAGCGGCCATGGGGGTGGCGGCGCAGCCAGATCTGGGCGGCGTAAAGCAGTGTGAAGCAGAGCATTGTCCACCCCACCAGCCAGGAGGCGCTGTCGGAGGCGGCCGGTGCCAGCCCCGCGAACAGTACGTGCCACACAAGGTACAGCTGGGTCAGCGCCAGGGTTTGCAGCAGGCCCCTGATTGCCAGGCCAGGAGCGGGGCCTCGTTCAAGCCACAGCAGCGGCGCCAGCCCCAGAGCTACGATAACGGCGGCTGCCAGGGGCACCTGCAGAGAGGGTATCAATGCCTGCCAGAGTGCAACGGAGCCAGCCACCGCCACACTGGTCACCGCAAAGGATCCCAGGTAGCGAAGCAATGAGTGGTCCTGTTTACCCTGGGGCGCAAAGTCATTCTGTCTGGCTTCGGCGACGCGGTCACCGGCACTCAGAAACGCATACGCCTTGTAGAGTGAGTGAGCTACCAGGTGCAGCAGGGCCAGCTCGTACAGGCCAAGCCCCACTTCCATCAGCATAAAGCCCATCTGGGCGCAGGTGGACCAGGCCAGCCGCACTTTGATGCTGATGCGGGTCATCATCACCAGGCCTGCCAGTACTGCCGTCAGGCTGCCCACCACTACCAGCAGGATCTGGGCAGCAGGGGCAAGGGCTACCAGCTCCGCCAGACGGATCAACACAAAACCGCCGATATTCACCACGCCGGCATGGAGCAGTGCAGACACCGGCGTGGGAGCTTCCATGACCTGGATCAGCCAGCCATGCAGGGGCAGCTGGGCGGATTTGAGAATCGCCGCCAGGGCAAACAGAACGGTGGCCCAGTGAAGCGCCGAAGGCAGGCTGTCCATTCCCTGGAGCTGCGCTGAAATATCGGGCAGGGTGAGCGAGCCGGTGGCATTGTAGATCAGCACCAGCGCCACCAGCAGGCACAGATCGGCCAGCCGGCTGACAATAAATTTCTTGTGAGCGACGATCTGGGCCGCTTTGCGCTCCCGGTAGAATGTCAGCAGATAATGCAGGCCGATACTGGTACCGCTCCAGGCGAGCACAATGACCACCAGGTGATTACTTACCACCAGTACACTGACACAAGCCAGAGTAAACAGCATGCTGCGCACGAAACGGGCTTGCCCTGGCTCACCCGCCAGGTATCGGAATGAGTAATTGATAATCACCCAGCCCAGTAGCGACACCAGCAGCGCCAGGGTGATGCCCAGCTTGTCGAACTGAAGCACTTGAAACTGTGACCAGAGGAGGGCGCCGGCTGCAGCGGCAAGTGTGACTGCCAGTGCTGTGAGGGCGGAAATCCGTGCGATAGGCCAATGGTATGCTTTCTGGCTGAATGCCAGCAAAAATCCCAGGGTGTAGATAACCGGCAGAAGCCAGCCACTGAATAATTCCGACATTGCGCCCTCCCTATTGATGGCAACCTGAGTTTTGGATGGGCGTTATGTTGCGGTGCGGCCAATGTTTTGTAAAATATATAGTTACGAATTAATCGTTCTTAAAAAGAGAACAGTGCCATGCGTCAGCTGAATTTTCATCATCTCTATTACTTCTGGACGGTGGCCAAGGAAGGCCACCTGACCCGGGCCGCCAGGCAGCTCCATGTGTCCCAGTCGGCGTTGTCTTCCCAGATTCGCCAGTTGGAGGATCAGCTGGGTCATGCGCTGTTTAACCGCGATGGCCGCTCCCTGCGGCTGACGGAGGTGGGGCACCTGGTGCTGGAGTATGCCGAGAGCATTTTCAATCTCAGCACTGAACTGATGGCCATTATGGCAAGTGGTGAACTGCAGCGGGTGCAGCATTTGCGCATTGGTGCGGTGGCAACCCTGTCGCGGAACTTTCAGGACAATTTTCTCAGCCCCGTGATTGGCGCGGCGGAAATCCGGCTGGTGATCGAGTCAGCCAGTCTGGAGGAGCTGCTGGAGCGGCTGAAAGTGCACAAGCTGGACCTGATTCTGTCCAACAGCCCCGTGGCCACTGATTCGGTTACCCCCTGGCGCTGTCAGCGCATTGCGCAGCAAAGTGTCTGTCTGGTGGGGCCGCCCGGTGATATGGCGCGGCGGTTTCGGTTTCCCGGTGACCTTGCCGATGTAAAACTGCTATTGCCCGGCCCCAGCAGCGATATCCGCAACCAGTTCGATATGCTGTGTGAACAGCTCGGCGTATCAGTGAACCCTTACGCTGAAGTGGACGACATGGCCATGCTGCGTTTGCTCGCGAGGGATTCTGGCGGCATTGCGGTAGTGCCCGAGGTGGTGGTGCAGGATGAGCTCAGTAGCGGGCGTCTGGAGAAATACGCCATCCTTGAAGGTGTTGTGGAAAACTTTTATGCCATTACCGCAAAGCGTCACTTTGAATTACCGGCACTGAAAATGCTGTTGGAGGGTGCTCAGGGAAAGCCATAAAAAAAGCCCGGCGAAAGGGGTAGCCGGGCTGAATTCAGAGTGGTTTGAACAGGTGTTGTTTGAACCGTAGTTGTTGTTAAACCTGTTCTGACATCAGAAGCGCACTTTGGCCCAGAGGCTGTATTCGTCGGTGTCTTCGGTGTCATCATCGTCAGAGCTTTCCTGCCCGAAACTGGCGCCCACGGCAATGATGGGCGTAATGAAATGCTGGGCTTCCAGAGTAAAACCATCCACATCCTCATCGTCGCTGGATGTCATGGAATAGCCCAGGCCCACATGGGTGGTACGCAGGAAGTAATAACGGCCTTCTACGCTGAAAATTTCCTGGTTGTCCACGCCGCTGTCAAAGTCGATCACTGTAAAACCGCCTTCAACCGCGATAGCCTGCTGGCCGCCCAGTTCAAATACGCCGCGACCGCTGACACCGTAGCCTGCCCCTGTGACTTTGGAGCCACCATCGGGCTCGAAGGTCAGATCCAGGTAGCTGACATCCACGGTGATATTGTCCTGAACGTAGGCGCCAAACCCCAGGCCTGCGCCAAACAGATCAGCGTTCTCCATATTGGATTTGATCAGGTCAAGGTCGATAAAGTAACGCTCACCGGTGTTCAGGTGCACTCCCATATTGAAGGTATTGTCCTTGTTATCGTCGTCGGTGCCATCGTCGGTATCGTCATGGGTGTAGCCCAATTCGACATAGCTGGAGCGTTCCAGAAAGGCCGCCTCTTCAAGGGGATGCTCTTTGGTATCAACGGTTTTGAAATGAGCGATACCTGTTACGTTATAGCTGTCGGTTTCTATGGGGTCTCTCTCGGACTGCCCATAACTCAGGGACACTTCAGTCTGATAGGAATCAGCGTAAGCCAGCGGGGCTGTCATTGCTGCCAGCAAGCCAACATTGGTGACTAGTTTTTTCATGGTTTCTTCCTCTCTCCATTACACGGCCAGTATTACGCCTGGCTCTTTTGGTATTAATTAAAGCTTCACGTGAGATTGTAGGTGCAAATGTATGATTTGCATGGGGTATTTCAATAATATGTCAGTTATATGTATAAATAGTGTAAGAGCATGGCTGGTTATATGATTGAGTAATAACAGGCAGGCATAAGAGGAAGGCATAAAAGGGGGGAGGCTTAAGGAAACCAAACGGAGTGGAGGCGCGCAAAAAGGGGCAGCGGGCCAGCAGGGATGGCCAGCGCGCTTCTCCGGTATGCCCTCAGGCACGGTTCGGAATGGCGCGCTGGCATGGCAGGCCTTTCAGAGCCGGTTTTCCCTCGCTGGGGGATCAGGCTTTGCTGAACAGCTTGGAAAAAATCCCCGGCTTCTTGCGGGCATCCAGTTCCGCCTGGCGGGCACTTTCCGCCTTGGCAGATTCTGCCTTGTCCCCCTGGACCGGCTTGCCTATTACGGCGCAGTCCATAACAGTTTTACCCATCAGGGTACCAATGACCTTGCCCTGGATCTTCTGGTCCTTGTCAGCCTGCATGGAGTAGGTCAGTGTCATGGGAACCGGCTTGGTGAGTTTGCATTTCCACACCATGATATCGCCGT
>JAWVYU010000399.1:0-4359 GCA_033722575.1 Ketobacteraceae bacterium | reverse complement strand
GGATACAACACCAATATCAACAGCGCAACCTCTTCGGCAACGACCTCGGACTTGAGGCTGTTTAATGTGCCGCTCCAGTTGTTGGAAAGCAATCAGAAAACCGATAGCGCCTTTATCGATACCAAGGCCACCCTGAATATTTCCAGGCCGGTGACTGAGCGTCGGGTGCAGTATCTCACCTTGAGCTATCAGGATGTTACCAATGATGTCACCGGCGATTTCAACATTGATATTTTCAATATCGGGGTGGGCTATCTGGCACGCATTGGTGAGAGTCAGGTGCGTTTTCCCCTGGGATACCAGGCGGTGGCTATCAATAATGAGTTCACCCAGAGCTTTCTGAGCCTGGGCTTTGATTCCATTACGCCCATTGACCGCCAGAACGACTGGATCAATTTCGGTGTGCTGGGGGCAAAGCGTTTCAAGAATGATCACCTCCGGGATACGGACCTGTTGATGCTGGGTAGCGGTTGGGGGCACGTGCTGGGTGACTGGCCTGCCAAGGTAGTTGGCTCTGTATTTCTGGGCGAGGATCATGCCCGCAAGCAGAAGTCCCAGGGGTACACCTTTGGTGGCGTTCGCGGTGCACTGGAATACCGGTTGAATCTGGATCACACCTTGTATGTGAATGCGCTGTACCAGGAGGCACGCTATCACGCCAGGGGCGTTTTCGTGGAAAAACGTCAGGACCGGGTAACCGAGGGTGTGCTTGGCTGGCGCTGGAAGCTGTCGAAGAAAGCCAGCGTTACCGGTGAATTGAGTCATACGGATAATGAAAGCTCGCTCACATTATTTACCTATGATCGGTTCAAGTCCCAGCTGGGATTTGTGTATCTGTTTGATTAAGCAGTAGCGGGATAACGTCATGAAATTGCTGAACACCACCCTGATTATTATTGCTGCCAGCCTGCTGCCGTTAACGCCGGTATGGGCTAAAAACCTGGCGGGTTTCGTTATTGTGTCGGTAGGGGATGTGACGGCATATGATGCAGAGAAACAGCAGGAGCGACAACTCAAGCGACGTTCAAAAGTGTTCGAAGGCGATGAAATCCGCACAGGCGATGAGGCCAAGGTGCAACTCAAGTTCAAGGACAAGGGTGTCATTGCATTGCAGGAAAACACGGCTCTGCAGATTTCCGAATATGAATATTCAGGTCAGGACGGTGCCCCTGAAAAAAGCTTTTTTCGCCTGATGAAAGGTGGCTTTCGTGCTGTATCCGGCGCTATCGGCAAACAGAACCCGGAGGATTACCGGGTGGATACACCGCTGGCCACCATCGGCATTCGCGGTACGGATTACACCGTGGAGCAGGCACAGTACGTGGGCGTGAAAGTACACAGCGGGGCCGTGAGCGTAACGAACAGTGCCGGGGAAATTGTGATAGGTGATGGCCATGATTTTCGGCATGCGCTGGTGAAATCTGCCACGGTTCTGCCCCAGGGAACCCTCAATCCCGTCAAACTGCTGAAGGTTAAACCCCGTGTAAAAGTCACAGAGGAGGTGGAAGAAGAGGAAGTTCCGGAGCTCGATGATGCGAAGGTTTTGAAAACCCAGCGTAAAGCACCCAGAGAGCCCGCTCTTGCCATGCATTCCGACGAGGCAGATCCCTCAGAAAAGCTCGTGGATGACGAGAAGAAAGACAAGGACAATGATCCGAAAGATGAATCGAAAACCGCATCGGGTTCCATGGCCGGGTCCACCAGTAAAATGGAAAAGGTATTCGATAGCCTCCTGGAAGAAAGCGGGGTGATCACGCTGGAGGAAAACAGTACACTGACCTGGGATAGTGTAGTGACAGCAACGGACACTCTTGATGATAGTGGTACCAATTACACCGATCGTGATATTACGAATGCGATAGACACTGCCAGCGGCAACGATACCACCGTAGTTACGGACCCCGGTGATACCGGGAGCACCAATCCGGATGTTACAGATCCCCCAACGACATCCACCGATGCCAGAATAACCGATACGGTGCTGAATGAGATCAGTGGTCACTGGGGCATCGCCGCAATTGACAAGCAGCCTGATCCCGCCAATCCCCAGGACAGTTCCATCGGCGGCCTGGCTCGCGACGAAGCGTCGGGCCTGCCGGGTCTGTTTGTCGATAAAATGGCCCGCCCCGATGACCCTGATTATGCCAGCCTGGCCATTACTGATGTACTGCGTCAGGGCACCCATGTGAACGACCAGACCGTCTTCGCCCGTTTCGACAGCAGTATCAGTACGGCGGTATCCGCATTCAGCTGGGGCCGCTGGACCGGGGGTGAAGCCCGCCTTTATACCGATGCTACCGATGCCAGTATCTACACACCGATTACCGATGATATTTACTGGTTTACCGGTTCCCCGGCGGATATGACCACCGTGCCTGTCAGCGGTGAGGCCCGGTTCGAGCATGCGTTCCTGTTGGCCGGTAATGGTTCATCAGGACCCTCAATAGAAGAAGACGGCACCTCTATCAAGATCGGCTTTACGGTTGACTGGCTCAATAACACGTTTACGGAGGGTGAAATCCGGGTGGTTAACGGGGTTGAGGGTGATCCGGCACAGCAGACTCACTGGCACTTCTTCAACATGAGTGGCACCATCGAAAACAGTGTGGGAGATCCGTCACCCATCATGAACTTTACCACTATGATCGGCGAGGTCTGCGCGAATCAGTGCTCGGTGCCCGGTGCTGCGGAGGCGGATATCCAGGCTTTCATACTGGAAGGCAATCATCAGATCGGAGGCCATTTTCTGTTTTGGGAAACCGGCAACCCCCTCCAGTGGGTCAATGGTGTTTTTGCCGTGGGCGAAGAGCAGCGCTATACCACCACCGAGGCCCAGAATCTCACCCGCGCGTTTATGGGTGTCTATCATGAAAGCCCCTTCGGTTCGATTCTGACTACAGAGTCTCCATTAATGCGGGGTAAATCCGAAGTACCCACCGCGGGAGATTTTCTGATGGTGGACAAGCTGGAACAGCCTTATGGTGCGGTGATCCGGCTGGGTTCCGGTGTCGTGGAAACGGACAATCCGGGCGGGTCGACCTCCCTGCACGGGCACACTGTTGACTGGGGTGCCTGGAATGGCAGCAGCATTGATACTGTTTTTACCGGCAGTCCGACCTTTGCCACCGAAAAGTATAGCTGGATCAGCTATTCGCCGGTGGAGCCTGCTGTCATGGATACCCTGACATCGGAGATATCCTTCAGTCTTCCCTATGTGTTTTACGGCTGGCAGCGCGACAGCGTTTCCGGAAATGAGGTGCCGCTGACTTTTGAGCGGGGCTACATCAATGCGGATTTGCTCAATGATACGCTGGATGGTGCCATGGTGTTTTATGGCACCGGGCGCTTTGATGTCACCTTCAGCGGTACAACCTTTGGTGATGGCATTACCGTGCAGTCGTCCTCTGCATTTTTCAATGGGGCAGCGGTGAATATCAGCATGGATGGACAGTACATTGGTTCTGCGTTTGCTGATGGTATTGCCGGAGGCTTCAGTATCGGGGATCCGGGAAATACCGACCTGTTTGCTACCGGAGTGTATGCCTTCGGCCGCGACGAACGTATCTCCAGCACCGGCATCCCCTCTTTCACGCAAACAGCTTTTCTGAGTATTGATGAGACCGATCTTTCCGGTTCTACGGTCTATGCGGGCCTGGCGACGCCACCCAGCAGTGGTATCTTTACCTTCCGCAACTTTGATCCGGTCAACAGTGCGGTGCTGTCTCCCCTGACAAGCTCACCCACCTTTAACAGTGCCATGCTGGGTTCTATTCCCGTGGACTGGGGCACCTGGGATGATCCGGTGGGGTCGGCGCAAGTGCAGAACGATGCACTGGATGCGTCTTCAGTGGCCACCCTGACGAATGCCGTTGCCTGGGTGGTGGGCACTCCCAGTGATCTTGCCGATATACCGTCAGCAGGCACTGCTACATTTGCCACCGTGGTTGGCTTTGCTGGCCATGAAAATGCACTGCCGCTGTCATCCCTGTCCATGAACATGACAGTGGACTTTGCAGGGCAAACCTTTAACGCCAATATGACCGCCCTTGCTTCTACCAACAGCTGGGATATGACCTATAATGGCTCCCTTGCGGGAAATCGTTTGACGGGATCGGGTACCGGCACGCTGAACAGCAGCCTGCCCGCCAGTGGTGTTATCGAGGGCGCATTCGTCGGTACCGGGGTTGCGTCCCCGGGGGTGGGCCCCGAGGGAATTATCGGCAGCTTTAAAAACCAGCTGGATGGAAATCCTGCCATTCATTCTTCCGGAGTATTTGTGCTGCAACAATAACGTTGACGCATTTTACAAAAGCGCTCTGACGCTGTTTCAGGAATTCATGGGGGCAACGCTTGTCTGAG
>JAWVYU010000398.1:0-4363 GCA_033722575.1 Ketobacteraceae bacterium | reverse complement strand
GACCAGCTCTCCTCTGGCGGTGAGGTATTGCAGTTTTTCATCGAAACCGTGGGTGAGTGGTTTCATTTTTTCCTCCCCGAGCTTTTGGCTCGTCTGGGTGGGCTGGTTCAGGGATTGCCCTTTTCCGCCCTTAACATTTTATTGATAAAGAATTTCTTCTGCCATCTGGTCGGCAATGACATGAGGGGGCGTATTGTCCACCAGAGAGCGTTGAAAAATATGCATGAGCGTGCGGTGAATATCCCAGGTTTTACTCATGATCACGTCTTCACTGACACCGATATTACCCAGGGAAACCTTGATCAGGCCGCCCGCATTGATTACATAATCCGGTGCATAAAGAATTTCGTTCTGATGAAGCCAGTCACCCTGTTCACTGCCGGCCAGCTGATTGTTGGCAGAGCCGGCCACAATACTGCATTTCAGCTGATGAATGGTCTGATCATTAATGACGGCGCCCAGGCCACAGGGTGCAAAAACATCGCAAGGCTCTGCATAGATTTCGTCGGGCTGGACGATACGGGCATTAAGCTGCTGCTGACAGACATCCAGTTTGGCCAGATCAATATCGCTGAGGGTGAGTCTGGCCCCCGCCTTGTGAAGCAGAACAGCCAGCTCCCTGCCCACATTGCCAACACCCTGTATAGCCACATGAATGTCTTCAAGGTTGTCTCTCTGGTAGCGGTGTTCCACTGCAGCGCGAATGCCTGCGAACACACCCAGGGCGGTAATGGGTGAAGGGTCCAGCCCGTCCTGATTACTGCCCGAAACATGGGGAGTGACCTTGGCCACCTGATCCATATCACTCAGGCTGGTGCCGCTGTCCACAGCGGTGATATAGCGGCCACCCAGCTCATTCACAAAGCGACCAAACGCCTGGTACAGCGCCGCACGATCCTGAAGATTCCGGGGCTTCATGATCACGGCCTTGCCGCCTCCCTGGGGAACCCCTGCCAGTGCTGCTTTGTAACTCATGCCTTTTGCCAGACGAATGACATCGTCAACGGCAGCATCCTCGCTGTCGTATTCAATGCATCGGCATCCCCCCAGGGCGGGTCCCAGTTTGGTGTTATGAATGGCAATAATGGATTTGAGTTGCGATGTTTCATCGCACTTGAAATGCAATTCGCTCAGGCGTGCCTGCTCGATTTTATCGAACATAACTTCTCCTCAAGGAGTTTTGCTCCTTACACCAGGTTCAGGCCGGGTAGGTCTGAACAACTACTGGCAAACTTCGGGGTAGTGAAGCTGCCACTTAAAATATCCGGTTACTTTAAATATATCGAAAAGCGGGGGTTTTGTGAAAAGCGTTAAAAGAGTGATTTGGTCTAAAAAAACCAATTATTCAGGTTTTTTATATGATTTCGGGAATATGAAAGGGTATTAATGCTATTAAAAAATGCATGCCAATAATATTTTGATTTATTTCAAACGGGTGTTTGTGGATAGGGAATCTCCCGAATTGCACCGAGATTCGGGAGATTCTGTTGTCGGTTAATAAAGTCTGATAACTACAGTAGCGCCATTGCTTCACTGGCAGGGGAGCAAGGCATCGATAATATAGGGGCGGAAGTTGTTTACCTGCGTTTTCTTTAAGTTGCCGGCAGTCAAAGCTACGCTACCATTGAAGCCGGCCACGCATTCGCGCCAAAATCTGTTTGCCCTGTTCAGGGAAAATGCGTTTACAATCACTTCTCTGTTTCATGCGCCTGAAGCCTGGCGTTATTTGACTGAACCAAATAACATCGGCCGCACAGCGGGAAGGTTCATTCGGGTCCATTAATAACATTTATCAGGGGGAAGTGATGTACGAAGCGGGCTGGAGCAAACGGGAGATTGTGGTCAGGGCAGAGGGTCATGCCATGCAGGGTTACGGCATGTGGCACAATCGCGCATGGGGACACGAAACAGCACTTTACGCCCGGGCGCTGTATCTGAAAGACACGGGCGGACGGGCGCTGATTTTCTGCCTGCTTGATCTGGGCTATATCACGCACGCCATGCGCATGGGTGTTGTGGAAAAACTACAGGCATTGCTGGGAGGTGACTTCAACGAGGAAATGCTTGTACTCACCTGCACCCATACCCATTCCGGCCCCGGGGGCTGTACCCACGATGCAATGTACAATATTGTCACGCCGGGTTTTGTTCCTGCCCATGTGGAGGCCATCGTTGCCGCCACCGTGGAGGCAGTGAACGAGGCACGCAATAGCGCCGCTGCAACGGAGCTGACATTATCCGCCGGGAATTTCGAAGAGCCTGTACCGGTAGCCTGGAACCGCTCCCTGGCGGCGTATAATCGTAACCCTGATGTGGTGCCCCGTACCAAACGCCAGACACACCTGGCACTGGATCGGCAGATGCCGGTACTGGCGCTGCGCCGTGAGGGCAAGGTACAGGCCCTATTGTCCTTGTTCGGGGTGCATGCTACCTGCGTGGGAAACAGCAATGACCGCTATTCCGGTGATAACAAAGGTTACGCGGCGCTGGCGGCGGAAGAACAGCTGGCCGCCGGTGGCGCGGAGAATCCGGTGGCACTGTTTGCGCAGGCTACCGCAGGGGACGTGTCACCTTACTACCAGGGGCCGGGGGATATTGCCCGCAGAGCCAGGATTACCGGCGACGAGGAACACCGGTATGCGGAACGCAACGGGCGTTTTCAGAGTGCCCAGGCAATGGATATCCTTTCTGGGGGTGCAGGGCGCGCCATTGAGGGCGATATTGACGCCCTGTTAACCTACATCGACTTTACCCACCTGAAAGTTGACCCGCGCTTTGCCCGTGGCCGGGAGGATGCCTTTACCAGCGAACCCTGCCACGGTGTGGCTTTCTTTACCGGTACCCGGGTGGACGGACCGGGTATGCCCAAACCTATTGGCGCGGTGGCCAAAAGAATCGCCCGGGGAGTAAAACGCAAACGACTGAACGGCTCGGCAAAACAAAGTACCGCGGATCGTGATTATTATCAGCAGCTGTATGCGTCGCAGGGACCGAAAGATATCCTGATGGAGGCCGGGCCCAAACGGGTGCTGGGCCAGCCGCTGGAAAACCTGATGATGCCCGGCTTTGTGGACCCGCTGGTGGCGGAAATGAAACGCCAGGCAAAAATAGGTGCGATTCGTGACAGCGCCATGGTGCCCACTGTTTTGCCGTTGCAGATTGTGCGGCTCGGGCCGCTGGCGCTGCTCTGTTGCCCCGGTGAGTTCACCACCATGGCGGGAAAACGGGTGGTGCAAACAGTGCAGGAGACACTGCAATCATCGGGGGTGGACCAGGTACTGATCTGCACCTACTGCAACGAATACATGGGTTACGTGACCACCAACGAGGAATACCAGGAGCAGGCCTACGAGGGTGGACACACCATTTTCGGCCAGTGGGCCGGTGCGGCCTTCCAGACACAGTTTGAAGCGCTCGCCCGGCAGCTGACACGCCCGGCAGCAGAGCGTGATTATGATCGCGCCACGCGGCCGGAACCCGCTCCGCCGCAGGAACTTGCGCTGCGCACCGATTTACCGGTGCCGGCCCGGCGGTGACGCGCCATTGTCAGGGTTTACCGGGCGTGGCTGGCGCGGCATGTTAAATGTGCTTTGGCAATTCCACCAGAAAACGCCCGGCACTGCGCAGTTGCCGGCGTATCAACTCCCAGTTCTCCTCCCGTTTACGGGAGGCCATGCAGCGCAGAAACCGCGTTTTATGGGCGGCATCCTGATGCTCCAGAATGGTGGCCCAGAGGGCGTCTTCCACGTTATAGACGCGGCCCTCGGCAAGGCAGACCGGCACTACTTTCTCCACGGGTAACTGCAGATCTTCCGCCATGGCAACGACAGCTGCCTGAATGTTTTCTGCTTTGCGGTTTTGCGGATTTGCCAGATCATAAGGGGGGGCCCATTCCCGCGGCGGGCGCAGCAGATCGATATGGGTGGCCACTGCCAGAATCGGTGGTGGATGGTGTTGCGGCCGGGCTTCAATCCACTCCCGGATCTGGTCTAGGCTTTCCCGCTCCGCCTGCCGGTCGGGGCGGTGGGCGGGGGATACCCACAGCAGCAAATCGGCATTCAGTATCGCGTCCTTCAAGGCCTTTTGCTTTAACAGCGGTGTATCGGCGCCGGGGGTGTCGAATATCAGTGCTTCCGTGTCGCCTTCCCGCTCCAGGCGATAGGGCATGATCTGCGATGTGGTGTCGGGTAACACATCAGTGGCTGCGGTGTGTTTGCCGAAGAGGGCATTGATCAGGCTGGATTTGCCTGCGCTTGCCCGGCCCAGCACCATAATCCGCAGCGGTTCAGTGCGCACCGCCGCTTCTGCATCGTCGCTTTGTTTTTGGGCTTTGCGGGTCTCTGCCGTGGGCGAGTCAGTGGGG
>JAWVYU010000397.1:0-4383 GCA_033722575.1 Ketobacteraceae bacterium | reverse complement strand
TGGGTTGCGGCAACGGATTACCGTGGGGAAATGACCGTTTCCGATGAAATCCTGAAGCGTACGGCGGATTCTTACCGGCGTATCCGCAACACCGCACGGTTCCTGCTGGCTAACCTGGCGGGCTTTGATCCTGCGGAGCATCTGGTGCCTCTCGACAACATGGTGGCGCTGGACCGCTGGGCAGTACACAAGGCGGCGACAGTACAGAAAGACATAATCGCCAACTACACCAGTTATCAGTTCCATACGATTTACCAGAAGATTCACAACTTCTGCGCTGTGGATATGGGCGCGTTTTATCTGGATGTGATCAAGGACCGGCAGTATACCGCTGCCACCGAAAGTCATGCCCGTCGCTCCGCCCAGTCGGCACTTTATCACATCGTTGAGGCACTGGTGCGCTGGATCGCGCCGATTCTGAGCTTTACCGCGGATGAAATCTGGCCGGAAATTCCGGGCAAGCGCGGCGAGTCGGTGTTTCTGGAAACCTGGTATGAGGATCTTGCCGAATTTGATGGTTCAGAAGAACTGAATGACCAGTACTGGCAACAGATACTGGATATCAAAACCGCGGTGAACAAGCAGATTGAGGTGGCCCGGAAAGAGCGTAACCTCAAGGCCTCTCTGGATACGGAAGTGGACCTGTATTGTAATCCTGATATCAGCGCCCACCTGGAGCAGCTGCAGGAAGAAGCGCGCTTTGTCTTTATTACCTCGGCTGTTCGGGTGCATGGGCTGTCGGACGAAGGTGAAGCAACCGATATTGAGGGCCTGCGGGTGAAGGTGTCTGCCAGTGAGCATGACAAGTGTGTCCGCTGCTGGCATCACCGGCCGGAAGTGGGCTCCATTCAGGCCCATCCCGAGCTGTGTCAGCGTTGTGTGGAAAATGTGGAGGGTGATGGTGAAGTTCGTCACTATGCCTAGCTCCTTGCACCATATCCGTATCCTTGTGAGTCGTAGTAATCAGAGCCCTGTTTTATGAGCAAGAAAAAAACCAAAGCGCAAGCCAGCACGGAAAGCACTCAGCAGGAACCGGTGGGCATGCTTCACTGGTTGTGGTTATCGGTGGGGGTGATTGTGTTGGACTATGTCACCAAGATTATCACCATCAACACCATGACTCTTCATGAACGGATAGAGATACTACCGTTTTTCAACCTGACGCGCGCTCACAACACCGGTGCCGCCTTCAGCTTTCTGGCCAGTGCCGGTGGCTGGCAGCGCTGGCTGTTTGCCACGATTTCCATCGGTGTAAGCGCAGCACTGGTGGTCTGGCTGAAGAAAACCCCCAAGTCCGACCGCTGGATGGCCTGTTGTCTGGCGCTGATTGTGGGTGGTGCGCTGGGTAATCTATATGACAGATTGGTCTATGGATATGTGGTGGATTTCCTGGACTTCCATGGCAGCCTGTTCAAGATGGTGTTAGGTTACAGTCACTTTCCCGCGTTCAATGTGGCAGATATCGCGATCAGTGTTGGCGCCTTCATGATGGCAGTGGACGTGATTCGCAATCCCAAAAAGTAAATCTTAATCCGGGAGCCGCTACGGTATCTCCCGGATCAACTGAGCAGTCTGATATGAGTGATGATGTTTTAAAAATCGGTAAGGGTACCCGTGTCACCCTGCATTTTTCCGTGTCGCTCATGGATGGCACGGTGGTGGATACCACCCGGGACAAATCCCCGGCCACCTTTGTGGTGGGCGATGGCAACCTGTTGCCGGGTTTTGAGCAGTCTCTGTTCGGCCTGAGGGCCGGAGACAAGCGTTCCATTTTTCTTCAGGCGGAGCAGGCTTTTGGCAACCGCAATGAGCAGAATGTGCAGCGCATGCCGAAGGAGCGGTTTGAGGCTATGGCGCTGGAGCAGGGGATGGTGGTTTCCTTTTCGGATCCCGGTGGCGGGGAGCTTCCCGGCGTGGTCAAAACCATCGGCGACAACTATGTCATCATTGACTTTAATCATCCTCTGGCGGGCACTGATCTGACCTTTGATGTGGAAATCATCAACGTGGTGGATGCCAGTGCGCAGTCCGTGCAGTTACAGAGTGGAGGGTAATCCTGATGGAAATTAAAATGGCCAATCCGAGGGGGTTCTGTGCCGGCGTTGACCGGGCCATCGCTATCGTGAACCGTGCGCTGGACGTATTTGGCGCCCCGATTTACGTGCGCCATGAAGTGGTACACAACAAATTTGTGGTGGATGGCTTGCGTGACCGCGGGGCAGTTTTCGTGGACGAGCTTTACGAGGTCCCTGACGATGCCATTGTGATTTTCAGTGCCCACGGCGTATCCAAGCAGGTGCAGAATGAGGCGCGCGATCGCGGCCTCAAAGTGTTTGATGCCACCTGCCCGCTGGTTACCAAGGTTCACATGGAAGTCATGAAATATTCCCGTGACGGGCGCGAATGTATTCTGATCGGCCACCAGGGCCACCCGGAAGTGGAGGGTACCATGGGGCAATACGATACCCGCTATGGCGGCAACATTTATCTGGTGGAAAACACCGGCGATGTAGCAGAACTGGAAGTTCAGGATCCCGATCAGCTCGCATACGTAACGCAAACAACGCTATCGGTGGATGACACGTCCATCGTCATTGATGCCCTGCGTGAGAAATTCCCGAATATTCAGGGGCCCAGAAAAGATGATATCTGTTATGCCACACAGAACCGGCAGGATGCGGTGAAAACACTTGCACTGGAAACCGATGCGGTGTTTGTGGTGGGGTCCCCCAACAGCTCCAACTCCAACCGGTTACGGGAACTGGCTGAGCGTTGTGGCGCCAGAGCCTATCTGGTGGATCACCCGGACCAGCTGGACAGGACCGTGCTGGAGGGTGTGCGTTCCATAGGGGTTACTGCCGGCGCCTCAGCGCCCGAGGAGTTGGTGCATCAGGTGGTGGACCGGTTGCGGGAGTGGGGTGGCTACGAACCCAACGAACTGAACGGGCGTGAGGAAAACATTGTCTTTTCCATGCCCAAAGAGCTGCGCTAGGTTTTCAGCGGCAACCTTTCGTCAATAGTGCGTTGCTGACATCAGCGGCTTTGTTTATCCTCTTTTCACTGGGACCGCACTGACATGTTCCTGGTTATGTGGCTGGCTAGAAAACAATCATTCTTTAATCATCTTTGAACAGCCCTGTCATCTGTCATACAGTTTGGTGAAATCTATTGATGAATAATTGTTCAGCGACACAAATCTGTTACCGGCATTCAGGTGGCTTCACGCTGGTTGAATTGTTGATTGTGCTTGCCGTCATCAGTATTATCGCGGCCATCGGTTACCCCGCATACACGGCCAAAGTCAGAGATACCAACCGCAAGGTTGCCGTAGGAGAAATACTCGATGTGGCAGCCAGCCTGGAGCGCGTAAAATCCCAGCGATTTGCCTATCCCGGCGACAACAGTGTCGTCAAAACCCTTGATGGCCGCTACGACATCCGTCTGGTATCTGATGCCACGACATACACCATTTCCGCGGTGCCGGTGGGTGCGCAGGCGGGAGACAAGTGTGGCACGATTTCCTACGATAACGAATCCACCTGGACGGTCTCCACTGGCCTGTCCGAAGCTGAATGCGTGAGCAACTGACGGCCACTGATCTGCTCTCGTGGTCCGCCTGTCCTGACGGTGTTTGGGGTTTGTGGTCGTTCAGGCTACGATAAAGTAACAAACAGAAGTAGTTGTTTGTTTTTTGTTCTAATCGTTGTTCCAACTCTTAGGGAATGAGACATGCAGCGGTCTAATCACAGAGGTTTCACCCTGGTGGAACTTCTTATCACGCTTCTGGTGGCGTCGATTTCACTCATGCTCGGCGTTCCGTCTTTTGTGAAGTTTGTTGATAAGAACGAGCTTTCATCACTCAGTACCGAAATTGTCAGCACCCTGCAGGATGCCCGCGAGCGGGCGGTAAGCCATGATGAGCCGGTTACCATCACCCAGCAGGCAAAATCCATCAGCTGCGTCTATCAGGATAATGGCTCTGACACAGCGTGCGATGGCATTGACCTGTCCGGCACCGAAGTGTCTCTCACCCGGACGGGTGCTACCGGCGATATTATTTTTGAACCTTCCGGAATGACAAACTTTGATCTGATACTCACGGTGGCCCATGAGGACATTGAAAGCCATGAGTATGAAATACGCATTCTTCGCTCCGGCAGAATTTCGCTGAAGCAGAAACCGATTTAAAGAGAGTTTTTGATTAAAAGAGAGTTCGTTATGACGCATGGAAAGCCTCTTCCGACCTGGCCTGTAACCGCAACGAAGAGTGCCGGCTTTTCCCTGGTGGAAGTTCTGGTTGCCCTGCTTGTGCTGGGCGTAGGTGTGATGGGCTTTATTGCGCTGCAATTACGCTCTGTGGAAACCACTTCCGTGACCTATTCG
>JAWVYU010000396.1:0-4392 GCA_033722575.1 Ketobacteraceae bacterium | reverse complement strand
ACTACAAATAGCACTGACAGTGATTCGGCCAGTAAATGCGCGGTCTTTACATGGCAGTTAAAGAGCTGGTTTGTTCCGAAGTAGTAGGAATATGCCAAGCCTTGAAGCACTGAAAAAGCGACAATGCTGTTTGTGTATATCTCCGCTTCTTTAACCAGTATTTCTTCAGTTTTCATGAGTTGTATCTTGTGGTTAACCCTTTGCAGGGCTATTGGTGGTCAAAGCTATTCTGCGGTCCGTGTTGTGCGGGATTCAAGAATATCAAAACATTTTCCTGCCAGCATGTCGCCATCGCTTTCACGGCGTTTCAAGGCTGCCCTAGTTTCACTGATATACTTATCCACGACTGCCTGTTCTTCTTCAATAAACGGAATATTACATATTGCGTCAAGTCTGAACCCGCATTCAACGGATTTGGACACAATGCGAGGGTTGTCTGGAATAGCCCGAGCAACCATGAAATCAATAGTTGTGCTAGCACCCGCATCGCTCACTGTGCGCAGTTTGGCCAGAACTTCAAGTGCTTTATCGTTACCTGAAATCAGACCCTGTTGCAGCACATCCACATGAGCGAACCATACGTCATGATTATTAATTGTGCTGTTCAGGTAATTGCGGGCGCCTTGCGTGGCGACTTGATCGGATATCTTATCGATAGTCACGGCGTTTGTTGAACAGGCCGCAAGAGTGAGTAACAGGAGCAAGGTTGTGCCTTTCTGAATGATTTTCATTATCTGACAACCTCAAGTTTCTTATCGGCGCTGGCGGCAATTTTTTTTCTCACATCAGGCGGGAGCACAATACAGCCTTCAGATGCATCGTTCGCCGCATTGTCGCCGTGGATTCGGAAATGAGTACGGCCGCGCGCACTGTGACCAACAGGATCTAGATTCATCACGACAGGGCCGAGCAGGGGGTGCCGGTAAGAGGGGCCGATACTATAGCTTCCTCTGGGAATCGGGCCCATGCTGCTGACATCCTCCATGTCCGGATTGTTTCGGCCTGTGCCAGTGCCCGCGTAGCCTTTACCAATATAAGTTCCGTTAAACCGGATTTCCCCGGAGCTTTGATCATATTCCCATGGCATCCCTGCACTCCTTGCTGCGTTGCGCGATCTCTATACGGCAGTATTGATTTTACAGTGATCAAAAATGGAATCCAGAATAAATATTCCAATCGGCTTTACTGTATGCCCCGGAAAACCCCGATACTTTACCAATCCGCAAGTATAACTCGCCGTATCTACTCCGTGCTCACCATCCCATCCAGTGCCAGCCAGGTTGCGCTCATGGGAAAATACAGCGCCGTTTTCACCTTATCAAAGCCAGCCTGCTGCAGAGCAGTCTGATAAAGCTTTAATTGTGGTTCATGATGTTCTTTCTGTTCTTTTAAGAACTCTTCAATGGTCTGATCATCCCTGGGTGTGGCTGTTTTATAATCTACCACCCAGGTGGTGCCTTTGTTAGTGGTGTAGAGGCGATCAATCACCAGGTTCTTGGGGCCGGTCTGGCTTTTAAAGGTTATGGGGTACTCGTTTGCGGTGAAGGGGTGGCGGTTGGATAGAAAATCACCGGCTTTTTTGTCCTGCAACACCAGCTCAATGGCCAGGGTTACTTTATGGCAGGCATTATCCAGCTCCGTTGCAGGCACGCCCAGGGCTTTCAGGTTGTTACGAATATGGCGCTGGTGCTGCTGCAGGGTATCCGACCTCCAGTTTTCTATACCGCGCTTTCCGATAAGTTCCAGGTAGCGGTGAATGAGTGTGCCTGTGTGTCGGGCGGTCGGGGACTGCATGGCTGCCTCTTCCAGCGGGTTGTTGTTGCTGTATTGAAAGCGGGGAATGTAGACATCCAGTAAATGTCCGGCGGCCAGCTCCGGTGATTGCCAGTTCCTGGGCAGACGAATCAATGGTGGTGGCTCCGGGGAGTTCCGGCTTGGGTGCGCGGGGACCGGCGATTCGTGGCGTATTACCTGCCACTCCACGGCATCCCAAATGCTGCTAAGCAGTGTTTTGCTGCCGGGTTTGCTGATGGTTTCATCTTTCGGGCTGGTTTTCAGGTTGGCGAACAGGTGCAGTTTCTGTTTGGCGCGGGTGCAGGCCACGTAAAGTAGGCGGCAGGCTTCAAAAGCTGCCTTTTTGCTGTCTTCGGCAATCAGGTATTGCTGGGTGGGGTGTTTTTCCTGGCCCTTGGCCGTAATGGGAGCCATCACAAGTTCAGAGCTGCCGATTCGATTCAGGCGCTGGTGCCACATCAGCAGGCCCGCGGTATTGGGACGCGTGCCACTGGACAGCCCGGGCAACAATACCACGTCGAATTCCAGGCCCTTGGATTTATGGATAGTCATGATCTGGAGTTTGTCGCTGGCTTCCGGGTCCGGTGCGGCAAACAGTTGCTGTACGGCATCACGAATATGAAAAAAGCCGGGCAGGTCGGTGGCGTAAGTCCAGTTCTGCAGCAGCTCCAGGTATTTTTCCGCGTTGGTCAGGTCGGCGTTGTCCTGCAGGCAGGCAGGCCCGTTCAGGGCAATCCACAGACCCTCAATCCACAGGCGCAGCGGCTTTCTGTCCCGTTGCGCCAGTCCGGCTTTCAGTATCGGGAGCACCCGCTTCAGTCTGGTCCTGCCGTCGTCAGTCAGTTTGACTTCATCGGGACTGCCGTCATCGCATTGGTTCGGGGCAAAAAAATCGTTTTGTCGGGGCGGCTGGCGGGGGTTTTTCCGCTGACTGGCGGTAAGTGCCAGCTCCACCTGATGCAGCACCGTAGGCTTGATGGTGCTGTGTTCATCGGTGACGTTGGCAATGGCTTCCAGATCCACGAGGCTGAGCCCGCACCAGGGGGCTCTTAACACGGCCAGCCAGGAGGTCCGGTCGCCAGGGTGGAGCATGGCCTGGGTCAGTGCCAGCAGGTCCTGGATAATGCTCTGGCTTTCCAGGGGTTCCAGATCCACTGCCCGGTAGGCGGTACCGTGACTGGCAAGCAGACGGGCGATATCGCTGGCATGACCACGGCTGCGCACCAGGATGGCAATAACCTGCTCCGGGTGGTTACTTTGCGTCGACCGGATAATATCCAGCATGGCCCGGGCCTCGGCGCTGTTGTCTTGCTGGTCCATCAGCCCGTGTACCTGCACGGCGGGCTCCCGGCTGTCATCACGCAGGGTTTCCGACGGGGAATAGGTTACTGCGCCGCGGCTGATGTCGTTTTCAACCGGGAACGCTTTGGCGAAGGTGCGGTTTACCCATTGAACAATGCCCGGGTCGGAACGGAAATTGGTGTTCAGGCGCAGGGGCTCCAGGGGAACATGGCCCAGCCCGTGCTCCCGGCAGTTCAGAAACAGCCCCACGTTGGCACCGCGAAACCCGTAAATGGATTGCATGGCATCGCCGACGCAGAACAGGGTGCGGCCATCACCGGGCGTCCAGCCGGCAGTAAGCTTTTCCAGCAGGTCCACCTGGCTGTGGGAGGTGTCCTGGAACTCGTCCACCAGAATATGCCTGATCTGATAATCCAGTTTCAGGGCCAGATCGCTGGGGTCATCCAGGTCCCCCAGAGCGGCGCGGGCCTTGATGCTGATTTCAGCAAAGTCCACGGTATTGGTTTCCTGGAACACCAGTGTGAGCTGGCCCACCAGCACCGGTAAAACTTCAAATAAAGCGTTTAACAACTCCCATTGCTCGTCGCTGAAACGATCTGCAGGTAACAGTGGAATGTCATTCAGCGCGGGCAGTATTGCATCAATTGATCTCAGCTCGGCAATAACTTCTTTCAGGCGCGCCTTTTGCGCGTCACACCGGGCTTTTTCTTCTTTGTCTTTGCTGGTGGGAAATCCGCAGGCGACGGTTAAACTGGACCGCCAGGTACCGTTGTTGGTCAGCAACATTTCCTTAATGCCCTGCCACTGGGGCAGGGCGTTATAATCGCTGCCGGGCAGTTGCCGGTTTTCCAGGTCCATATCCAGGCAGTTCCGGATGGCAGAGTTCCGGCCTTCCCGTTCCAGGTTTTTTGCCGCATACCCTGCCAGGCCAACCAGTTCACTGTGCAATGAAGCTGGAATAAGATCGCGCAGGTGAGTCAGGGAATCATGGATAATACTTTCCAGATTGCTTTCGAGAATTGCTTTGATCGCTTCCCGTGAGCGTGCGGACATGTTCATGCCGGGGGTTATCAGTGGTACCCATTCTTCACGCCGTGCCAGCAGCGCCATCAGCAGTTCTTCCAGCCGGGCATACTGATTATCCAGTTGCGACAGCAGCACGGTCAGGCCTTCGCTCCACTCGCTGTTGTCTTCCAGCGAATGGAGCAGGGCGCGGGCCGCTTTCCGGTGCAGTTCCTGAGGTTCATCGGCCACCTGTGGCTTGGCGCCAAAGCCGGATTCAAGCGGCAGCGTGTT
>JAWVYU010000395.1:0-4401 GCA_033722575.1 Ketobacteraceae bacterium | reverse complement strand
TATATCTTTCTTATTGGCCTGTTGCTGCTTTTGAGCCTGCCTTTCCGGTGGCTCGCGGTTCCCAGGAACCTGCAATCCAACGAGGCCATGTCCATTATCGCCCTGGCGTTTATCATCAGCCCGTTTTTTTCACTGATTACCTTTACCGGCAGTGGACTGGATTTCCACGATGCCATGTTTGAAGCAATCTCAGCCATTACAACCACCGGACTGTCTACAGTGGTTGATCCATTACAGATGTCAAAAACCTTTCAGTTCGCCCGTTCCTGGATGCAGTGGTACGGTGGCCTGGGTATTATAATTTTTTCACTGGCGTTTTTTATGGGGCATCACTCCACCGCCCGAAAGTTTGCAGAATCCCTGGCTTCAGAAAATCTTCTCACCACCGCCAGAACCTACGCCAGGCGCGTCTTTTTTGTTTATTCAGCACTGACGCTATGCGCCATTGTTGTTCTGGCATTGCTGTCAGGTGATGTGCTATGGAGCATTGTTCATGCCCTTTCTGCAGTGTCCACCGGCGGGTTTTCCAATCTTCAGGCCAGTCTGGGCGGCGTGGACAGTCATCTGCTGGTAGTGCTGGTGAGTCTGGCCTGTCTCGCAGGAGCTATCCCTCTGGCCATATACTTTCAGGCAACCCATGGCGAATGGCGCAAAGTGCTGGAGAACCATGAGATACAGTTGTTCGTGGTGCTGGTGGTTGTGGTCACCGTGCTGCTGACCGTCCAGATCAAGCCTGCATTGGGTATTGGGTGGCATGAGGCATTGTTTCACGGTTTTGCCATGGGGGCTTCCGCCCAGTCAACGGCGGGCTTTTCCACCCTTAATATCAATCAACTCGACAGCATCAGCCACCTGACCATGATCGTTTCCATGTTTATCGGCGGCAATGTGGGCTCCACCGCGGGAGGGGTCAAAATACTCCATCTCATCATTTTTCTGCGACTGTTTCAGGTGGCTTTTCAGCGCGCCACCCTTCCTCATCATGCGGTGTGGGAAAACAAACTGCATAATCAGCCACTGGGTAATGAAGAAATAATCAAGGTGCTGCTGTTAATTATTGCCTTCGTTTTTGTGATTTTTTTCTCTTGGGCCCTGTTTCTCTGGTACGATTATCCTCCTGTGCCCGCGCTGTTTGAAGTGGTATCTGCCGCTATGACGGTGGGGCTCAGTAGCGGTATTACCAGTGCGGAACTGGAGCCTGTTCTGAAATGGGTTCTCTGCATCAACATGTGGTTGGGGCGGGTTGAAATTCTGGCAATGCTGTTATTGCTTTATCCCAGAAACTGGATCGGCCGGAAGGCAGGTGTGAAATGAGAGCAATTTTTGTAGGCGCCAGTGCGACCACCATTGCAACAGCGCGCAGTATTCTGAAACGTGGCAAGGAAGTGATCATTGTAGACAGTGACCGGGATAAGATCGAATCCATCAAAGAATCGCTGGACTGCGGATTTATTCATGGAGATGGCAGCTCCCCCGGAATCCTGAGGGAAATGGAGCTCACTAAGGATGATACCCTGTTTGCTCTGACCGATAACGATCAGATCAATATACTTACCTCTCTTGTGGGCCGCTCCCTGGAAGTCGGGCGCACTATTACCAAAATACGCGACCCGGAGCTGGAGCATGTTTGCCTGGAGCTGGGGTTATCGGATACCATTATTCCCTCGAGAACCATTGGGCGGTATCTTACGGACAAGTTTATCCTGGGCGAGTCTTTCGAACTCTCCACGATGCTACGCAGTGAATCAAGACTGTTTACCTTTGTTGCCAATGACGAGCACATAGGTACGGCCATTGACGACCTGAAACTTCCCTCAGCATCGCGGGTGATCTGTCTTTATCGGGATGAGGAGTTCCTGATACCCGAGGCCGATACCAAGCTTGAAGACGACGATGAAGTAGTGATTATCTGTCACGAAAAAAGTCTGGATAAGCTCAAAGAGCTGTATGCGGCCAAAAAGTCAGATTCTCCTGAATAAATCTGCGAAAAACCGGAAAAGCACGACGAATGCCGAAGCCCAAATATCAATTCAAGGAAATATTCATCAGGTGAACCATAAAATATGACGTCATCCGTCAAAAGCCCCACCAACCAGTGGTGGGGAGAATTTAAGTTCAAAAAGGATGAGATCCTCAGCTGGGACTTTGCCAGCCTCGAAGTGGCTGTGCAGCACCAGGATAAAGAATGGTGTGTCTGGCATCATCATGTAGGGGACTTTGAAAAAGAGCAGGCGTCAAAGCCTGCGTTCAGGCGATCTATGGATGCATCAATCCGTCCTGAAAGTTATCAGCGGTTCGTATTTACAAAAACCGCTGATGAAATGGAAATATTCCCCAACCTGCCTGACAGAAATGTCGTTGCCAGGCCCATCAGCCCTATCACACTGATGGCAAGCCAGCAGGTAACGCTGTTTGTCGGGGCCATTCTGTGGTTTAGCGGCAGACTGAAAGGAAACAAGGAATCATTGTTTGAAGTACCTATCAGACGATTATCAGATACCTGGTTCGGGCCCTCTCCCAGAGTCGGCGAGTTATGCTACGCGAGCCGCACCCATGCCTACATCGACCCCTCTCACATCACTCACCGCACCTATCGGGCGATCGTTCCGGTTACCATAAAAAACGACAACAAAAAGGATCCCCTGACCATTGAAAAGATCAGCGTGCCCGTCACGATGCTGGACCTGTACTGCGATGGTAATGGTCAGTTCTGGACCAATTCTATTAACCTGACCAAGGAGGCTGGCAGCACCCACGTTCAGATCAAGGTAGAGTCAGCCAGGCGAAGCCCCTATTTTTCAAGTAAGGACAGCGCCCATCTTGCCAGAGCCCGAAAGCCAGATCAAAGTCATCTTGCGTTACGGGCCTATGATATGTTGTTTTCTTAAATCCAGCCGCCGGTAAAAAGGAGCAAATCTTGGAAGCATTTCAGTCCTTAACGCTCACCAAAGCATTTTTCGGTATCGGGCTTCTGATACTGGGTATCGTGCTGGCTAAAGTGGCACGTCATGCCATTGCACGGGTGGCGGCAGATCGTTTTTCCGCCCATCAGTCGTTGTTATTGCAGCGGATTGCAGTTTACCTGGTAGCCGGTATTTTTATTTTCAGTGCGCTCCAGCAGATTGGTGTTAACCTGGGTGTTTTGCTTGGCGCAGCTGGCATACTTACAGTGGCTTTGGGTTTCGCGTCCCAGACCTCCGCATCGAATATTATCAGTGGGTTGTTCCTTCTCAGCGAAAAGCCATTTGCCGTAGGGGACGTCATCAAAATCGGGGATATGCTGGGCGAAGTGATATCCGTAGACTTATTATCGGTAAAACTGCGTACCTTTGATAACCTGTTCGTCAGAATGCCCAATGAAACCATTATCAAGTCGCAGGTTACCACCCTTACCCGCTTTCCTATCCGCCGATTTGACCTCAAAGTCGGAATTGCATACAAGGAAGACATCAAAAGGGCCACGGATATACTGCTCAAGGTAGCTGACGAATTCCACCTGTGTCTGGAAGACCCCAAACCCATCATTATTTTGTTGGGCTTTGCAGAATCTTCCATTGATATACAATTGTCTGCCTGGTCAACAAGGGAGAATTTCCTGGATTTCAGGAATGAACTTACCATGAGAGTCAAAAACGCCTTTGACAAGCATGGCGTTGAGATTCCTTTCCCCCATCGCACGTTGTATACCGGTTCGGCCACCACGCCATTTCCGGTATCAATGCGTCCGGAAGGGAATTCCAATCTGGCTGAGGCAGACTCAAAATCCGGTTAGGACAGACTTGACGGGAGTTATTCGCCATAAAAGGCTATAATTGTGGCGAATTGCGCGATAGCGATCATTTTTTGATCGCTATCTGCCCTTTTACAAGGCCTCTCGACATCCACTACATCGCAAACAGTCACACCGAAAATTTATGATAGACAGGAATCATTCATGGAAATAATCAAAACCCTTGGCGAGTTCATTCTGGACAACCAGAAGGAATACCCTGAAGCCAGTGGCGAATTAACCTCTCTGTTCTCCTCCATCCGACTCGCAGCCAAAATTCTCCACCGCGAGATCAACAAGGCCGGGCTGGCGGATATCACCGGAGCGGCAGGGGACGATAACGTGCAGGGAGAGCAGCAGCAGAAGCTGGATGTGTATGCCAACGAACGTTTTAAAAACGCGCTCGCTCAGCGGGGTGTGGTTTGCGGTATCGCTTCCGAGGAGGAAGAACAGTTCGTCAAGTTCGAGGAAACCAAGAATCTGGACGGCAAATACGTGGTGTTGATCGATCCGCTCGATGCAGTCAGCCAGCTCGACCGGATCGTCGCTGTCGCACAGGATCTCGCCGGGGATGCGGTAGAGCCCGTTGCCGAGGTAGTTCTCCTCGGTGAGGAGCTCCTCCACCAGCATGC
>JAWVYU010000394.1:0-4432 GCA_033722575.1 Ketobacteraceae bacterium | reverse complement strand
TACGACGCGTTGTGCCGGCATTTGCAGCTGGAGCGGGAGCGACAGCTTGAGGCACTTATTCCTGACAGCGCCCGGCAGATCATTGACCTGAATGAACGGGACGGGATTCAGAGTTGTCTTGATCTGGTGCGGAAGGTGTATCGGATTGAAGAAGACGACGTTAATCTGCGCAGCGCGCTGCAACATCCGAAAGAACACCGCATTGCCGCCTTTGATCAGCTGAGAAAACACTACCGTTTGCGCCGTGAGTTTTCAGAAGTTGTGTTGCGCGGTGTGGATGATTTTCTGAAAAGAGCTGACGAGGGGGAAGTCAGAAAGATCCGGACGTTGGGATTCCGACTTTAGCCACTCAATCCATGATCAGCCTTGGCGTTTTCTGCCCCGGCTTTTAATGCTGCTCTGCCTGCCTCGGAAAAAGCCAGGCGTTTTTCAGTTTGCGGCAGGCTGTCTGAATCATCTCTTCGGTAATGGGCACTTCATTGCCATATTCATCGATGACAGCTGCACCGTTGAAGTTTCCCTTCGTGGTGGCCGGGGCCTTTTCGCTTTCAGTTTGTGCAGTTTGCGCCGGTTTTATCTGGGACATGCTCAACTCCCGCTCATTTATTGATGCCGCAAAATCTACTTTGAATCTGTGACCGGTATGTGACAACAGTGTACAAATAATGTGTCGAACTGATGTCCGGTATTTTCTTAATACAAAGTTCTTAATACAAAGTGCGGCTTTTCTTTTTATCAAGTATATCCAAGGGAAACACAGGGCGGGAGGAATGGGTAGGATTCATTTGTAATGAAACTTTGTCATTTGAGAATATTTGTAGCGGTGCTTCCGGTTTCTCTTGACTAGGTTTTTTAGGGTCACTGCAGCGGATATTTTTGCCGGTTTTTCAGTCACTGGCATTTCCGTTCCGGATTCGCTACGCTGGCGCGCTCCAAGGTGCAGGTAGTTTGCTATGGAAAAATTTCAGATTGGTCTCGTAATCAACCCTTTCGCGGGTATTGGCGGTGCTGTGGGGCTGAAGGGCAGCGACGGGAATGAGGTAGTGGAAAAGGCGCTGGCGCTCGGTGCAGAAAAACGTGCTGTCCACCGGGTGAATCAGGTACTGCAGCGATTGCTGCCGCTGCGGGACAAGATCCGCTTTTTGGCCGCACCCGGCGATATGGGAACGACGCCCTGCGAATCCCTGGGGTTTGAATGCCAGACAGTGGGCAGCCTGGCTGATCCTGAGCGTACCACAGCAGCGGACACCGAACGCTGTGTCCGTGACATTGCGGCCATTGGTGTTCAGCTACTGGTGTTTGCCGGTGGAGATGGCACCGCACGTAACATTGTCAACAGCGTACCGGCAAAGCAGCTGTGCCTTGGGATACCGGCGGGGGTGAAAATTCACTCCGGCGTTTACGCCGTCAATGTTCACGGTGCGGCCGAAATCATCACCCAGCTGGTGAATGGCCAGCTGGTGAGCGTGGCTGAAAATGAGGTGCGGGATATTGATGAGGCTGCATTTCGCCAGAGCGTCGTAAAGGCCAGATATTATGGGGAGCTGGTTACACCGGTGGAGCATCGTTATCTGCAGCATGTTAAATGCGGTGGCCGTGAGGTGGAGGCACTGGTTCTGGAGGAGATCGCGGCGGGCCTGATCGAGCAGATGGACGAAGAAACCCTGTATGTCATGGGACCGGGTACCACCACCGGCGCGGTGATGGATGCCATGGGCCTGCCGAATACGCTGTTGGGTGTGGATCTGGTAAAGGATCAGGCCCTGGTCGCCAGCGATGTCAGTGAGCAGGAACTGCTGGAGGCCACCCGGGGCGTGCCTGCCAGAATCGTAGTGACGTTGATCGGCGGTCAGGGCCATATTCTGGGCCGCGGAAACCACCAGATAAGCCCCCGGGTGTTGCGCCAGGTGGGCCCGGAAAACCTGATAGTGATTGCCACCAAAAGCAAGCTGGAAGCGCTTCAGGGGAGGCCGTTGCTGGTGGATACCTACGATGAGGCTTTGAATGAATCACTGGCGGGTCTGACAGAAGTGATTACCGGTTATGAGGATCGCGTGGCTTACCGGGTGAGTTACTGACCTGTGTTACCGCTTCAGTTCAGCCGCGGCAGTCGCCAGCCTTTTTCAATCGCCATGATTCTCAACAGGGTGACCACGGCAACCGCTGCGCCAGAGGCCAGGCGCGGATAGTCAAGGTTTTCAGTCAGAAGCCAGTAGGTGACGCCGCCAAGCACCGAGGCCGTGGCGTAGATTTCCTGCTTGAGCACCAGCGGAATCCGGCCACAGAGCAGATCCCGGATCATGCCACCAAAAGTTCCGGTGGCAACCCCCATTACAACGGCTACCAGGGGCGAGGTGCCGGTATTCAGGGCGATATTGCAGCCGATCAAGGTAAACAATCCCAGTCCGAAGGCATCCGACCAGAGTAACCACCGGTTTACCCGCAGCCTGCTGATCACGGGAAAGGTGGCCACCGCGGCGGCCAGTGCTACCAGCAGGTACAGGTGATCCTGAACCCAGAACACCGGTGTACGCCCCAGTACCAGGTCCCGGAATGTACCGCCACCGATGGCAGTGACCATGGCAAGCACCAGCCCGCCATACCAGTCCAGTTGCTTTTCCCTGGCTGCCAGCACGCCGGAAACCGCAAATACCGCCGTACCAAACAGATCCAGCCAGTAGAGCATGAAACCCTTGTTCCTGTTCACAATTTTTTAACATTGGTTTTGCAGGGAGTTTACATCAAGGCGCCTAAGATCCCCAGCGTGGTGATTCAACTATGTACAGGGAAACAAGGAGACTGAAGATGAAAAAGCAAGGTTTAGGAACAGTTTTACTGGCTGGCAGCCTGCTGCTGACCGGTTGTGGTGGAGACAGTGATGGTAATTCTTCCAGCGACCGCGCCTCGGACACCCAGGCAACGGCATCTGTCCGGGCGCTTCACCTGTCGCCGGATGCCCCTGCGGTGGATATTGCGGTGAGTGGTAATGTGGTACTTGAGGACGTGAGTTACCGCGAAGCCAGTGGTTTTCTGACAGTGGATGCGGCAACCACGCCCATTGATGTGCTGGTGGCTGGTACCGACACCAGGGCCATCGCAGCCTCGCTGCCATTGAACGAGGACACGAAATATACTGTGATTGCAGTGAATGAGCTGGCCAGTATCGAGCCGCTGGTGATCACTGATGTGGATACACCGGCCGAAGGCTTCGCAGAGCTTACTGTGATTCACGGCGCACCTGCGGCACCTGCGGTGGATGTTTACGTGAGCGGCCCTGATGACGATTTTGCGGGCCTTACGCCGTTGCTGGAAGGAGTGGTGTTCAAAGATGTTTCGAATGAGCTTGAAGTTGCCGCGGGTGATTATCGGGTTCGCGTCACCGCAGCGGGTGGAAGCGATATCCTGTACGATTCAGGCACCCTGAACCTGGCTGATGGCGTTGAGTACGTTGCGGTGGCATCTCAGGTAGATGAAGGGTTTGCTCCCATCGGACTCACCCTTCTGACGGATCTGGCAGACACGCCGGTGGTAACCGTCGATGATGCCCGGGCCCGCGTGCGCGTGATTCATGCGTCAGCCGATGCCCCGGCGGTGGATGTGGATGTGAACGATGCCGAGGTGCTGGGTGATGTGACCTTTGGTAATGCATCCTCTTACCTGAAACTGCTGGGTGATACCTACAACGTGAAGGTACTGGCGGCGGACAGCGAGAGCGCTGTGATCAATACCGACCTGACCCTTGACCCCCGTCAGGATTATTCCGTTCTGGCCCTGAATACTCTGTCTGAAATAGAAGCGCTGGTGTTGGCGGACGACAATTCAGCCCCGGCTGAGGGATCTGTCAAGGTACGTCTGGTACATGCTGCCAGTCAGGCGGGCCTCGTGGATGTATATGTCACAGCACCGGGTGCGGATATCGGTGCCATTGATCCTACCATTGAGGATTTTGCCTTCAAGGAAGATTCAGGCTACCTGGAAGTGCCTGCCGGAGACTACCGGGTGCGCGTCACGCTGGCTGATACAAAAACTGTCGCCATCGATACTGGCACGCTGAGCCTGGGTGCAGGTATCGTGCGCACTGCCATAGCGCTGGACCCGGAACCGGGCGGCTCGGAGTTTGGCGCGCTTCTGCTGGAGGATCTGAACTGAAGCGTGCGGCTCATTCCCGTTATCAGGGGTAGTCAGAGCTGAACAGCAACAGCAGGGTGGGTTACAAATCCAGCCTGCTGTTGCATACTCGGGGCGAGGAAAATAAAGCGGATCCGATCCGTTGCGCCTGATATTTGAGGAAGCAAAACCACCATGTCTGACCTGGATGACTTTCACGGCAGAGTGCTGATCGTAGAAGATAACGCCGACATCGCCTCGCTGCTGGTGGACTTTTTTGACGACAAGGGGCACGTGGCTGACTGTGCCAGCGACGGACTGACGG
>JAWVYU010000393.1:0-4437 GCA_033722575.1 Ketobacteraceae bacterium | reverse complement strand
CACGACAGCCGCTTTGATTTGCTGTCCGTATACGGAACCTGGCGTTTTACCAATAATCTGTCGCTGGAGCTGCATTTCCAGGACATGCTGGTGGGGGAGGAATCCAAGCAGGCCTATTCCATCAGCCTTGTCAACGAGCCTTTCACCTTTTATCGGGTAACGCCCTATTTCGGCATCGGTGGGGGCCGGGTAGAAACCACGGAAACCCAGTTTGATACCGCCCAGGAAGAGGACGTATCCGATAAAACCGTCCATGTGGCTGCGGGCATCCGTACCTATGTGACCCGCAGCTTTTTGTTTCGCGCCGGTTACCGGCGTACCATCGAATTAACCAGTAAAAACGACAACGATGAGACTGACGAATGGAAATTAGGATTTGCCGTCTTTTTCTGAGACTAGCTTGTGCCATATCGATATTCGCGTTCAGTCAGGGCGCATTGGCGGAAGACGAAACCGAAAGCAGTGACGGGTCTCTGGACGTTCATGAGTCCTCGCCACTGATTGAACCCCATATCCTGCGCCTGGATCTGGATGAGGCCGAGATTGATACCGAAAATCATGAAGTGGGTATCTATTACGGGCAGTTCAATGTGGAAGATTTTGGTACCAACGAGACGGTGGCCATAACGGCGGCGTATCATGTAACCGAAGACTTTTTTGTCGAAGGGGTTTATGGCATGTCGGATCTGCAACAGCCAGTAGAATCCGGCTTTACCCCTAATCCTATTATTAATGAGGATGAACTGGAGCTGACTTACTACAATTTGTCTCTGGGGATCAATATATTCCCCGGCGAGGCATTCGTCTGGAAAGACTGGGCTTTCAATTCCCAGTTTTACCTGATCGGCGGTGTTGGCATTACCGAATATGTTTTTGACGTGAAAGAGACCACCATCAACGCCGGCGCAGGCTATCGCCTGATAGTATTGGACTGGCTGGCGCTGCGGTTTGATGTCAGGGATCACATCTTCAAGCGGGATGGCAGGATATCAGAGGCTTTTGGCGATTCAGAGGAAGAAATCACCCACAACGTCGAAATCAGGGCTGGTGTCAGCATATTCTTTTAATTGAGGAGGCATATCATGAAGTTGTTATCCGGATCGCTTTCATTTTTATTGCTGGCCCTGACGCTGGCTTTCAGTCAGGGTGCAATGGCGGCCAAGGTGGGTCAGCAAGCCCCTGAGATAACCCTGCCGGATCGTAACGGTAAAACCGTCAAGCTCAGCGACTTCCGTGGTCAGGTGGTAATGGTGAATTTCTGGGCCTCCTGGTGTCAGCCCTGCCGCACGGAAATGCCATTGATTGAGGACCTTTACCAGAAATTCAAAAAGATTGGCTTTGTAGTATTGGCCGTGAATGTGGACGAAGAGCCGGAAAACGGAAAAAAAATGCTGAAAGAAGTGCCCGTATCTTTCCCGGTGGTGTTTGACAGTAAAAACCAGATGATCGAAAAGTACGGTGTGCAGGCCATGCCAAGCACCTATATGGTGGATCGCAAGGGCGTTATCCGTGAGGTTCACCGGGGCTACAAGCCGGGCGATGAGGCTGATTACGAACAGTATATCCGCAAGCTGCTGCGTGAGTAGCCGGGGGTGAGCGCCATGTTATTGCCAAAACTGTTGCTCTCTCTGCTGATACTGGTCAGTGCCGGTGGCTGCGCCATCAAGCCCTGGGTGAAACCCTATGAGCGCTCCTATCTGGCGGATCCCATTATGAGCACGGAAAAGGACCCGGTGTCCTCCAATTATATGCATCACGTGTATCAGTCCCGGGAAGGGGCGAGAGGCGCAGAAGGCGGTGGCGGTGGCGGCTGCGGTTGTAACTGAAGCCAGAATAACAGCAACAGAATCAGGAAAGGTGGGGATGTCTGAACAAGCCAGTCAATTGAATAACGGGTTTTACGGCCTGTTACTGTTATTGATGTTCAGTTTGGTGCCGTTGCAGGCCGTTGCCAAGATCCTGCCGGAGGAACGGGCAGATATCATGTACCATGAGTACGATGGCGACGGTATCAAAATCAGTGGTCCCTCGGTACTGGTGCGCAAGAACTTTATGGATAAGGTCTCTGTGAGCGCCAATTATTATATCGATAATGTCACCAGTGCCTCTATCGATGTCCGCTCCTATGGCAGTCCCTATACCGAAAAGCGCACCGAGCAGTCCCTGGGGGTGGATTTTCTCAACGAAAAAAGCATACTCAGCTTTTCCTATACCAACAGTTCCGAAAACGATTATGAGGCCGACACCTATTTCTTTGGTATCAGCCAGGATTTCTTTGGCGACCTGACAACCCTGTCCATCGGGTTCGGTATCGGGGACGACGTGATCAGTAAAACCGGCGACGAATCCTTTGAAAAAAACCTGGACCGCCAGAATTACCGCATTTCGGTCTCCCAGATTCTCACCAAAAAGCTGATCATGGGCGTGAACATTGAAACCATCACGGAAGAGGGCTACCTGCAGAATCCCTACCGGCAAAGCAGTATCCTGGATCAGACCAACGACGCGACTGCCGGCAGGCCGGAAAGCTGGACCGAGGAACAATACCCGGAGACCCGCACCAGTGATGCCATTTCCATAAGCCTGAAATATTACCTGCCTTATCGGGCGGCACTCCATGGGGAGTTTCGCTACTATTCCGACTCCTGGAAAATTCAGGGAAGAAACCTTGAAGTGGGTTATACCCATCCACTGGAAGAATACCCCGTTACACTGGAATTCCGGTACCGCTATTATACCCAGGACAAAGCCGAGTTTTTTTATGATTTTATCGATGCCCGGGATGGTTCCGATATTCCTGATTTTCACGGCAGAGACAAGGAGTTGTCCACCTATAGCACCGCCACCTATGGCGTAGGTGCGAAATGGGTGTTTCTGCCGGGCGGATGGCGTTTTATAGACAAAGCATCCGTCTCGTTTTACTACGATTATATTGACCTGGTGTACGATGATTTCCGTGATGCGCCAAAAAGTATTGACGGTGATTTTGCCGCCGGCAGCGAGCCATTCCTGGAATTCGATGCCGGTGTTATCCGCTTTTTCTTTACGGCGGTCTACTGAAGCAGATTAAGGATCACTGCTGTCACCAGCACGGTCAGTGTCAGCAGTGCTCCCATTACCATCAGGCGGGTTTTCTTCAGCTGCTGGTTAATTAACTCATCTTCATCGTCCCTTACCAGGTTGCCTGCCTTGTCATCCCGGAAGGTCAGTTCGATACGCCCCATCTGAATCTTGTCGTCATGGTTCAGAAACACGCGGTCCTGGGAGCGTCCGTTGACAATCACACCGTTTTTGGCCTCGAGAGCGGTCAGCAGATACCCGTTAGGAACCTTGCTGATCTTGGCATGATGGGCAGAGAGGGTTTTGTCATTGATACAGATGTCCGACGTGTTGTCGCGGCCCACCTGCCATACCTTGCCCATGGGCGCATCATCAAGACTGAACACCTTGCCCCGCAACGGAGCGGTCAGCATGATCAGCCGGGCCCCTGATCCCACATTAATGTCTTTCTGGGCATGCTGACTGCGGTCCACCAGGCGGTGAAGGTGCGTGGCGCTCAGTAACTGGGTGCTTTCTCCCGGTTCGTCTTCCACCGGCGCAGGTTTTGCGCTGGCTGGCACGGGCTCTGGTTTCAGTTGCCGCTTCTCCGGAGACACGGTGGGAGCAGGATGACGTACATGAGGATTGGTGCTTTCCGGCTCCGGCCGCGGGCCAGGTGGGATCGCATCGCCCAGCAGGGTTGCCTCGGCATCGCCGGATTCATCGGAGACAATACGAAAGCGGATTTCATGAAAGGCAATTTCGTCCCCCATACCGATACGGGTTCTTCCGGTGATCCGTTTGCCGTTCACATAGGTTCCGTTGGTAGACTTGAGGTCTTCAATGAAAATGCCGTTGGGAGATACACTGATTTTTGAGTGGTAACGGGAAATATGGCCGGAGTAGAGTGAGATATCACATTCTATTTCACGGCCCACCAGCATTTCCCCCTCAAGCGGGAATTCTCCGTTGTCGCTCATGGAGCGCAACACCAGGTGGCTGCTGGCCGGTTGTACTAAGGTCGCATCTTCCATCGTTTCCTGATATGTCCTTTGCTGCTCCCTGAACGTGCTTTATTACAGCATATTAGGGCAGGGTCGTCATGGTGGAATGTGGGATGGAAAACGTAAAAAATACCATTTCAGTGGTGTCTGAAGAAAAAACCCCCGTCGTTCGCGGCGCCGGGGGCTCAGTACAGCGCGGATTCCCGCCTTGGTGGCGGGTTATTATTGTTAAGCCGGTACAGCTGGCTTACAGCGAGTGGTCCCGTTGGTCTTAACCCTGTTCATGAGTCGCGGCTGCTGGATCGTAGTAGCCCTGTCGCCGTGGTCATGATTCCCCAGAGTTGCTTTTGTTTTAGCCTCTAACATCCTTTAAAACACTACATATTGTGCTTTT
>JAWVYU010000392.1:0-4461 GCA_033722575.1 Ketobacteraceae bacterium | reverse complement strand
TGCCAAAACCCTTTCCATTGCCGGCGAATGGCGCTGTGGATTTCCCAGCTTTATTGTTCAGGTGCCGGGCTACCGCATGGTTGAACTGGATGAAGAAGTGGACGAACTGCCATTACAACGCAAGGAAGACTGATTGATGCGTATTTGCCTGATTACCAACACCTATCTGCCCCATGTAGGGGGTGTAGCCAGGTCCGTTGACACCCTGGCAGAGGACCTGAAAAAACAGGGCCATGATGTACTGATTATTGCACCGACATTTTCCGATGATGACGTGGTCAGCGGAGATGATGATAATGTGGTGCGCGTGCCGGCGATTCAGAATTTTAATGGGAGTGATTTCTCGGTGCGCCTGCCCCTGCCGTTTCAACTGACGGAAACCCTGGATGAATTCGAGCCGGATATTGTCCACAGTCATCACCCGTTTCTGCTGGGGGATACGGCGCTACGTATTGCCCGCAAATACCGCAAGCCACTGGTATTCACCCACCATACGTTGTACGAGCGATACACCCATTACGTGCCGCTCGATTCGGAAGTGATGCAACAGTTTGCCATTCACCTGGCCATTGCCTATGTCAATCTGTGTGATGCGGTGGTGGCCCCCAGTGAAAGCATTGCTGAGCTGATCCGGGAGCGTGGTGGCGAAGCGCCGGTCAGGGTCATTCCCACCGGCGTTGACCCGGATTTTTTCCGCCGGGGTAACGGCCAGGCAATCCGGGACCGCTACGGAATACCTCCGTCGGCGAAAGTCATCGGTCACCTCGGTCGTCTGGCGGAAGAAAAAAACCTGCGCTACCTCGCTGAAGCGGTTAGCAAAGCCCTCGCTCAGCAACCGGACGCCTGGTTCCTGCTGGCTGGCGATGGCGAACTGAAACAGGAACTGGAAGCCTGGTTTGAATCGCGCCAGCAAGCCGACCGGGTGATCGCCACCGGTAATTGCACCGGACAGACACTGGCAGATGTGTACCAGGCCATGGATCTTTTTGCGTTTGCATCCCACACCGAAACCCAGGGCATGGTGGTGACTGAAGCCATGGCTGCAGCCAACCCCGTGGTGGCACTGGACGCATCCGGGGTTCGCGAAGTGGTGCGGGATGGCTTTAACGGCCGCCTGTTGCCGGCATCGGCCACCACCGATGAATTTTCCCGGGCGCTGGTGTCACTGTTAAATGAGTCCGCGAACGAACGCAAAAGCAAACAGACCATGGCGCTGAAAACCGCCAATGAGTTTTCCAGAGAAGCCTGTGCGGAGCGCATGATCCGGCTGTACCGCTCTCTGGTTTACAGCGCCATGCCCGATGCCCTCTATACCGAAAAACGCACCTCTCTCGACAAACTGGCCGGCAGACTGAAAGCAGAATGGGAACTGCTGTCGGAAAAAAGCCGCGCTGCCGCCAAAACCCTGGTTGAATCAGCAGACAGCAACAGTGAATTAATCTGATGCAGGAACACAGCAAACGACCCCTGACAAAGTGGTTATGGCTGCCATTATTGGCTATTGTCCTGGCCTTCACTCTGTACCACCTTGTCATGCTCGATAAAGGCGATATTCAGGTGCCGGAGTTCATTCAGTTTCTGGTGGAACCTGAAACCCACCCCGGCTGGTATTTCGGACTGCTTGCCACCCTGCCGATGCTGGGGTTTCCCATTTCCGTTTTCTGTCTGCTGGCCGGCATGAAGTTCGGTGTCCTGGGTGGCACCGTCGCCATTGGCCTGGCGATGGCCATACACCTGATCATCGCTTACTGGCTGGGGCAGTCATTCCTGAAGGAACCGCTGCATCGGTGGCTGGCCCGCCGTGGCTATCACATCAGCGACGTACCGGAACATCATCAGCTGAAATTTGCCATTTCGTTCGTTGTGATTCCGGTCATTCCCTATGCGGTCAAAAACTACCTGCTGGCCCTGAGCCACCTCCGGCTGCGCTACTACCTGGGTGTGGCATGGATCATCCAGATGCTGTACAGCATTCCTTTGATTGCTATCACCGGCGCCGTTCAGGAGAACAACCCGCTAGTGTTTGCAATTGCACTGGCGGGGCTGGCGGCGGTTTTCTGGATTTCACGGAAGGCGCGTCAGCGTGCCATGGATACCCCGGAACGCTGAGGCGCCTTTGTTCTAATCCCGGGCAGATTCAGAACGGCCCGAGAATTTCGTAGGTAATACCCAGATTGACAGGAAAGCGTTTTCCCGGACCCCGCTGGGAGCTGAAATAAAGCCGGTTACCCTCGGGATTGAATGCGGGCCCGCAGATTTCCGAATGGTCCTGATCCACTACCTGCACCACAGGTGCAACATCACCGAATTCGTTAATGGCCACCAACTGCATGTCGCCGCCGTCCTCAGCCACGATCACTTCGCCCGACGGGGCCACCGTCACATTATCAACGCCGGACAGAATCGGCTCTGGCGCCGTTTCAATATCGTAAAGCACCGACAGTTGCTGCGTGGCAAGGTCCAGCTCCCAGACACGGTTATCGCCCTTGGTGGTAAAGAACAACCGGCCAGCGTGATACCAGATGCCCTCGCCGCCATTGAAATGGGTGGCCTCATCCACCTGATATCGGGTAGGCACGGTGTTGAGCGTCGCGGATCCCGGTCCGGTCTGGAATTCCGGATGGGGGGCCGGCACTTCCTGCCACTCCACACTGACCTGGCTGGCCGGATCAATGGTGGTTGCTGCAGAAAAACCGGCAATCACCGCCACTTCCAGCACGCCATCGGCCAGATCCGGATACTGACTGGGAGTGAACCGGTAAAAACAGCCGTCCACCGTGTCCTCGGTAAGATACAGCTGTTGCTGTAGCGGATCCACCGCCACCGCCTCGTGGCGAAACATACCCATCAGGGGACGTTTCACCGCTTTCTGTTCACCAAACGGATCGCACTCCCACACGAATCCGAAGTCGTGCTCTTCGCAGGACAACCAGGTGTTCCAGGGAGTAGCCCCACCGGCACAGTTCAGGGTGGTGCCGGACAGAATGTTGTACGCGTCAACGATATCCCCCAGCGCATTGAAACGGACCGCCTGCACACCGCCCGCCACGGGGAATTCACTGTTGGAAACATAGATCCAGCCGGCATCCGCTGTTGCAAAACAGGCCCCGCCATCCGGAAAGATATGCCAGGCCCTGCGGGTGTTCGGCACGCGGTAGAAGGCCTGGGCGATTTTACGGGAGCTGAAACCCGCGGGCAGGCGAATGCCCAGGGCATCGGGTGCCTGCAAAGGCCCCAGCCCCACCAGCGAGCGGCTCGCCCCGTGGGCCGCCGAGGAAAGCTGGGCCATGGCGGGCGCCATAGCCGCAAGGCCGGCGGTTTTCAAAGATTTGCGCAGAAATGCGCGACGTAACTTGTCCATTTGTTTCCCCCTGATGTTTGATTATTATGCTGTCCTCATCTTCCCGTATAAGCCTTCCAGAAATGTGATAGTTGTGTAAAAAGGTGATGTTTTTTGGTAACTGCGTGCCAGCGTTATTTCAGTGCTTCCCGGAACAGGGTAATGGCATGGTCAAAAAACCCTTCCAGGTCTTCTTTCAATCCACTGGACAGCTCTATCAACCGGGCCCTCCGGTCATCAGGATCGACCACCTCCACCACCCTGCCCTTGGCAATGGCCTTGTCGAGATACTTCTTGGCGGTTTGCGGGCCCAGATGATGCATAAACTCCACGGCTTCCTGTTTACGCACCGGGCGACCAGCCAGCCACAGGCCCGTAAACAGATCTGAATAATTAATATCCGCAAAATCGGCATCTTTCAGAAAATCCATCCAGGCACTGTCCATCCGGTTAAGTGCATGGACAAAGCCGAGTCGCTGTTGATGGCGCCTGGAGGGGCGACCGGGCTGGAGTTTTGATTGGCGTCTGCTGGATGTCACACGGTTTACCTTATAGCGGCCCTGTTTTGGTGCAACAGTTTAGCCTGAAACACCATAATATTACTAACTATTTTACTGTTAAATTTAATAGTAAATGTGCTACTGTATCGATGAACAACACAAGGTATGAGCCCGACCCCGAACCTGATGGGCCACGAGGATGAGTAACCATGGCTGAACCCGCTGCACAGACAGACTTGCCAGAACCAAAGACACCCAAAAAAATCGGCATCTGGCGCCACGCCGATGGCGCGGTTCCCAATACCCTGGCCTTCGCCTATGTGGCGTTGGCACAGGCAGCCGGCATTCTGCTGATGGCCACAGGGAGCGCGCTGACCTGGCTGCCTGGCGTATTGCTCACCGCGCACAGCCTGGTGATTGCCGGCTACCTGATCCACGACGTTGCCCATCGCAGCATTTTCCGATCCCGCGAGCTGACCGAGCGGGTGGGGGAAATTCTGTCCTGGATTTGCGGGGCAGCCTATGCGCCCTTCAAGCGTATTCAGTTGATGAACATGCGTCATCATGGCGACCGCGCCGACCTGGCCCTGTTCGACCCGCGGGACTTTCTGAAAACCGCCC
>JAWVYU010000391.1:0-4499 GCA_033722575.1 Ketobacteraceae bacterium | reverse complement strand
TTCTTTTCATGGCAAAGCTCGCCGGCGTGCGACGTTTCTTTCAGCGTATTGACAGCGTGCTGAACTGGCTTGAAAAAAGCCTGTTGATTATCTCCATTCTGCTTATGGCAAGCGTGTCGATTATCAATGTGATTGCCCGAAACCTTGGATCCAGCCTGACCTTTGCCAATGAGCTGGCGCAGTTATTACTGGTGGTGGTAACCTTTATTGGCGTGGGCCACGGCGTTCGGGAAGGCCGGCATATCCGGGTTTCTGCCATTCACGATATGCTGCCTCACAGGGGCCGAAAGGTGCTGCTGGTTATCACCAGTTTTACCACCTGCGCACTAATGGCATTGCTCGGTGTTTATTCCATTGGTTATGTGGCTAATCTTGCTGATTCGGGCAGAATCATGCCGTCCCTTCAATTGCCCCTTTACCTTGCCTACAGCGTTGTTCCTCTGGGATTGTTTGTCGGTGCCATGCAGTTTTTTCTGGCGGGTGTTAAAAACCTGCTGAACCGTGATAACTACCTGTCGTGGCATCACCGCGATGAATACGAATTACCGGAAGATGCCCGGGATGCGGAGAAAGCCCATGGAATGGCTGACTGAACTGTCAACGCCCACCATGGCGTTAGTAACTGCTGTTATCATGATTGTGCTGCTGTTGATGGGCTATCCAATGCTGGTGCCCCTGCTGGTGGGCGCAGTGATCATGATCGTAACCCAGTTTCCGTTTCTGGATGGTGATATTATTATCCAGCAAATGATTGGTGGTGTGTCCCAGAGCGTGCTGGTGGCAGTACCCATGTTTATTCTGGCTGCGGATATCATGATCAGGGGCCACACCGCAGACAGGCTGCTGGACCTGGTAGAGAAATTTGTCGGCCATTTACGGGGCGGTCTCCCCATGACCACGGCGCTGTCCTGTACCCTGTTCGGCGCCGTCTCCGGTTCCACCCAGGCCACTGTGGTGGCCATGGGTAAACCACTGCGACCACGGCTGCTGAATGCCGGTTACAGTGACAAGTTTTCCATTGCGCTGATTATCAATGCAAGCGATATTGCCCTGCTCATTCCCCCCTCCATCGGCATGATCATCTATGGAGTGGTGTCCGGGACCTCGGTGGGCAAGCTTTTTATTGCCGGTATAGGTCCCGGCATCATGATCCTGATTCTGTTTTCGCTGTATTGCTACGGGTTATCGATAAGGAAAAAAATTCCGGTGCTTCCGAAAGCTGACTGGCGTTCCCGCCGGCGCGCCATCAGGCGTGCGGCCCTGGCCAGCGGCTTTCCGGTGATCATTATAGGCGGTATCTACAGTGGTATTTTCAGCCCTACCGAAGCCGCTTCCATGTCAGTGCTTTATGCGCTGATTCTGGAAATGCTGATTTACAAACAGGTGAAAGTTGCTGACCTTCCCAAAATTGCTCTGTCTACCGGCCTGATTACCGCTGTTGTCTTTATTCTGGTGGGAGCCGGTGCTGCTTTTTCCTGGGTGATATCATTTGCCCAGATTCCGGATCTGTTGCTTGGTGATGTGATCAGCAGCGCAGCAGACAGCCCCTATTTTATTCTGGCTCTGATATCCGTTTCATTTTTTGTGGGCTGCATGTTTGTGGACCCCATTGTGGTGATTCTTATTCTGACACCGATTTTCAAGCCGGCGGTGGAAGCAGCCGGAATAGATCCCGTACTGGTGGGCACGCTGGTAACACTTCAAGCCGCTATTGGCTCAGCCACCCCGCCTTTTGGCTGCGACATTTTTACGGCGGTAGCGATCTTCCGCAGGCCCTACTGGGAAATCATCAAGGGCACACCGCCCTTTATCTTTATTTTGCTGATGTCGTCGGTGCTGCTGATCCTGTTCCCGCAAATAGCCCTGTTCCTGCCTGGATTAATGGAGTAAGGGCGCGTCAACGCAGGTGAATGTGCATGTTTTTAACGTACAGTTCTCTGCCAACATGGGGACCATTCAGTATAAGCACGCGGCTTAGGTCTACCATGTTCATGTAAAGGCGGTCCGTGTGAGAGGCTTCCTGGATCCTTTGGCTCCATTGCAGTACCAGCACCTGTGTACCGTTGGGCAGGGTGAAATAACGGGTTGTCTCCTCATCTTTTTTTGTCTGCCCCAGAATTACCGGATAGCCTTCAGCTGTGATCAGTTCGGCAAAGTCAGGTTGGCGATAACGTTTTAATTCCCGTGAGGTTATGGAAATCACACCCCGGTCCGTCAGATCGGAAATTGCCTGATTAAATGCATTTATCAGCTTTTCACCCTCCGCACTTTTCGGAGCAATCAGAAAAAGGGGAGAAGCTTTATAAGGTTCAGCTAATGGTATCTCCTGAATCAATTGCCTGCGGTTGGGAAAATAGCGCTCCAGTGTTGCATCCGCCACCTCCTCTGTGATCGGCAGTATATCGATCTGATTATTCAGCAAGCCGGCAATGGCATCCCGTTCCGAGGGGAAAGCCACGGCAGCAGACAATAATTTATCGAGGCGGTCGCCGTAACTGTAGCCTGCGACTTTACCTATCCGGTAACGTCTCAGATCCTTCCCGAATTCCTCTGCCTTATGATACTGGCGGTTAAAATAAAGCTGGCTTACCACCTCAAGGATCGGCCTGGAAAAAAGCACTTCGCTGGCGCGCTCTTCTGTCTTGAAATAGGGAAAGGCAAGCATTGCCTTATTTCTTTTCACCAGATCATAAGCGGCATTGAACGGGAAATAACGCCACTCAAGGTCATAGCCTGCCTCCAGAGCCACCAGACTGACCAGCACGGCGTCATTGCTCAAAGGGGCTCCTCTGCCATTAATGTAGGGCAACCATTCACTGGTGTAGATAGCGACCGGCTCGCGCTCTGTGAAACCGGCTTCAGCTCGGGCTGAAACCGCCAATAATACTGTGGCCAGCAGCAATGCAAGCAAGATCCGAATCTGTTTCATGCAGCTGCCTCCTCATTAACGGGTTTTGATATAGCGATAAACCAGCACCAGTGCCACCGTCATCACTATGCCCAGCAGAATCATGATATCCGCATCAATATAGGCAATCTTGCTGAGGAAAAAGGAGCTGGTCTCGTCCTGGTAGTCCAGGGCGGGCCTGGACATCATTTCACGGCTGAACTGAGTCAAGAACAGCGACAGTTCAAATACGGCAAAAAAGCTCAGTGATACCAGCAGCAGATCCGTGAGCAGTGAACTGCGTTCCCGTTTCTGATGATTCGCTTCCTGCAACTTGGCGCTGCAGACTTCCACCATGCGCTGGTTGTTCTTTACCATGTCCTCAAAATCCCAGCTCTTGAGAATATCCTCCAGCGCCTTGCGTTTGGGGCGCGTCAGGTGCTTCAAGTGCTCGTGGAATGCAATCTCGAGTAGCCGCGCTGCAACACGGCTCTTGGCCAGGTTTTGTTCCACATCCATGAGCCGGTCTTTCAGGTAGGCATTGGATATGGCCTGTTTGAGCTGCTCGTTGCACAGGTCCTGTGCCGCGTAGTAATACTGGGCAATGATCATGGTATCAATACGGAACTGCTGACAGCCGGGCTCCCGCTCCACCAGCACATAATTGAGCCAGGTCATGGAGTAATCCCTGGCACGATCAATGATTTCTGCAGCATCGCCTGGCTTCTCAGTGTCGGCAAGCCACGCTTTTACCAGCCGCTTCACCGCTGAATCCTTCAAGTACAGCGGACGCAGAATCAGGGTTCTGGCTACCCAGAGAATGGCAGGCCCCCTTTCCGGGTCATAGGGCCTGACATCCAGGTCGCTGATGGGCCGAATAATGCGTGGATCAAGCTCCTCAGACATGCGGCAAAACAACTCGTAAAGTTTGCCATAGGCTCTGCGGATAATCCCTTTGGAAAGGGCCTGGGATTCTTTTTCAAGCCCACCTGCCTCCAGGCGGTTATCCATTGGAGGAAGCCTGACCTCCACAACCGCCACAGAGTTGGGAAATATATGAAAATGCGCCACAGTGGCTGTATCCTGATCCTTGAAATGCCAGATCATCAGGCGGATATCGTAAACGTCGGTTTCGATGGACTCGTAGCGTGTTTTCTGACGTTCAAGGGCTGGTACTGCTGCGACTCCCTCAAATTGTCTCAGCTTGCCCAGAAAGGCGTCGTATCCGGGTGTTGTCTCATTCACACCCGTTTTCAGGCCAAGGTGCACGCGAATTGGCGACAATGTCACCACTTTGCTGGTGTTAGCCGTGGAATCGAGATGAGTGGACTCAGTCAATGAATGATCCCCTGTCCCTTGTTGCATTCAGAATCTAGCCTACTCCTTTCTATTGATGCTGATCAAGGTACATCGAACCATGCTTGTCTAGGCTGGGGGCCATAGCAACAGAGGAAGACACCATGAGCCTGACATCCAACGGACTGTTCAGCCCGATGAACCGGTTCGGTATTCACCATGATGTTCTCAAAACCTATTCTCCGGATTACGCCAATGCTGACAAAGTGGAATGCTATGTACCCACCCGGGCAGAGGTTTTCACCTGGCCAGCCGG
>JAWVYU010000390.1:0-4502 GCA_033722575.1 Ketobacteraceae bacterium | reverse complement strand
CTGCTGAAATCCAGGGGCACGCGCTTCATGGTAAAGTCATTCACTTTCACCAGCACCTTACCGCGGGTGTCGGTAACGGTAACATGAAAGGTGACGGTATCATCACCGGCATCATGCAAGCGAATATGACTCAAAAGCTGCGGCTGAAGGGGCGCGTAAACGGCCAGTTCAGAGTAACCGAGCGGCACCAGAAAATCCTTGCCCGCATCGTAATGCGGCACAATACGCTGGGCGCCGGCGGTGGCGATATCCAGCAACGCCGGGTGCAGGTGGGCCCACTCAAGGTCCTTTTCGTAATCCGGTTTGATGGCCAGATCCAGCAGGGCCTGCCGGTCGCCAATGGCAATATGCCGGGTGCAGTGCCAGCGCTCCCCGAATATCAGGTTGAACTGATCCGTGCCACCCGCCGGTACCGGTTTTTCCACCGGGCAGGCTTTGCGCCAGGGAGCCGGGTCGATGGTTTCATCCGCCCCGGTGCCCCGGGAAACATTGCCTCTGGCATGCTCCACCCAGTCGCCCTGTCGGTAGCTGGCCACCGAAAATTCGGCAGCATCATTACCACTGCCACCGGCCTGCACCAGCTGGGTACGAACGGTGATTTCCTCATCATCCCCCACAAAGCAGGGAGTGAGGAAAACCACATTGGTAAGGGTAACGGGACCCTCGCCATTCTTCTCGTTAAACGCTGCCCGGCCCAGCTCCAGATAACTGGTACCCGGCAAGAGGCAACCGGCATCCCGGATTCTGTGTTCCCCCAACACCCAATCGTTGGCCACGCTGAAGGTGCGAATAAAGGCGGTGGTATTCTCGTCGCCTTCAATAACGGTGCCCATCCAGGGATGAGCGGCAGGTTGGCCACCCATGGTATCCAGCTGCTGGGTGGCCATGCGCGCGGCCATGCCCGACTCCTTCCAGGCCGGCCAGTTAATCGCCACCACATGGTCCTGGCCGGCGGCATAACTGTCCTGAGCCACGGCATCCAGATAAGCGTTGGCGGCCGCATAGTCGAACTGCCCCGCCAGCCCACTGTAGCTTGAGGAGGAGGAAAACAGGACCACCCGTTTCAATGACTGGTCGGCGAATACACGCAGCAGGTTCCGGGTGCCGCTTACTTTGGGCGCCAGCACCCGGGCCATGGCGTCCGGTTCTTTCATGGCCATCAGGCTGTCATCAATAACCCCGGCAGTGTGCACCAGTGCATCCAGCCGGCCAAAGCGGGCAATAATTTCCCCTTTAAGGGATGCCAGCCCGGCTTCATCCGCAATGTCAGCGGCAGCCACCAGAACCTCGCAGCCTTTTTGCTGCAATGCCAGCAAAGCCCGGGCTTTATGGCCCACCGCTCCGGCCTCGCTGGCCAGCTTCTGCCAGTGCTCCTCTCCGGGAAAGGCACGCCGGTTAACCAGCACCAGGCGGATACCGGGAACATCGGAAAGGGCATCTGCCATTTCCAGCCCCAGCCCCCCAAGGCCACCGCTTATCAGCACCGTGTCACCGGATTCCAGCAGAGCGTTGCCATGGGGTTGTGGCGCCTGGTAGGGCCGCAAATGACGCTGATAAAAGCGCTTGCCATGCTGGGCAATAACAGCGCCACTGTGCCGGCGGGTATCAAGTTCAGCCAGCAGGTGCTCCGCAGAAGTCCGGGTATCCAGGTCAACCAGTCGGGTTACCAGGCCACTGATCTCGCTGGGCATCACGGCCGCCGGGCCGGATAGCATGGCCGCCAAGGGCTCGGTGACTGTATCCCCGCAACAGGCCAGCGCTCCACGGGTGAGCAGAGTTAACTGGCACGGTTTTTTCAGCTCCTCACCCGCCAGTGCCTTGCCCAGTGCCAGCAACGGCAGCAGGCCATGGGTAGTGGCAGAATCCAGACTGCTTTCTATGGCAAGGGATGCCCCGAAAACCAGGTGGGCAGGGCCCGAGAGCAATCCGGTGTCGGCAAACAAGGCAGACCAGTGATCATCCACTGTCAGATTCAGGTGCCACTGTCCGGCCGGCTCATCTTTACGGTATCCCTCAGAGGGCCTGACCCTGATAACACGTGAATGTGAGTCCGCAAGCGGTGACTCCAACTGATCCAGCAGCCCGTCATCACCGATCACTACAAACACCGTACCTTCGGCGGGTGTTACCGCACAGGTAGCCGCCGGTTCCCACACAGGCTGGTAGGCCCATTCATGAAGGTCTTCCCGGCGCACGCCGTAGCTGGCGCCGCCGGCAGCATCACCGGGATCCATCCAGTATTTCTTGTGTTCAAAGGGATAGGTGGGCAGCGGCACCCGGTGACGGAACTCATCACCGTAAAAGGTTTTCCAGTCCAGGCTGGCATTGCCACACCACAGCCTGCCAAGGGCATCGAGCATAAATGCCTGATCATTGCGTTCATCGCTATGGGACCGCATGGACTGCACCACCAGGTGCTTTGGCGAATATCCGGAACCCATGCGTGCCAGACTGCTCAGGGTGCGGCCGGGGCCCACTTCCAGCAGAATGAATTGGTTGTCCTTCAGCAGGCGGTCCACACCCTCGCCGAATCGCACCGTATTACGCAGGTGATCCACCCAGTAATCCGCTGTGCTCGCTTTGACCGGGCACAGCCAGTCACCGGTAAGGTTGGAAAGAATGCGAACCTCAGGCTGCTGCAATCTGATGGACTGCAGGTAGGACCGGAATTCCTCCAGCACCGGCTCCAGCATGCGGGAGTGGGCGGCAATATGGATGCGCACCCGCTGGCATTCCACGTCCTGTTTCTCCAGTGTCTGTTGCAGCGCATCAAGAGCGGCAACCGGCCCTGACAATACCGTCAGCTCACCGGCATTTACCGCAGCAACATCCAGGTGATCACCCAGCCTGGGCCGCAGGTCGCTTTCCGGCAGCTGAACACTGAGCATGCCGCCTGCCGGTACTTTCTCGAACAGCCTGCCACGCAGCGCCACCAGCCCCAGTGCATCCTTGAGAGAAAACACCCCCGCCAGACAGGCCGCCGTGTTTTCCCCCAGACTGTGACCGATCATGGCCGCAGGTTCTATCCCCCATGACTGCCACAACCGCGCCTGTGCATACTGGGTAATGAACAGCGAGGTCACGGAGCGCGAAGGCTGCTGCAATTCCTCTGCCGCTGCGTCCTCGCTGCCTGCTGGCGGAAACATCACCTCTCGCAGGTCGAAATCGATGTATTCGCTGATCAGCGACAGGCATTCGTCCACCGCCTCGCGATACACCGGCTCCTCATTGTAGAGATCCAGCCCCATGTTAGGGTACTGAGCCCCGCCGCCAGCCATCATAAAGGCCACCTTGCGCTGTTTTTCCGGAGCCGGAAGCCGGGCTACCCGCTCATTGCCCGGTACAGAGAGTATGTCGATCGCCTCCTGCACGGAACCGGCGCTGAAGCTGAGACGCTGCTCAAAAGCTTTTCTTCCCACCTGGAGGGTATAGGCGATGTCCGCCAGCTCATCATGGCTGACAGCGGATCTGGCCTGCAGGGTTTCCGTCAGACGTGACACCTGGGCATCCAGCGCTGCCTTGCTGCGGGCAGACAGTACAAACAACAGGTTGGGGCGGGGTTCTCCGCCGGGGTCCGCCTCGGGGGCCTCTTCCACAATAATATGCGCATTGGTACCGCCCACGCCCAGGGAACTGACACCGGCTCGGCGGGGCCCCTGATCCGACTCCCAGTCCCGCAATTCGGCATTCACGGAAAACGGTGAGCTATCCCAGTCAATGGCAGGGTTGGGCGCAGAAAAATTGATACTGGGCGGTATCTGCCGATGCTTCAGAGACTGAACCACCTTGATCATGGCGGCCACGCCGGCGGCCGTATCCAAATGCCCGATATTGGATTTCACCGAGCCCACCCGGCAAAACTGTTTTTTGCCGGTTTCCTGGCGATAGGCCATGGTCAGTGCGGTGATTTCGATGGGATCACCGATGGGGGTGCCGGTGCCATGACATTCCACGTAGCCGATGGTTTCCGGATTAATATCTGCCACTGTGAGCGCCTCATGAACTGCAGCGGCCTGGCCGTCCACACTGGGGGCCATGTAACTCACCTTGCCCGAGCCGTCGTTGTTAACGGCTGAAGCCTTGATCACAGCATGAATGGTGTCACCGTCATCCAGCGCATCTTCCAGGCGCTTCATGGCAATCACGCCAACGCCGCTGCCAAACACCGTGCCTTTGGAGGCCGCATCAAACGCCCGGCAATGACCATCGGGAGACAGGATCTCCCCTTCCTGAAACAGGTAACCTCGGCGGTGGGGCAATTCAATGGTAACGCCACCCGCCAGAGCCATATCGCATTCATGACTCATCAGGCTCTGTATAGCCCCGTGCATGGCCACCAGCGATGAGGAGCAGGCAGTCTGCACGTTAACGCTTGGACCGGTCAGATTAAAACAGTAGGACGCCCGGGTGGTGAGAAAATCCTTGTCATTGCCCGTATGCCGCACCAGGAACAACCCGTGCTGTTCCATGAACTGCGGGTTGCTGAACAGGTTATTGGGCAT
>JAWVYU010000389.1:0-4522 GCA_033722575.1 Ketobacteraceae bacterium | reverse complement strand
CGACACCTGAACCGCTGATGTGATCAGCATTATCTCTCGGGCAGAATACCGCGAACTTCAGTCAAAGACAGCTGCTCCCCCCCATCCCGAGACCTAACCCGGTTAGTTTCTGGTGGATTCTGAGGCTCGTTCCAGTGCGCCAGCTTGAAGGTGGGTGCGTTACAACCTAGTCTTAACCCGTTAAGTCGCTGATTAAAACGGGCGTTTTGAGCATTTCCAGATTACCAAAGACGTTTCATTGTTTGTGAAGCTCGTGTCATGTTAAGCCGGATTCTTATTCTGATAACTGCGGTGGGTTTTTTCGGGCAGCCTTCGTTCGCTGAGGCTGGGGAATTTGTGTTGCCGGAAAACGAATTTCGAGTCGATATTTCCGGTCGTTTGCAGGTATTTGAAGATGTTGAGGGTAACAAGTCTGTTCAGGATGTCGTCGCGCTGTGCGACAAAGGGCGTTGCCGGCCCACAACCGGGAAAAATCTGCAGTACGGCTATACCAGCAGTGCGTACTGGTTCCACTTCACTGTCATCTCGCGGGCAGAGGAAAGACGTAGAACCTACCTGGAAGTTCGCTACTCACCTTTAGACTATGTGGACGTATTTGTCATCGGGCCAGATGGACAGGTCAAAGAAATGCATGGCGGTGACCGGATACCCTTCTCGGAGCGACCGGCCCAAACGAACTATCATTTATTTCCGGTTGTAGTCCAGGCCAACAGCGTACATCAAGTGTATTTCAGGGTTAAGTCGGAGAGTAGTGTATCGGTACCGGTATACTACGCTTCGGCCCTTGCGTTGCTTGAGAATGAACACAATAGTGGTGCATTTACCTGGGGGTTCTATGGATTGGCGCTGGGGCTGTTTTGCTACAATATATTTTTGGGGCTGACCACCAGAAACACTGTCTATTTCCATTACGACCTTTATATATTTTTCTCCTGTTTATTCATCGCTTCGTTAGACGGGTTATTGGTGCGCCTTTGGCCAGGCAGCCCCGATTGGGAAAGCCGGTCCATCTATGTTTTTTCGTGGTTGATGGGGTTCTTTGTTTTAAATTTCAGTATGGTGTTCCTGCAAACGAAGCGGGATTTGCCGCGTTTGCACCTTCTGCTTTCCGGTATGCGGTTGTGCCTGGCTATTGGCGCTGTTGCCTTCATTTTTATACCGATAAAGCTGGCTGCCGCAATAAATGCACCCAGCATACTGGTGTTGGCATTTTCTATTTTCATTGTTGGTTTGTACCGGGCGTTAACCGGCTTTAAACAGGCGGCCTTTTTTATTCTGGGAATCTGGGCTTTTCTGCTGGGGTGTGGCTCAGTTGCGGCGGGATCGATGAATCTGCACGGCTATTATGAATTAACGCCGCTTTTTCTGAAAGCCGGTACGGCAATGGAGATGTTTTTGTTCTCTATTGCCCTGGGCAACAGAATTAATTTGCTGGAGAAAGAAACGCAAGTCGGCCGAGAAAGGTTGTTAAAACTTGAATTGGATGCAAGTGAGAAGGAGAGGAAGAACAATCAGCGAATAATTGAGGCGCAGGAAGAAAGCCATAAACTGAAAGACGCATTTCTGGCAACAATGAGCCATGAGTTGCGCACCCCCATGAACGGTGTGATTGGCGGTATTGAGCTGCTGAAATCCGGAAAATTAACAGGACAGCAAGCCCATAACCTGGAGTTAACAGATCGCTCCGCCAGAACCATGTTGTCGCTCGTGGAAAAGATTATGGAGTTTATCCAGCTGCAATCCGGTATTTCCAGGGTGGCCCGCTCGCGCTTCCACATCAATGATGCGTTGTACGGTGTTTTCAATCAGTATGCCGACAGTTTTCGTTCTCCTGAGCTGGCTTTCAAAGCGGATTTTAAAAGTACGGCAAGAAAATATGCGACAGGTGATAAAGACAAGCTAACAAGAATACTCTCTGTTTTGCTGGATAATGCGGTGAAATTCTGCGACCAGGGGGTTATTGAATGTGTGACAGAACAGACAGGAGAAAACCAGCTATCGATCACCGTAAAAGATACCGGTATCGGAATAGCAAAGGAAGATATTGACAGAATATTCGCGCCATTTACCCAGTTGGACAACAAGTCCAGCAGGACTAAAGGCGGATTGGGTATCGGGTTAAGTGTTGCCAAACGTTTATCTGAATCGCTTAGCGCGAGTCTCAGTGTAAAAAGCGAGCCTGGAAAAGGCACGGAGTTTACGTTGCTGGTTGGCATGGACATCGAAGAATCGCCTTCCGGCTCGTCTGAGGCTGGCTATCAACGGAAGAATGGCGAGTTGAAAGCATCCGAATTATCTGCGCTTCTTGAAGGGTTGCGGGTTTTGATTGTGGAGGATAACCCGGTTAATCAGGCAATTCTGGAAAAACTGATGCGGTCAGCAGGATGTATTGTCAACAAGGCCAATAATGGTCGTGAGGCACTTGATTTTTTGGCCGATCACACGGCGGACTTTGTGCTGATGGATTGTCAAATGCCCGTGATGGATGGTTATGAGGCCAGCCGCCAGATCCGAAACAGTCATCAATCTTATAGTAATATCCCGATTATAGCGGTAACCGCTAATGTCACGGATCAGGACCGTGAACGAGTATTTGATGCCGGCATGAACGACATTGTCGCGAAGCCATTCAAATTGACTGAGCTTTTAAAGACCATTTTGCACCAATTGCCTGAGAGGCAGGCCACCCGCTGTGTTCTGTAACATCAGTCTGATCAAAAATACAAGGTCACTTCATCTTCCACTTCTCCCTGGCTGCTCCAGGTTCTTTCGATCATCAGTTGATGTTCGTTTTTGTCCATTAACAAGGCAGTCGTGCACCGGGTACCATAGTTCATAACGGGAGCCTGAATAAAGCGGGAGGATAAAACCTTTTCAGCCTGCTTGCCGACGCCGGTATCCGGCAGTTGGGCATCGGGCGCCGGTTCACGGTTATTCATCAAGTCCAGAAGCCGGTTAATGTTGTGGCCGGAATTCAGGTTTTCCTGAGAGACCAGCAGATTATCCAGATCCCGTTTTGCACCAACAACCTTGGGCCAGGGCGTATTCAGCAAATGGTTGCTCAGCCCGTGAATACCAGGCTTCAGTTTTCGGTATCCGGATTTATCCCGATTGGAAAAATACCAGATATCGTCTCTGCTACCGGTTAAGAGATTGAATCCGGGATAACGGTGTCCCTGGCTGGCTATCGCCTCCAGGTAATCAGGGGCAGGTTGATCGGATTCCAGAAACCGCCTGACCAGCATGCCCCGGCTTAGCGGATCGCTAACGGATTCTGCCGGGTCACGGTAGTTGGTAAGCGCTGCAAAGCGACCATTGCGGGTAATGCCCATCCAGGTACCGCCACCGGTCAGATCTTTGCCGGCAATCACAGGGCTGTTTTCCCAGGCATGCAATGCTAAGGCGGGGCGCTGGAAGTACTCATCCCGGTTGGCGGCCACCACCAATGGCCACTCCGGGTGAACGTCGATAGCAAAAACAATCAGACACATAACGCATTCCGCCTAAAACTCCCATAATACGTTATATATCCGCGATGCCAAGACCAGGGCCGACGCTGGCCAGCCTTTATTCCGGCTGGCTTGCGGCCAGCATCAATGGTGTTTGTTCCGGTATGTCGGTGCACCGCTTCCAGAACTGTTGCCCCCAGGAAGACGAGCCCATAAAGGCATTCCAGCCGGTGGACTCCAGGATCGAGCGTATATAGGTGTTGCTGTTAATGCCAAGATAGTTGTAAGTGTGCCGGCATTTGTAATTACCCCATTCCTCGAGCGCAAAGCTAACCACCGGCTCGGCCTCGGGGCCGCGCAGTTCGGCCATGGCCCAGTTTTTTCTGCTGTAATAATAGGACCTATCGGCATATTCGGCGGTGCGGGTCTCCATGTAAACGTGGCCGCAGCTTTGCGCATAGCCCACGGTCAGGTCATCGGGATCCATTGGATCACAGGGGTCGGCGGGAGCTCCCTTGTTTTCCCGCACTTCCACCACAATCAACGTCCAGGAGTTGGGTTTTTTTAATACCAGCCAGGGGTGGGTGAAGGTGGTGGCGTCGGGTATGGGGGACTTGTACAGGCGCGCGAAGGCATCTTCATACCAGCCGTCCGAAGCGGTCATTTCCACCATGGACGGAAACAGGTCCTGATCCGGGGCATCGTTGCCACCGCATCCGGCCAGACCAAAAAGGAAAAGTGAAACCAACAGCGTACGCAAAAAAAGCCGGGCAGAATGGTGCATGGCAGAATCCCTTCATTTTGTTTTATTGTGTTTGTTTTTTCCTGCTGCGGAAACAGCATATCAAATGGCATATTGCCTTTTATCAATTTGATTGTAAAGTGGACTGCCTTTTGCGGGGCGGGAGGAGGGTGAGGATAAAAGTATTCAGACATGTTTTACTTGCCCCGGCGCTGTGTAACCGGCCGGGGCAAGCGGGTTTGATTTATAAAGCGCTCAGGCAAATTCCATCAGCGCATTAATGCCGGTGCAGGCCGCATTATGGGGGCTGACATGCAATGAGTTACTGGCT
>JAWVYU010000388.1:0-4538 GCA_033722575.1 Ketobacteraceae bacterium | reverse complement strand
CACGTTTCCACCCTTTGGTGATTGTTTGACCTTTACCCTTTGATCCCGGCGGGCGGCCAGGGTTCCCTGGGTCAGGGGCATCATTTTCACCCTCACTCAGGGTTTTATTCAAGTCAGTCAACTGGTTATGGAATCACCCGGTGGCTTTTACAGGAGTTGCTATAGTTAAGATCAGGGCTGTGATTTCTATCTTTGCGGACTCGGAGACGGGGTGCCTAAAGTTTCTTCTTTTTATTGGACGGTGCTGGTGATTGCTATGTGCGCCCTGATGCCGGTTTTTGCTGTTGCCGGGCCAGGCCTGGGTTTCAGCGAGTTTTTTCTGGGCAGTATCCGGACCCAGTACGGAGCGGATGCCGAGCAACGGGTCCGGCGGTGGGATCAGCTGGTAAGTGAGTTGAAGGGGCTCGATGAGGCGACACAGCTGGATGCGGTGAACCGGTTTTTCAATCGGGTGCGGTTTCTGGATGATCAGACCCACTGGCGGCGCGGCGACTACTGGGCAACCCCCATCGAGCTGCTGGCCACCAACGGGGGGGATTGCGAGGATTTCGCCATTGCCAAGTATTTCACCCTCAAGGAGCTGGGATTGCCGGTGGATAGTATGCGGCTGACCTATGTAAAGGCCCTGGAATTAAACCAGGCCCACATGGTTTTGACCTATTATAAACAGCGGGGCGAGCCACCGCTGGTGCTGGATAACCTGACTGATCGCATTCTGCCGGCCACCGAGCGCAATGACCTTGTGCCGGTGTACAGCTTTAATGGCGACGGTTTGTGGAAAGCAAAACAGCAGGGTGATACCCGGTTGGGCAATGCTGATGATATTGTCATGTGGCGTGAGCTGCGCGATCGCATGACCATGCACCTGCAGCCCTGATGCAGGGATAGTGGAGGGAAAACAGTGACACTGAAACGACAACTTTTTATTGTGCTTACCATTCTGCTGCTGTTACTGCTGGTGGGGATTTTTGCCATTACGGTGAATCATGCCCGGGATTATGTGCAGGAGCAGATGCACGTGCACGCCCAGGACACCGCCACGTCCCTTGGCTTGTCCATTGCCCCCGCCCTCGGGGCTAAAGACATCGCTATGGTGGAGACCATGGTGGACGCGATTTTTGACCGCGGCTATTACCGGGAGCTGACATTACGCGGCCCCCAAGGGGAGCTGTTAGTGAGTCGCCACCGTGATCCGCCGCCTCAGACAGTGCCGCAATGGTTCGTGAACTGGTTGTCGATTGACCCGGTCCCCGGCGTCACGGAGATCACCCACGACTGGCAGATCATCGGCAAGCTCCGGGTATTGAGCGATAACGATCAGGCTCATCGTCAGCTATGGCGCTCTGCCAATCAGGCTTTTATTGTGTTCCTGGTGGTAGGTGCAATTGCCTGGGGGGCGCTGGTGCTCATCCTGAAGCGGGTGTTTCGGCCCTTGGAAGAACTGGAGCATCAGGCCGACGCCATCTGCCACAAGGATTTCAGTGTGCAGCAGCCGCTGCCAAAAACCCGTGAACTGCGTCGCGTAGTGCAGGCTATGAACCGCATGACCCGGCAGCTGAAAGTGCTGTTTGATGAACAGGTGGTGCAGATTGAGCAGGTGCGAAATCAGGCCTATGTGGACTCTGTTTCCGGCCTGGGTAACGGCCGTTTTTTCAGTGCCCAGCTGGAATCCCGTATCCATTCACCGGAAGAGCCTTTCAACGGTGCGCTGGCCAGAATCCAGTTGTCCGGTTTGCTGGAGTACAATGAACAATACGGCAAGGAAGCAGGTGACGAGCTGCTCCGGCAGATCGGCAAACAATGGCGTATTGCCATGGAAGATGTGGAAGGCCATTGTGTGGCCCGGGTATCAGGAGCCCGCTTTGCAGCCCTGCTGCCGAACGTTGATATTGATACTGCCAAGCGCAAGGTGAAAGAAGCCATTACCATGATCAATGATTTACCGTCCCTGCGGGACGGCGGCGCCGGGCTGTCGGTGAGCGTGGGTATGAGTTATTGTGCTATCGGTGGCGATGCCCGCCAGCTGGAATCCCAGGCCAACTCTGCACTCACAGAAGCCCGCCAGCAAAGCTCGGCGGATCTTGTGGTATTTAATGAAGAAGCCCACGGCTCTGCCATGTCGCCGGAATTGTCCCATGTGGATGACTGGGAAGCCTTGCTGAAAAGCGTGATCAACCAGAAGCAGGTGGCCTTTGAGTTTCAACCGGTGCTGTCCTGCGTGGATCAGTCTGTCATGCATTATGAAGCCCTGGCCCGCATTGAGGTGAACGGTGAAATGCTGAATGCCGGACTTTTTATTCCGTTGGTGGAGCGCTTCGGGTTGGAGGAAAGCTTTGACCAGATGATTGTCCGTGCGGTGATAGAGACCCTGGAAAGGCAGCCAAAGGCGTCCCGCAAGCCCATTGCCGTTAACCTGGCGCCTCACTCCATTCGCAGCGAGGATTTTATTGACTGGCTGATTACCAAGGTTGGGCACCATGGCTCGGTGGCGCCCTTTCTGATTTTTGAGGTACCGGAAGTAACTGTGCGGCTGTCCCATGGCAAGTTACGCCGTTTGGCGGGAGGGCTGAAAGCAGCCGGGACCAAGATGTCCATTGACCACTTTGGCACAACCAACAGCAGTTTTGGTTACCTGAGCGGTTTGCCGTTGTATTCCATCAAGGTGGATCAAAGCTATATTCGCGATATTCGCGATAATCTGGACAATCAGTTCTTTGTACAGTCCCTGGTTCGCATTGCGCACAGCCGCAATATTCTGCTAACTGCGGAAATGGTGGAGCAGGAAGTGCAGTGGAATCTGTTACGCAGCTTTCAATTGGACGGCGCACAGGGTTATTATCTGGGTAAGCCAACAAAATCATTGGAAGCCGCATAAGAGCACAAGTGGCATGACGTGGGGGAAGCTATGAATACAGAAAAGGGCAGTGCAATTTCCAAAGCCGTGATCGCGGTGGTGGCCATTTTGCTGATCGTTGCGCTGGGTTTGGGTATTTACTGGAGTGATGAACCTGATATCTGGAGCGTCAGGGCCAACGCTGACAATAAGCTCGCCTCCGGGGAGCGCTCGGTTATCGGTTATACCACCACTTCCGCGCTGATTCATCTGGCTGAAACGTTGCTGGACAAGCCTGGCGGTTATTTGACCAATGATATTATGCCGCCGGGGGTCTGGCTGGATAACATGCCCAACTGGGAATACGGTGTGCTGGTGCAGATCCGTGACCTGTCCCGTGCGCTGCGCAAGGATATCGCCCGTTCCCAGTCCACCTCTGCTGAAGATCCTGCGCTGGCCCAGGCAGAGCCACAATTCAATTTTGACAGTGACAGCTTTATGTTTCCTTCTTCCGAGGGCGAGTATCGCAAGGGTATCCGGTTTCTCAGGGATTACCGTGGCCGTCTGGTGGATGCCGGCAACAGTCAGTCGCAGTTTTTTGCCCGTGCGGATAACCTGAGAAGCTGGCTTGCAGACGTGGAAACCCGCTTGGGCAGTCTTTCCCAGCGCCTGAGTGCCAGTGTGGGCAAGGAACAGGTGAATATTGACCTTGCCGGCGACAGTGCTGCGCAGCGGGCGACGTCCGCGCCGGATGAAATGACGGTGAAAACCCCCTTTATGGAAATTGATGACGTGTTTTATGAAGCCCGGGGCAGCGCCTATGCGCTGATTCACTTGCTGAAAGCCATTGAGTATGACTTCAAGGATGTGCTGGCAAAGAAAAATGCCCTCACCAGTATGGCCCAGATTATTCGTGAACTGGAGCTGACCCAGCAATCCGTGGGCAGCCCGATGATTCTGAACGGGTCGGGCTTTGGTATGCTGGCTAATCATTCCCTGGTGATGGCCAACTATATTTCCCGGGCCAATGCGGCCATTATTGATTTGAGGGAATTGCTGGCGCAGGGCTAAGGCCTGCCGCCCGTTGGTATGCTGAATGATTAGTGGCGCCCCTTAACAGGGGCGCTTTTGGTTTGTAACCGCTTAATTGATCCGATCCACTTTTATACCCTGTTGTACGCTTCTATGACTTGTTGGAATGTTCTGGAAATCAGCCCCACTACTGATATCAAAGCGATTAAAAAAGCCTACGCGAAGAAGGTAAAACTGCACAAACCAGAAGCCGATCCGCAACAATATCAGATAGTGCGGGAAGCCTTTGATGCCGCCCTGGCCTTTGCCAAAAAACGTTCCCGTGACGGCTCCTCCAGGGTCGCCCCGTTACCATCGTCAGAAAGAAAGCCCCGGCCCGATAAAGAGCAGCAGACAGATACCCCTGAAGCGCAGCCTCCCGCAGAAACCCAGCCTCCTGCGGAAACCGTTGCTCTGGAGGTGCCACCGGCAGCGCAGACCATTTCCCCGGATAAACAGGAAGCCGAAGAGGGACTCCCGGATTTGGACACTGTTTTAAGGGAGGCGCATCAGGAGTTGCTGGATGCACTTTATAGGGGGGGCAGTGAGGCGGCCATACAGTGCTTCGATGGCATTATGGCATCGGAGATTTTTTTCAATGTCGACCTGCGCCGGCATTTTGAGGCCGGCTTGT
>JAWVYU010000387.1:0-4539 GCA_033722575.1 Ketobacteraceae bacterium | reverse complement strand
TATCTGGCGTTCCACCGGCCCCTTGGACGTGGCAGGATCGCCGATCTGCTCCGCCACCGCTACGGATTCACCCAGCTTCACCAGGCGAGCCAGATAGGATTCCGCTGCATGAAAGGGAACACCCGCCATGGGAATGGGCTCGCCCCCGGACTGGCCACGGCTGGTCAGTGTAATGTCCAGTAATTGCGCAGCGCGCTTGGCATCGTCATAAAACAGCTCATAAAAATCCCCCATGCGGTAAAACAGCAGTTCGTCAGGGTGCTGGGCTTTCATGCGCAGGTACTGCTGCATCATGGGTGTGTGATTGCTGATCTGTTCTTCTTTAATGGTCATCGTCAATGGTTGTTTATGCAGCGGGTTTGCTGGCCAGATGAATAGGAACGCAAAGCGCAAATGGTATCCATTATTCGGAACACCTTCCAGACTGGAAATTGAATTAAAAATCCGACCGGCTTTTTAGTTCCGTAGCTGCTTAGGACGAAAAAACAGCAAGATGCTTTCTCGCTTTTTTATCTTTGGTCAGGTGCTAGAATGTGCCTAACTTTTTTGACGCAAAGCAGAGTGTGACGGCGCTAATGACAAGTATTTTGACGGACAAGGGTTTACTGGAGGGAATGGCCGTAACGCTGGGGGAGCTGTTAAAGGAAACCGGGTTGTCAGTGGCAACCGCGGAATCCTGCACCGGTGGCTGGGTAGCACAGACGATCACATCGGTACCCGGTTCATCGGAATGGTTTGATCGGGGATTCGTTACCTATTCCAACGAAGCCAAACGTGAAATGCTGGGAGTAAGAGCTCAGGCGCTGAAAAAATACGGTGCGGTCAGCGAAAAAGTGGTGCTTGATATGGCGCTGGGAGCGGTCAGGAAATCCGGCGCAGCCATGTCGGTTTCGGTGAGCGGGGTGGCGGGTCCCGATGGTGGTACCGAAGAGAAGCCGGTGGGTACTGTCTGGTTTGCCTGGTCATTCGGAGATCAGGCGGAAGCATCGGTCATGCGCTTTTACGGTGATCGGCACCAGGTTCGCTACGGTGCGGTAATGGTGGCCCTGCAAGGGCTGATCGCGCGAATCCCTCTCTGGCTCAAACAGCGCAGTGCCTGAAACATAACAAAAATAATCTGCGGGCATTGGCGATTCCAAAATCCTTGTGCAATAATACTGTTCAAACATACAGTATCGTAATCTGTATGGTGTTGACGTTAGTTTTGTCTGTGTGTTGAATGTGATGGCAATTCAATCAGCGCAGAAATTCATCAAGCGATGCAAGTGAGGACATTTTAATGGATGACAACAAAAAGAAGGCGTTGAACGCGGCACTTAGCCAGATTGAGCGCCAGTTCGGCAAGGGTTCGGTCATGCGGATGGGGGACCAGCAACTGCAGGCAATTCCGGCGATTTCCACAGGCTCGCTGGGTCTGGATGTGGCGCTGGGAATTGGCGGTCTGCCGAAAGGCCGTATCGTTGAGATCTACGGGCCTGAGTCATCCGGTAAAACCACGCTGACGTTGCAGGTGGTGGCGGAAGCCCAGAAACAGGGCGCTACCTGTGCCTTTGTGGATGCGGAACACGCGCTGGATCCTATCTATGCCGGCAAGCTTGGCGTGAATGTTGATGATCTGCTGGTATCACAGCCCGATACCGGTGAGCAGGCACTGGAGATTACCGACATGCTGGTGCGCTCCAATGCGGTGGATGTGGTGATTGTAGACTCGGTGGCTGCGCTCACGCCGCGTGCAGAGATTGAAGGTGAGATGGGCGACAGTCACGTTGGTCTGCAGGCCCGTCTGATGTCACAGGCGCTGCGCAAGATTACTGGCAGCGTCAAAACAGCTAACAGTCTGGTGATATTCATTAACCAGATTCGTATGAAAATCGGTGTCATGTTTGGAAACCCGGAAACCACCACAGGTGGTAATGCACTGAAATTCTACGCTTCAGTACGCCTGGATATCCGCCGTACCGGAGCGGTAAAACAGGGTGATGAAGTGCTGGGTAACGAAACCCGGGTCAAAGTGGTGAAAAACAAGGTGGCGCCGCCATTCCGTCAGGCCGAGTTCCAGATCATGTACGGTAAAGGTATTTATCGCCACGGTGAAATCCTGGATCTGGGGGTTCAGTGCGGTATTGTGGATAAGTCTGGTGCCTGGTACGCCTACAACGGTGACAAGATAGGGCAGGGCAAAGCCAATGCGGCCAAGTTTCTGGAGGAAAACCCGGATATCATGGCTACCATTGAAGGCCAGATTCGCAGTGAATTGCTGGGAACCTCAGAACCGGCTAAAAAGGAAGAGCTGGAAGACGCCTGACGCCCTGATTGCGTCGGCGCGCTAGTAGTTACTGGCAACACATACAAAAAAGGCCGGGTACCTGTGATGGTATCCGGCCTTTTTTGTGTTCAGGGGCAGTGCAGTCTGATTAGCTTCGGCTTACCAGGTCCTGGAAGGGTTTATAGTCTTTCAGTGGTTTCAGTGCCTGGTCATTCATCATGTCTTCGCGGTAGCTTTCCCGGCGTGCCATGGCCTCTTTGAGGTATTGCACGGCTTCGTCGAACTGGTCCATGCTCGCGTAGGCGCAACCCAGCTGATAAAAGGCGTGACTGTTTTCGGGATCGATGCCCAGCGCCTGATGGCACAAATTGGCCGCCCACTGGGGTTCCTGCAGCTCCAGTACCGCATCGGCCTTGTAAGTCAGTGCTTCCACGTCGGTGCTGCGCCGTTTGATAATGTCATCATAGATTTCGATTTTATGGGTGGGGCTGGTTTCCTGCCCCGCCCGCAGCCAAAGAGCCTGTATTTCACGGTTCAGGGCGATTTCTTCCCTGTTTTGCTCGATATGTTCCGTTTCCCGTTTCAGTTGTTTTTCAATATTCTGCAGGCGTTCTTCATAATGTCTCACCAGCTTCGAGATCTCCTCGTCTGCCAGCGTCATGACCCGCTCCCGCATCTCTCTGATGGATGTCCATCCTATCAGCACAAGAATAGAGGAGGCTGCTGCAATCAGATAAAAAAAGTAAGTTACCGTATTGGTGGCATAGCTCACGGCGCGGTCAATGGCCGAGTGTTCCCGGTCCACGATCTGCCGTGTCATTTCAACCCGCTGCGCTGCCATTTCCGAGCGAAGCTGTTTCAGCTCGTCCAGTACATAGCGCTCAATGAACGGGGAGTACAACGGCTCTTTCAGCTGATCAACGGTTTGTGTCAGCTGTTCCTGTGTGGGTTCTTTGGTGCTGCTCGTGTTGGGGGCTTTCTGAGGGGATTGGGACTTTGAGGTATCGGCCGCCATACCGGCCTGGCAGGCCAGTAGGGCGGCGATCAGTGCTAGGATGCGAGGCATATAGCTCTTCCGTGGTCATGGGGTTCCACCAGGCACGCATGCAGGCTTTTCACTGCAAGGTCATAGTCCCCTTCATCCACGATAAACTGCATATCCACCTGACGCATGGACTGGTGCATGGCCATTACACTGATATTGCTTCCCGCCAGGGCTGAGACAGTTTTTGCGAGAATGCCGGGTACCTGCATATCGCTGCCGATTGCAGAAACAATAGCAACTTTTTGCTGATTGATCTCGGCATCCGGAAAAATTTCTTCCAGATCGCGGCGAATACGCTTCACTGTCTTCAGGTTGATTGCAAGATAGTGGGTAATGGTGTTGGCGTTAATATCTTTTGCGATGATATGTGCCTTGAAGCGGCGCAGGATCCGCAGGATCTCGGAATCAAACTGGTTGATGCTGCCTGCCATTTCCTGATCGAAAACTTCCAGCGCATATACGCCTTTGCAGCCGGCAATAATTTCCACCCGGGCGCTGTCGCTGACGTAGTCGCGGGTAATCAGGGTGCCGGTGTGCTCGGGTTCAAAGGTGTTTTTGACCCGCAGGGCAATGTCTTTCTTGCGCAGGCCTTTGGCCGCTTTCGGGTGAATGGCTTCCATACCGAGGTTGGCCAGCTGGTCAGCCACATCGTAATTGGTACGGCCAATAGGCACTGCATTGTCTTCACCTACCAGACGCGGATCGGCGCTGCTGAGGTGGAATTCCTTGTGGATTACGGCTTCCCGCGCTTCAGTGAGCACCGCGATCCGGCTGAAGGTCATTTCACTGTAACCCCTGTCAAAGGTGTTCATCAGGCCATCGTCACTGTGGGCATAGCCGGTAACGATGGGCAGCTGGGTGTTCAGATCAATGGAATCAAATGCCTGCACGATCCGCTCATCAAGACTGACATGCTCCTCCGACTGCCAGCCGGTAAGATCCACATAGACCGCGTTCACTCCGTCGCGCTGGAGGAGCTTGGCGGTATTCCAGGCGCTGTGGGCTTCGCCAACGCTGGAAAGCATTTCACGCACGGTTTCCAGATGGGATTCCAGGGCAAAGTGTCCGTGTCGGCACAGACTCTGAAGATCTGCCAGGCATTTCTTGGCATTATTAAGGCGGTTGTCGATAAAGGTCTCTCCACTACGTTCCCAATAGACCGTTGCACGATATTCAGGCATTATTGTACAAAGTTGTTACTGATCTGACCATACAGCCAGTTCATTAC
>JAWVYU010000386.1:0-4541 GCA_033722575.1 Ketobacteraceae bacterium | reverse complement strand
GGCCTTTATGCCCAGGCAGTTTACGGCATTGCCCCTCGCTGGAAAGCGGGCATTCGTTATGACGCCTCCGGTATGACCAACGAAATCCGGCTTCCGGATGAAACCGAAACCCTGGCCGAGTCCAAACGAGTCAGCGGCGTGTTAACCTGGTACCCCACAGAGTTTTCTTTCATCCGGCTGCAGTACGCCAGGGCGGAAATCGGAGACGAGGACTTCAATCAGCTGTACCTGCAGTTCAATTACAGCCTGGGCGCCCACGGTGCGCACACCTTCTGATATGCTCTGGCAGAGGAGCTGATAAATGAAACTACGAATCAGATATCGACCCTCATGCTGGGCGCTGGGCCTGCTACTGGGCCTGTTCAGTTCACTGGCGTCCGCCCTGGAGGTGGTAACCACCACCACCAGCCTGGGTATGCTGGCCCGGGAGATCGGCAACGACCGGGTAACGGTGACCACCCTCGGCCCACCGGACCGTGACATCCATTATCTGCAGGCAAAGCCAAGCATGATACTGGCTTTGCGTCGGGCGGATTTGCTGGTGCTGGTGGGCGCAGACCTGGAGGTGGGCTGGTTGCCGGCGGCCCTTGGCAGCAGCACCAATGGCGCCATTCAGCCCGGCAGTGCCGGGCATTTTGAAGCAGCGGCCCATACCAGCCTGATAGGCCAGTCGTCGGCAGACCGTTCCCTGGGGGATGTTCACCCCCAGGGCAACCCCCACTTTGGCCTTGACCCTGTGCGCATGGCAGACATAGCCATGGCACTGGCACAACGCATGGGGGCACTGGACAAGGCCAATGCCGACTTTTACAGCAACAATGCCAGGCAGCTGGCAGCGTCGCTGCAACAGTTGTCTGAACAGCTGCAAACCCTCACCGTTGGCGCCCCCGGTGCCCTGCTGATGCACAAAAGCGCCGATTACCTGATGGCACGCCTGCAAATTCCGGTACTGGGCTACATGGAGCCGGTGCCGGGCATTCCGCCTACCGCAGCGCACATCCGGACGCTCAGCGAAACCCTGAAAGGAAAACAGGGTGTGATCATTCACGCGCCCTATCATCAGGATCAGGCCGCCAGAAGCCTCGCTACAGCGCTTAACTGGGCACGCTTTGTTCTGCCTATTGAGCCACCACGGCAAGCCCGTTTCATGGAGTATAAAGCCCTTATGCTGCGCTGGGCCGAAGCTCTCAACCCTTCAACCTGAGGATCGACCCTTGCCGTTGTTGTCACTGGAAAAAGCGGTGCTGGGTTACCAGCGCCCTGTGATCGGCCCCCTGAGCCTGACCGTGGACATCGGTGAGAAGGTGGGTATCTGGGGGCCTAACGGATGCGGCAAGTCCACTCTGCTGAATTATTTCACCGGCCGCTCGCGGCTGCTGTCGGGGACCATCCACCTCAGTTCTGATGTGCGGATCGCCTATCAGCCGCAGCACCCGGTGCGCCCCCACGAGTTGCCATTAACCGGCCGGGAATATCTGGAGCTGATGGGAGCGGATTCGTCACAGGCACCTGGACGTGTGGCTCCCTTTCTGGATAAACGCACAGACCGCCTGAGCGGCGGCCAGTTCCAGATTCTGTCTACCTGGGCAAACCTGGCGTCCGAAGGCCAGCTGGTACTGCTGGATGAACCCACCAACAATCTCGACCCGGATGCCATCGCCCTGCTAACGGAAACGATTCTTGCCATGCCACCCGCCCACGGGCTTATTGTCGTGAGCCACGAACGGGAATTTATTACCTCTGTGGCCAACCGCATTGTGGAGCTGAACTGATATGGACATGTTATTCGATCCACTGTTCCACAAGGCCTGGCTCACCGGGCTCTGCCTGAGTGCTTTTCTGCCGGTGCTGGGCCTTTACCTGCGCCTGCGCAATGAGTGGCTGGCGGCACTGGGACTGGCCCAGATGTCTGCAGCCACCGGCCTGCTGGGCTATGGGCTGGGCCTGCCGGTGTTAGTTGGCGGCCCGCTGGGAGGTGTATTGATGGCCTTTGTGAAACAGCTGACAAAGGCCAGCAACACCGTTTATGCGTTTATGCTGATCGCCGGCTGGTCACTCACCTTCCTGGTGGCCGCCAACACGCACCTTGGGGAAAGCCTGGGACATGCCCTCATTAACGGACAGCTGTATTTTGCTGAAACCAGCCATGCCATTGCCGGTGGGCTGGTGCTCGCCGGCGGTGCCCTTTTGCTCAGGCTGGTCAGCCATCACCTGCTGCGCGCCACCCTGTTTCCTCACCACGAGCAGCTGAATCAGCCGGCCCCCTGGCGCTGGCACCTGGCCTTCGATGTACTGGTGGCCATTTCGATGGGAGTGGCCATGGCCAGCATGGGGCTGATGACCGCGTTTGCCATGGTGTTTATACCTGCCTGGCTGGCCTTTAAAGTGGCTGGCGGCTGGCAACAGGCCATTATGATTGCTGTTGGCTTTGGTCTGTGCGGTTTTATTACCGGCTTTGCGGTGGCGGTGTTGTTCGATCAGCCCTACGGCCCCTGCCAGGTGGCTGTGTATCTGCTGCTGGCGGCAGCCGTGGTGCCCTTGTCGCATTACGCAGGGCATAAAAAAACGGCGTGATAACCGAAGGCTGTTATCACACCGTCGTAATGGTACAAATAGTCTCAGGGATTAGAAGCTGGCGCCTACCCAAACCCAGAGTTTGTCGGTGTCGACTTTATTGGCACCTTCATCGCCTGCACTGTACATGGCATATTTGATACCGGCGTTATAATTTTTACCGAATTTGGTGGCGAACAGAAGATTCAGCTCATCACCCAGGTCATCCACGGTGTCACTGGCATCATCGGCTTCAAACTCATGGTATACGATAGCCCAGTTGCCACCAGCTATTGATCCACCAGCAGAGAAGTACATATCAACTAAACCCTGAGCTGGCGTTGAAAGAAACTGGTCTGACCAGCCGTTAAACTTGTGCAGTGTCGCCAGCGGCGTTGAGAAGCCATAGTCGCCGTCATCTGAACCCAGCACTTCGTAACCGGCTTTTAACGTAATGCCGGACAGCACCACACCACCTTCAACCAGCATATAGTCTGCATCGAATTCATCGGTACCGTCGTCCGATTCCTGGGTCGCATACTCAAATCCGTACAACACTTTCATTGCATCCAGGTCAGCAGAACCATTGAAACTGAAACCGTAGGTATCCAGCGCGTTATCGGTGGACTGATCCACTTCCAGCAAATAGGCATAACCCACCAGCTTGCCAAAAGGTGTGGTGAATACAGCATTGAACAGGTGATCCTTTGAGTTGATATCGGCCGCCTCGGCAAGAATCCGGTTACGCTGATCCAGGTAAGCATAGGTCAACGTAAGATTCTCTACGGGAGTTACTACCGCCGACAAGGCATCAAAAGTCTGACGATCCTGGCGCCATCCCACATGACCAATGAAGCGATGATTATCCAGTGTCAGCACCTGACGACCGCCTTTGATAGTGAGCATATCCGTTTTGTACTGCAGGTAACCCTGATCAACTTCTGTTGTTTCTGGGTCAGCAATCACCGAATATTCACCTGGTCCAGGAAGAGAGTATTCATCCTGCCCGGCCACCACACGGGAATCCTCGAATTCCAGAGTCGCCGACAGCCCTGAGACTTCACCCGTTGTATAGCCCAGGCGCGAACGGATGGTCAGCGCATTGGCGTCTTCCCGGGCATTATCCTGTTCCACGTTTTCATAACGCAGACGGAAATCGCCATAGGCTTTACCGGTTTCCAGGGCTTCGGCAATACTATCTGCGGCAACAGCCTGGCCACTTGCCATAATCACAGCTAATGACACGCCACTTAACAGGTGGTGAGAAGGTTTTTTCATGTTACATCTCCTATTGGTCTTTAAAAGCACGACAAGTGCCAAATCTATAACTAAAACAACTTCACGTACAACACTGGTAACATCAATCCTATGCCGCGCGGGTATCCTTTTTCTTCGAATCCCCCGATGATTTTGCGCTGCTCTTGGATGAGAAATTCTCAATCTTGCGCTGTTTTTCGTAGAGGAACTTCAGCACTTCAGAACGCAGATGGGTGTAAGTGGGATCCTCCGACAAAGACACCCTGTCCCGCGGCCTTTCCAGATCAATATCCAGAATTTCCCCAATGGTGGCCGAAGGGCCGTTGGTCATCATAACAATGCGATCCGAGAGTAAGACCGCTTCATCCACATCATGGGTGATCATGATCACAGTATTGTTCAGCTCAGCCTGGATTTCCATGAGTGAATCCTGCATGTGAGCACGGGTCAGCGCATCCAGTGCGCCAAATGGCTCATCCATCAGCAGAATCGAAGGCTGCATTGACAGTGCCCGGGCAATCCCCACCCGTTGCTTCATCCCCCCGGAGATTTCACTGGGCCGCTTATGCATGGCGTGATCCATGTGCACCAGCTTCAGGTTGTGCTCAATCCATTCCCTCATTTCTTTCTTGGATTTGGTTTTTCCAAAAACCTGTTTTACCGCCAGCTCAACGTTTTCATACGCAGTAAGCCAGGGCAGCAAAGAATGGTTCTGAAACACAACGGCACGC
>JAWVYU010000385.1:0-4554 GCA_033722575.1 Ketobacteraceae bacterium | reverse complement strand
CCACCGAGATCCAGCGTTCGCCGGACTTTTACTATGCTGAAGAATACCATCAGCAGTACCTCCATAAGAATCCCAACGGATACTGTGGCCTGGGGGGGACTGGCGTCAGCTGTTCCATTTGACAGCCGCCGGGGCTTTGATTCCAGCGGTCACCACCTGTCATTAAACCTTCATGGCGCTGTCATACAGTGCCATGCACGAACCGTTGACTGCTGAAAGGGATCAAAACGATTGCGTTCAGACCGCGTTATCAAAGGCCTGCCTGAACTCTACCAGCTGGATCGCTGGGCTGAAGATGCCGGTGACCGGGGGCGGGTGCGCGTGCTGTCTCAGGTTCAGTGTCGGGAAGAACAGCTGCCCATTTACGCTTTTGAGCTGGGCAGTGAAGATCCTGCCAGCCCCACGGTGGTATTTTTGGGTGGCGTGCATGGCGTGGAGCGAATCGGCACCCAGGTGCTGTTGTCATACATGCACACCCAATTTCAGCAGCTGAGCTGGGACGACACCCTGCGCCGGCTGCTGGAGGATATCCGGGTGATCTTTATTCCTCTGGTGAACCCCGGTGGCATGTTGCTGAAGCGTCGTGCCAATCCGCAAGGGGTGGATCTGATGCGCAATGCGCCCATTGATGCAGAAGGCAAGGTGTCATTCCTGGTGGGCGGGCACCGCCTGACCCGGCAGCTTCCCTGGTATCGGGGAAAAAAGACGGAGGGGATGGAACCGGAAGCGCAGGTTATTGCCGACGAGATCGCACGAATATCCCGGGAAACGGAATTTCTGGTAACGGTGGATTGTCATTCCGGCTTTGGCAGGATCGACAGGATCTGGTTTCCGTTCGCTTATACGCCGGACCCGTTTGATAACATCGGCGAGATGTACGCACTGCGGTTGCTGTTCCGCCGAACTCATCCCAACTTTTCTTTTTACCGTATTGAGCCGCAATCCAGCCACTATACCACCCATGGCGATCTGTGGGATTACCTGTATCTCGCCACGCGGGCAAAGCGCAGGGGAATGTTTCTGCCATTGACACTGGAAATGGGTTCCTGGATGTGGGTAAAGAAGAATCCCAAACAGATCTTCGATACACTGGGCATGTTCAACCCCATCATGCCACATCGTCAGGAGCGCGTTCTGCGGCGCCATCAGACCTTTTTTGATTTCATTCTCAGGGCCGCCCGGGCCCACCGGCAATGGTTGCCCGCCGAGGAAGAAAGGCGCGAATGGATGCAACGTGCCCTGGATTACTGGTATTGATCACGCAGACGCAGCAGCGGGCTTTTCCGGGCTTGCTGCTGCGGGCTGTCTGATTCTGCCACTGCGCAATTCCACTTTACGGCGCATTTCTTCTTCCAGACGCAATACATCGGCGCGCAGATTGCTGACGCTGAGCTTTCTGGCCGGGAGAAACTCCACCCGTGCTCTGATGTGAGCGAAACCCAGCAGGTGCCACAGGTGTTCCGCGAACTCGTCGTCATCAATAAAGGCGACGGGATTAAAGTATTCGCCATCAACTTCATAGTGAATCACTACCGGGCAGAATTCCACGTCGATGTGCTGATTGACCTGGAACAGTTTGTAGTGGAATTTCCTCAGGCTGCTGCCATCGGTGGTGGTACCCTCAGGAAAAAACAGTACCGAGTGTCCCTGTTCAATTCGTTGGGAAATATCCTTTTTGATCTTTTCGCTGTCTCCCGAGCCTCTCTGAATAAAGAGAGTGCCGGTGCTTTCCGCCAGTTTGCCGATCAGGGGCCAGCGTTTTACTTCTGCTTTGGAAAGAAAGTTCAGCTCGCGCAGACTGCCGATCAGCGGGATGTCGAGCCAGGACACATGATTGCTCACATAAATCCTGCCCTTGCCGCTACTGTGTTGTGGCAGTTCGCCACAGACTTCGGTATCCACCGCCATCAGTTTAAGGATTCGGCCAAGCCACCAGCGCTTGGTCGTCTTTACCTGCGGCGAGAGTGGCCGCCACAGAGCGCCGGTAATCACCAGCAAGGCAAGCCCCAGCAATATATGGATGAACACCAGAAACCCTTTGATAAGGCGCATGAGTTTTCTCCGTCAGCTGGCTTTCAGAAAGCGTTTGGCATAACGGTTGGTGACATCTTCAAGGTTGAGTACCACCAGCACATCCGCCACGTTGAACTCGGGATCCCAGCAGGCTTCGCCACAAACCCGGGCACCCATTTTCATATAAGCTTTCAGTAAGGGCGGCAGGTGGGGTTTGGTTTCATCGGCTTGCAGCTGGGTTTTTAATGGCAGCCTGGGATGTACCCGCAAATCCGGCTCGCTCATGTAATTTTTTCTCAAGTCCGGCATTATTCCGGAGAAGGCAGCGCCGCCGTCGGCCAGGGAAATGCTGGCACAACCAAACAGGTACTGATAATTGTTTTCCTGCATAAAGCGTGCGATCCGGGACCAGAGCACGGCGATGGTAGCACCGTTACGATAATCCGGATGGATACAAGTGCGGCCGATTTCCATGATGCGTCCTTCAAGCGCCAGGACACTGTCGATGTCAAATTCATGGGCAGAATAAAAAGTTCCCAGGCGATCTGCCTGTTCCCGTGTCAATACCCGTGTGTAACCCACGGCTTCCCTTGTGCGTCCGTCACGTACCACCAGGTGCAGGCAGCCATCGTCAATTTCGTCAGCATCTACAGGGTGGCCTTTCCAGTAAGTGCTGGTGGGCAACTTTACGTTGTATTCTTCACAGAACACATCGTAGCGGAGCTTCTGGATCTCTCTGATGTCTTCGGGCTGATGGACGAATTCGGCAAACAGTCGGGGGTTGGCGGATTGTATCGGGGTGGGTCGGCGGACAGGTTTATCTTGAAGCATGTGAGACTCCATCGTTGCTATTGCTCAGGCTTCAAATTAAAGGGGGTGGATTGCAGTTCGGTGACCGATTCGTGAACGTTCAGAGAAACGACACGAAACTGCCATCAGTAGCGCTAACAAATGACGAATGACTGAAATGAATTTGTCAGATAACGGAACTCGGGAGACAACAGGGTTGGCTCAATGCCGAGTTTAGCGGAAGAGGATGAACCTGCGATGAATCGAAAGGCGGGTGGATTTGCCGAGCGGAGAGGTGGCCCTGAACGGATAACAGTTCAGGGCCCTCCAGTGGATGTTGCTCAAAGATCGCGGATCAGCTGCATCAGGTCAGCCGCCAAGCATACCCTCTTTCAGACTTTTCTGGGCCGGCTTGTCGCTGAACCAGATACCAAACAATGCCTTTTTGAACTCCAGGCCGCTGATGGTTTTCGCATGTTTGTTGTTTTTGAAGATTTTAACCCCTTCCTCGGGCACGTATACCATCTCGAAGGTGTCACCCTTTTTGATTTCTTCCTTGAAGGTTGCCAGAAACTCGTTGATCTGATCCTGCAGCGGGGCCATGTCGCCGCCGGTGGCATTTTCAAAGCCTTCCAGGGTGGCGTTGGTCATTTTCTCGCTGGTGATCATGTCGGAAATGATATTCAGGCGCAGTGCCATCAGCTCGTCATCAGAAATGATGGCGCTGGCGTCTTTCTGCTTTTCTTTCAGGTACAGGCTGCCCACATACAAGTCGAAAAAGAACTTTTCCCTTATGCCAGCGCCGTTCAGGGCCAGTTCGTTGTTCTCAACAGAGATCTTCTCGGGAAGCTCCACGCCGCCCACTTCAGTGGCACTGGCGGCGACGGAAAATACCAGCGTTGCAATGAATAAAGACAGTTTCCGCATAATTAACCCCTTGTTAATGTGGAAAGTGTAAATTAGCCAATGGCTTTCTTGTAATGATGCAAAGCCTTCCCTTGGCTGAATAGTAAGTGCCGGATCCCGCGGATACCGACGGTCTTCATCATACCCAAAAATCATCTGGAATCCGTTATCAATACCGCTATCTGAGAACCATTTCCGCCAATTTTCGGACGATTTTATCGGTGCCGGGAGATTCGGTGCGCTAACTTATTGATTGTATGTATTTTGTCCTTTGCGGGCCTGAAAGTCTGTGACTGAAGGGTGTCCTGTTGGTAACACTCTGTATCCTAGGTAAGTTAGCCGGGCTGCAGAGGTTGACGGCTTACGGGAAGGTTCCCTCCCATCAACGCCAACAGCCTGATATATAAGCTGTTTGTGACTTTTCCTGAACAACGCTTATTGGCTGAAATAACCCGCTGTACCATAAGGGATGCCTATTGACCTGCTAGTGATAAAACGGCAAGATACCGGGCTCTTTATAGGTGGGACGGTTCTTACGTCCAAACTCAGGGTGCAAACGGGTGCTGGTCAGCGGTAACTGTGACTGTGTGACTGAAGGTTACTGAACAAAGTTGCTGCATCGATACCCACCGCGCCATAAATACACTACGTAAAAGAAGCCGAGGATTCCATGAAGGTTCTTGTTGCTGTCAAGCGAGTAATTGACTACAACGTCAAAGTGCGTGTAAAGGCTGACAACTCAGATGTTGATCTGGCCAACGTCAAGATGGCGATGAACCCTTTCTGTGAAATCGCTGTTGAAGAAGCGGTTCGTCTGAAAGAGAAGGGTGTTGCTAACGAAATTGT
>JAWVYU010000384.1:0-4615 GCA_033722575.1 Ketobacteraceae bacterium | reverse complement strand
GGTATGCACGATGGACATAAACAACAGCGCATCGCTGTCAGGGCGGATAAAAATATGTTCGTCGGCGATCTCGGCGGTTTCTGTTTCGCGGGGATCAATGGTTACCAGTTTGCCGCCGCGTTTTCTGAGGGCCTTGATGCGGTGTTTGAAACCGGGCGCTGTCATCAGACTGCCATTGGATGCCATGGGATTGGCACCGACACAGACAAAGTAATCCGTATTATCGATATCCGGTACCGGCAACATGCCCTGATTACCGAACATCTTCAGGCTGGCCAGCATGGGTGCCAGCTGATCCACCGAAGTGGCGCTGTAACGGTTCTCGGTTTTCAGCGCGCTGAGAAACGGGAACAGCGTGAGCATGCTTCCATGGTTATGTACGTTGGGATTTCCAAGGTAAACCGCCACCGCATTTTTACCGTGCTTGGCCTGAATATTTCTGAGGCGGGAAGCTGTTTCGTTGAAGGCGTTTTCCCAGCTGATACGCTCCCAGCCGTTGGGGGTTTTCAGCAGAGGGTAACGGAGCCGATCCGGATCGTCATGAATATCCTGCAAAGCAGTGGCCTTGGGGCAGATAAACCCTTTGCTGAGAGGATCTTTTTTATCGCCCTTGATACTGATGACTTTGCCTTTGTCGTGTTGGATTTCCAACCCGCACATGGCCTCGCACAAATTGCAGGTGCGATGGTGGGTATTAGGATCGGCCATAAAAAGTCCTTGTTATAATATTTGAATGGCGCACGCAGAGTTCTGAGAATAGACAATATAAAACTGTAATCTTACAGCCAATCGGCATAGATGCAAGGTTGAGGTAAGATGGAGGGCAATTCGGGGGCGGATCCCGGTACGGAAAAAGGTTAAAACCACAGGAAGACTATGTTCAAAAAGCTAGTTTTGTTAATCGCGGGGGCTGCAGCGTCCGCCGCCGGTTTTATGTATTACACCAGCCTGGCGCCGGACGAGGCCGACGCGTTGGCAGACAGCCTGTCCCGGCAAAAGGTCAATCTTGAAAATATCGCCCGGGACATTGCCGGTTCAGAGGTGGTTCAGCAGGTCATCCACAAGGGAAAAGAAGCCCTTGCAGAAAGCCCCGCCGTGAAACAGTGGTTGCAGGAACAGTTGCAGACGTACGCACAAGAACAAAAAGGGGTGGAACTGAGCCCGCAGCAGTCCGGCGAGCTGGTGGATCACCTGATGGCGTTACGGGGGTTTTCCGACAGCGCGCTGGAAGCGCAGGCAGATGGCGAAGAGATGCTTTCCCGGGAGCAGCAGCAGCGGCTTGAAGACATCATGGCCCGTGGCGACACGGCGTTCCAGGAGCATCTGGGGGTGCCCATGCAGCAGTTTCTTGTGGCCCTCAGTAAATCATCTTCCACGCAGGTCACGGAATCACAGCAGTGAGGTAAGGCTTGTACCAGTGTTGCATGAATGAAGGCGGGGATACGGGCTACATTCTGCTAAAGCCCAACCTGGCAGAAACCTGGGAAACGGCGATCTGGTTTTTCGGGTTTGTGGCACTGGTTCCCCTGTTGATTGCCGCAGGTTTCGCTGCGTTCGGTTTCTGGCCGATTCTGCCCTTTGCCGGCCTGGAAGCGGGGGTTCTGATCTGGGCGGTTTACCGGGTTCGCAAGCTGGGAGCGCAGCAGGAAGTATTGCGTTTCAGCAAAGACAAGGTCGCTCTTGAGCGGGGTATCAACGAGGCGGAATTTGAGTGGGTGCGGCAGCGGGCCTGGATTCGTGCCTATTATGATAAGGCGCCGATTTACGGTCACCCCCATAAACTGAGCCTGGAATATCAGGGCGAGCGACACGAGTTTGGGCGCTTTCTGACCAATGATGAACGGGAGGCGCTGGCTGAAGATTTATCTAAATTTATTAGGGTTTTGCGTGACTAGGGCTAACTCCTTGCGCCGCCACGCATTTTGAAAAAGATACCAAATTGTTCTAAAAGTTTGCGGATTTCACCCTTGCTTCTGTAAGTTTGTACAGTCTATTATCAGTGACTCAGCGGCTCGGCCATAAAGGTTTCACTAGCCTTTCTCTATCTCCTCAGCTAATTTGGTTAGCGCGACTTACGTGGTCGAGCGGCTGTTTCCTCTCTGTTTTTTTCTGGTTGTTCCCTGTTCATTTCTCGTTTGGCAGACGTTTTCTGGCCAGCGTCAGTCCGTCAGCAATGGGGATCAGGCTCAGGTCAATCCGGTCATCACTTTTCAGTTTCCGGTTCAGTGCGCGAATGGCAACGGTGTCCTCGTCCTGAACGCTGTCGTCAATCACGCTGCCACCCCAGAGTACATTATCAATCATGATAAGCCCCCCCGGGCGCATCAGTGCCAGGCACTGCTCGTAGTAGGTGTCATAGTTTTCCTTGTCGGCATCAATAAAGGCGGCGTCAAAGCTGCCGTCACCGAATTCCGCGCGCAGTGCCTGCAGTGTATCTGCCGCGGGTGCCAGTCTTAAATCCATTTTGTGGCTGACACCGGCCTTGTCCCAGTAACGCTTTGCAACACGGGTCCATTCTTCGCTGATATCGCAACACACAATGGTTCCGTCGTCTGCCATGGCGCTGGCCATGGCCAGACTGGAATAGCCGGTATAGGTGCCCACTTCCACAATGCGACGGGCTCCCAGCAGGCGCACCAGCAATGCCATAAACTGGCCCTGTTCAGGTGCGATCTGCATGCGAGCCATCTCGTCTTTGGCGGTTTCTTTCCGCAGCTCCTGCAGCAGGTCGCTTTCACGAACTGAGTGATCGAAAATGTAGGGATATAGCTGGCTGAGATCGAGATCTGTTCTGTTGGACATGTCGGGCCCTTTTCGTTGGCCCATTGTGTCAATGAATCTGACGCAATGGGCCATTGTCACTGGGATGGGAGAATCATTACTGTAAGTGAATATACTAACAGTTTGAAAGCACTATCGGCACGCAGGGGCCAGTGGGTATCTGTGAGTGAATTGAGCGAGTGGACATGAGTGAACCCTATCCCATCGACCGGGAGCAACTGATTGATCAGCTGGAACAAATGAAAGGCCGGGTTATTGATCCCGCTGCCGGCGTATTCGGGCCGGACAGTATGTTCTGGCGCCTGGGTCGTTACTCCACTGCATTTCTTGGTGCCGGGCGGGCGGCCTTACTGCAGAATGCACATCCCTGGGTGGCCAATGCCATCAAACAGCATTCGCGCACCATGGATGATCCCCTGAGCCGGTTTCGCGGTACCTTTACCAATGTGTTCAAAATGGTATACGGCAGTCTGGATCAGGTTGTCGACAGCGCGCTGCGGGTACATCAGATTCATACCTGTATTCATGGTGAAATAGAGGAGGATTCCGGAGCCTTCAGTAAAGGCAGCGCCTACCAGGCCAATGAAGCCAACGCCATGTTGTGGGTGCATGCCACGCTGTGGGAAACCACGGTGACCATGTATGAGCTGATTATTGGCGAACTGACGGATCAGGAAAAGGAGCGCTATTATCAGGAAGCCAAACTGTTTGCATTTCTTTTCGGTATTCCCGAAGACAGACAGCCCCCCACCTGGCAGGAGTTTCTGGAATACAATCAGCAGATGTGGATAAGCGATACGCTCACCGTGAAGGAGGCCTCCCGGGAGATTTCGGGGTTTCTGTTCAGGTTCAACAAGCCCCTCATTCCCGCGCTGCAACGCTATGAGGTTTTTACCGCCATGATCATGCCGGAACGTTTGCGGGCGCAATATGACCTGCCGCCGCCCACGTCAGAAAACCAGGCGCTGTTTCAGCGTTATGTGGCCATGCTGCGCAAGGTTTACCCCCGGTTGCCCAAGCACTTGCGCTATCTGCCGCCTTATCTGGAGGCGCAACGGCGCCTGCAGGGCAAGCATCGTCCCGGTTTGGTTACAGGTACACTGAACAAGCTGATGCTGGGGCAGACGCGGCTGGTTTCTGCATAAGTCAGTCTTCGGTTGGCCAGGTGATAACCCGCTCACCGTCGGCGGAAATCTCATACCAGCGATCAGGGTCGTCGCCTTTTTGCCAGGCACTTTCAATGCAGCGTACCGGCAGCTTCAGGGCGGCAAAGGCGTCGCGCCCCATGGCAATATCATCGGCCCAGGGAGTATTGCGATTCTGCACCCAGACGCTGGTATAGCCGGTCTGGCCCGCGTTTTTTACCACCGTGATGGGGGTGGGTTTACCCTGATACAGGCCTGCAAAACGGAACCCTTTTTTCGATTCCTGTTGCACTTTGCTGCCAGGGAAGGTGGTCGTCAGCCAGTCCCTTATTGCGTCCAGTGGCTCTCCCTTCACATAGATTTCCAGGTCATCCAGTTGTGCCAGTGAGTCATTCATCGGTGTTTCCGTTCTGTCCTTTGCCGATTGATTTTTTGCGCCACACCGTGATCACAAAGTCGGCTTCGCAATGCAAGGTTGTGAGGCGGCCCAGACGCTGTTTTTTTTCCAGCGGAATGCGCCACGTGTGAGGTGTCATCGCCAGCAGTGCGCTGATCAGGTCGCCGGAAGAAAGAGTGAATTCATAACACAGTTTGGTCCTGCTGACCAAATCCCAGCAGGGTTCCCGCTGTGTCAGCACCTTGTCCTCGTCGAAGGGCAGAACCTCGTCATACAACTGCTGCTTCAGGCT
>JAWVYU010000383.1:0-4660 GCA_033722575.1 Ketobacteraceae bacterium | reverse complement strand
GGTCTCTGTCTGGCTCTTGTCCCGCAGTTCCCTGGCGATTGCGATGCGTTCCTCGAGTGGCTTTGCCAGAAAGGCTGCTTGCCATTGGGGATCGCGGACCATGGCTCTGAACTGCATGTAGGCCGTGTCAGCCGTACACAGGAAATCACCGTGGGTCAGCAACGTGGAGACGCCATTCAGGGAGATCACCGAAGGATCATTGAGCAGTGACAGGTTGGCACGGTTGGCAAAGTGATCGCCGATCAGAAAATCCCGGTTGCCGTGCATGAAATAAATAGCGCAGGTGTGCGAGAGTTGGTTCAGTGCGTCGATAATATCGTTCTGAAAGGGAGTGATGGCATCATCACCTATCCAGACTTCTAAAAAATCGCCCAGGATATAAAGTTGTGAGGCATGAGCTGCTTTCTGGTGGAGAAAAGCAAAAAACGCCCGGGTGATATCCGGGCGCTCTTCCTGAAGGTGCAGATCGGAGATAAAGAGTGTCGTCATGATAAGGAATGTTTAACCGCTCTTTTCTTCCTTTACTACTTCCGCTGATTCTATGACAACTGGGTCCACCGGTACGTTTTCGTGGAAGCCGTGAGTGGTCGTTTTGACTTTGCGGATTTTTTCTATAACATCGTTACCGTCCACGACTTTTCCGAATACGGCATAACCCCAGCCCTGGAGGGTTTCAGCCTTGTGGTCCAGAAAATCATTGTCAGCAACGTTGATAAAGAACTGGGCGGTAGCAGAATGGGGGTCCTGGGTACGCGCCATCGCAACAGTACCCGGCTCATTCTTCAGGCCGTTGTTGGCCTCGTTCTTGATGGGTGACTGGGTGGGCTTTTGTTTCATGTCCTTGTCAAAACCGCCACCCTGAATCATGAAACCGTCAATCACACGGTGAAAGATGGTGCCGTCGTAATGTCCGGACTCGACGTAGCTGACAAAATTCTTGACGGTATCGGGGGCTTTCTCGGGGTAGAGTTCCAGCTTGATGTCGCCGAAGTTGGTATGCAGGATAATCAAAATAAGCTCCATGTGCTCGCCTTGTTGTGGTTTCAGAAGATCCAGGTTGTTGAATATCTGGTGTCTCTTATATCAGCTGATACAGGTTTGTCCAGTTTTCGCTGACAGCTAGTCATGTAATGATTCTGCAGCAAACAGGGTGTTTTCCAGCAGCGTCGCCACCGTCATGGGTCCAACGCCGCCGGGCACCGGGGTAATCCAGGCTGCCTTTTCTGCAGCGGCTTCGTACTGTACATCGCCCCGCAGTTTGCCATCCTCACACCGGTTAATCCCCACATCAATGACAATGGCACCGGGTTTGATCCATTCCCCGCTGAGAAAACCTGCCTTGCCGACGGCAACTACCACCAGGTCAGCCTTTCTCACGTGGTCTTCCAGATTGCGGGTGAAGCGGTGACAGGTGGTTACAGTGCATCCGGCCAGCAGCAGCTCCAGTGACATGGGCCGGCCCACAATATTCGATGCACCGATAATCACGGCGTCGAGACCCTTGGGGGAAACGCCGGTTTTGTTGATGAGTGACATGATGCCTTTGGGCGTACAGGGACGCAGCATGGGGGAACGCAGTGCCAGGCGACCCATGTTATAGGGGTGGAACCCGTCCACATCCTTGTCGGGGTGAATGGCATCAATGATGGCATCACTGTCCAGGTGCCCTGGGAGCGGCAACTGGACCAGAATACCGTCGATCTGCCGGTCATTATTGAGCTGCTCGATCACGCTCAGCAACTCCTCCTGGGAAGTGCTGGAGGGCATGTCGAAAGCTTTGGATATAAAGCCCACTTCGGTACAGGCATCGCGCTTTTTAGCCACGTAGACTCTGGAAGCTGCATCATCGCCCACCAGCACAACGGCCAGACCGGGAGCCCGGAGTCCGTCGGCCACCCGCTCAGCCACACGTTTTTTGATGTTTGCCCGGATTTCCTTTGCGGTGGATAGACCATCTAGAATCTTTGCTGTCATAGGGTTAGCTGAGCCTCGAATGTAGAGTGGGAATCTGCTGCCTTGCAAGGCGGCGTATTTTCTCACTTCTTGCCAGCGGGATCAAAAAGCAGCGCCGCAAAAACCTTGATCTTATTGAAAAAAAACGAAATTGTTGACGGGGGAACCCAACCTGTATATTATCGCGGCCTCTTTGCAGCACGGTCCCTTGAGCCACCGGGCCATTTGAACCATAATGCATGCGGAGACAGTGCAGCGAACGCTCCGTTGACAGGGGTGAAAGCTTGTAAAACGGGGTATAGCGCAGTCTGGTAGCGCGCCACATTTGGGATGTGGATGTCGGGGGTTCAAATCCCTCTACCCCGACCACTTGCTGATATCAGGCTTTAAGGTCGATCATCGAAAAGCTTTGCTGTCAGGCTATAAGCCGTCAGGCGATAAGGTAGCAACTGCGAGAAGCGCTCGTAGCTCAACCGGATAGAGCATCGGCCTTCTAAGCCGAGGGTTGCAGGTTCGAGTCCTGCCGGGCGTGCCATTTGCTGTATCAGGCCGGACCGAAAATTTTATCAAAGTTTATGGTGGGCGTAGCTCAGTTGGTAGAGCCCCGGATTGTGACTCCGGTGGTCGTGGGTTCAAGTCCCATCGTCCACCCCATTATTTGACACCGGAAACCGGTAATGCCCCGCGTATTACCGGTTTCTCTGTAATTGGGTCGATCCAATTGGCGGCCGTGGGATCGTCAACACCCGTAAAGAATGAGAGGAAACTATGCAAGTAACTGTGGAAACCACTACCGGACTTGAACGAAAACTTACTGTTGGCGTGCCAGCCACTGAAGTTGATTCAGCGGTAGATGCCAAGCTGAAAGATGCCGCCAAAAACGTACGCATGAAAGGTTTCCGTCCGGGCAAGGTTCCCCTGAAAGAAGTTAGGCGTCGCTATGGCAAGGCAGTACGCGAAGAGGTGCTGGGTGAGCTGATTGGTGCCAAATTCTACGAGGCCGTTTCCCAGGAGCAGCTGAATCCGGCGGGCATGCCCCATATCGAGCGCAAGCAGGACGAACCTGGCCTGGATTTCCAGTTCACAGCCACTTTCGAAGTCTATCCCGATATCACCGTTTCCGGCGTGGAAAACATCGAGATCACCCGCTACACCGCTGAGGTGAAAGACGAGGATGTGGACAGCATGCTGGAAAAGCTGCGGGAGCAAAGGGCTGAATACAAGCCGGTTGAGCGTGCAGCCCAGGAAGGTGATCAGGTCAATATCGACTTCAACGGCAGGATCGACGGTGAGGAATTCGAGGGTGGCAGTGCCACTGGTCACGATCTGGTGCTGGGTTCTGGCAGCATGATTCCGGGCTTTGAAGCCGGAATTGAAGGTGCCGTAAAGGGTGAGGAGCGTGACGTAACCGTGACTTTCCCTGAGGACTACCACAAGGAAGACCTGCGCGGTAGAGAGGCGGTTTTTTCCGTTACGGTGAATGAAGTAAAGGAAAAAACCCTGCCGGAAATGAACGAAGAGTTCATCAAGCAGTTCAATCCCGATCAGACTGATCTGGAGGAATTCAAGAAAGAAGTGCGCAAGAACATGGAGCGGGAGCTCAAGAGCGCGCTGAAGAACAAAATCAAGCAGCAGGCGATGGACGGGTTGCTGGCACAGAACAACCTGGACGTACCCAGGGCGCTGGTTGATCAGGAAATCGACCGCCAGCGCAAGCAAATGGTGCAGCAGTTTGGTGGTGGACAGCAGTTTGATGACTCCATGCTGCCGGCTGAGCTGTTCGAAGAGCAGGCAACCCGCTCAGTGAAGCTGGGTCTGTTGCTGGGTGAGTTTATCAACGCCAACGAAATCAAGGCTGACGCCGACAAGGTTCGCGAAACCATTGAAGAGCTGGCGGAGCCCTATGAGGATTCCGAACAGGTAGTCAACTACTATTATCAGAACGAACAGCAGCTCCGGCAGGTGGAATCGCTGGTACTGGAGGACACGGCAGTGGAGAAAATCGTGTCCCAGGCCCAGGTAACCGACGCCGAGGTTGATTACGAGGAGGCTGTAAAGCCCCTGAAAAATCAACAAGATGAGGAATGATCAGGGAAAAAACCTGACCGATTTCACGTCTTGTAAAAAACGCGGTTTCTCACCGCGTTTTTTTTGCCATTTTTACCCGCATTCCGATATCTGGGGCTATCATTAAACTGAGTCCATGGCCGATTTTTGATTTACTCCCCCCGGTTGGGATGGTAAAAAAGAAGTTGGTGATAAACCATTTAGTCTTGGTTAAAAAACCCACAAAAATCACAAGCTTACAGGCAAAGGAAGAAAGTATGTCAAATCGCTCTTATGATCTGCTGAAGTCATCTACGATAACGAATACGGGACTGGTCCCCACCGTTATCGAACAAACTTCCCGTGGCGAAAGGGCGTTCGATATCTACTCTCGTCTTTTGAAGGAGCGGGTGGTATTTCTGGTTGGACAGGTTGAAGACTATATGGCCAATCTGGTAGTGGCTCAGTTACTCTTCCTGGAGTCCGAGAACCCCGACAAGGATATACACCTGTATATCAACTCACCGGGTGGCAGTGTTACTGCCGGAATGGCGATTTACGATACCATGCAGTTTATCAAGCCGGATGTATCAACCATGTGCATCGGGCAGGCAGCCAGTATGGGATCTTTCCTGCTGGCAGCAGGTGAAAAGGGCAAACG
>JAWVYU010000382.1:0-4697 GCA_033722575.1 Ketobacteraceae bacterium | reverse complement strand
GGATGGAACACCGGCACCCGCTTGCCGGTTTTCTTGAAAAAGGCCTCGTCATGGAAAACCGGGAAATCATGCAGAATCGAGTAATTGAGCGTAATGCCGATGTCATGGGGGCGGCGCGGGCCGGGGAGATCAATATCGCACACCTGCAACTGGTTATCGGGGGTTACCACCCCATAACGCATATAGGGTTTGCGGTCACCGTAACTGAAAAACACAAAGTCGCCGGTGTTGGGGTCCACTTTGGAATGGGCCGACAGTGGTATCTGCAACTGCCCGTCAAAATCTTCCGTTCCCGTGGTTTCCAGGGAAAAGGGGTCGATCTGATAGACCTCACCGGATTCATACCAGAGCCCGCAGAGCCTGTTATTCAGAAACACCAGGTCCGTGTTGGCGGTGTCCTTGATGGGGGATATGGGCAGGGAAAAATCAAACGGGCCCAGCACGCCGGGCCAGATGGCGGCGCCTTTTTCCGTTTCCAGATTGAAAGCCCGGGTATGTATCCAGCGGTTCCCGTAACTGGCCTTGCCGTTCCGGAACCGGATGGCGTAAATCATGCCGTCGCCGTCAAACCAGTGGTAGCGGTTAATGGGCCTGAAGCGGGGATTGGTGCCATTGCGGAAGTAGCCGCCGCACAGGTCGGGTGGAATGTCGCCTTCAACCTTCAGCTCATCACTGCTCATTTCCACCGTGGTGGGGGCAAACAGGCCGTGCAGCCAGGGGTTGTCTATGTCCTGTATCCATTCCGGGGCTTCCTCGGGCTTGCGATGGGCACTGCCCAGGGCTTTTCCATAGCGTTCGGTGAGTGTTAGCCGTGTCATGGGGTTTCCCTCTGTGCTTACAGGTTTGCTACGTGCTCTTGTTAGTGAGTGTACGATGTACGCATTTATTGTCCGCGGTCCGGCGTCAGCCCCATGCCCCTGAAGACGGTATTCATGGATTCAAGGTACAGCTCGCGAAAGGGCGTGTGCGAACCCAGGTGGCCGGAAAGATACAGCGATACCAGACCGTGACTGTGGGACCAGAGGTGAACTACCTTACGTCGGGTTGCAGGACCGTCCAGCACACCGGCAGCCACGCACTCACTGATGCGGTCGTAGAGAAACTGAACCGCCGCCCGCACCATGGACTGAACCCGGTTATCGGGGCCGCTGGGGTTGAACTGGCCCGATGTCATGAACATCACCTCGTAATACTTCGGGTTTTCCAGGGCGAAATCCAGATAGGTCTCTGCGCTGATTTGCAGTCTTTCAGCGGGGGTGGCCCCTTCCAGTGCCCGGTAAAAATAACGCTGGAATATCTGAAAGCCTTCAAGAATCACGTGATTGATCAGATCCTCTTTATTGGTGAAATGGCGGTAGGTGGCCATGGTGCTCATGCCCGCCTGCCTGGCCACCTTTCGCATGGACAGGGCTGCCAGGCCTTCGGCCAGATAGATGTCCCGGGCACTCTCGATCAGCCGGGTTTTGGTGTTGGTGACGCTGGCCCCGGAAGGGGCGCCGGATTCAATATTTTCTGTCGGGCATTCCATCGTTTTGTCCAAGGGTAATCCAGATGATGTGTACGATGTACACATTATGCATCCATATTACGCTGGCACGGTGAACAACGTCAAGCACCTGAATAAATCTTGGGATAGTCAGTGACTGGCCTGCGTATGGTATTTGTTAGTGGGTTGTATAAGACAAACGTTAATTATACTTTGACAAAAATGGATTTTAGACAGATTATGTCCATGGTCAGAGGCTGTAGTTCATCTGACTGAACGCGGCGCACACGGTGGCCGGTTGTTGGAAATGTTGTCGTTGCACAAGTACTACGGGAGAAAACCCATGGATATTGCGAACGCCATTATTCATATCACGAACCTCAGGTTACGTACTTATATTGGCTTTAACCCCGAGGAGCAGGTGAACAAACAGGATGTCGTGATCAACATAGAGATTCATTACCCGGGTCAGAGCGCCTGTCAGACGGACGCTGTGGATGAAGCCCTGAATTACAAGACGGTGTGCAAGCAGGTGATCAGTCACGTGGAAGGTAACCGGTTTCAGTTGCTGGAAAAGCTGACCGCGGATGTGCTGAGTATTGCGGCAGACCACCCGTCAGTAACCCGGGCGCTGGTGACCGTGGACAAGCCCCATGCGCTCCGGTTTGCTGACTCCGTTTCCCTTACCCTTGAATGGCGGCGCTGAGCGGCTGCCCTTACCCGGATGATCCAACAGGAGGAAATCCACATGATCACTCCCGAAGCTGCCGCAGTGCGCGATTTGCTGACCGAGAAAGGTTTGGAAACCCCGCTGAAAGACAATGGCATGACGGCGGATGAAAAATACGAACGTATCAGAGGGCTGATGACGGAAATTGTCGATACCCTTGGCCTGGATCTGAGTGATGACAGCCTGGCTGAGACTCCCCACCGTATTGCAAAAATGTACGTGCACGAAGTGTTCTGCGGTCTGGATTATCGGAACTTTCCCAAGATCGCGGTAATTGAAAACAAGATGGGGGTAGAGGAAATGGTAAAGGTCAGTGATATCAGCGTGACCAGCACTTGTGAGCATCACTTCGTCACCATTGATGGCGTTGCCAAAGTGGCCTATATCCCTGACAGAAAGATCATTGGTCTGTCCAAGATCAACCGGATAGTCCGCTTTTTCGCCCAGCGTCCCCAGGTGCAGGAGCGCTTGACCCAGCAGGTGCTGGTGGCACTGCAGGCACTGCTGGAAACAGAGAATGTGGCTGTCACTATCGACGCAACCCATTACTGCGTCAAATCCCGCGGCGTGATGGATGTTAACTCCAAAACCCAGACCACGGCATTGGGCGGTATATTCAAATCCAGTCACCGCACCCGGGCAGAGTTTCTCAGCTAGGGAGTTGGTAAGTCAGGGTCAGCCAGTTGCGCGGCAACCCGGTCAACCGCTGCCACTACTGCTTCGGGGTGGATAAATTGCAGCATGTGCCCGGTGTTGTCGAAGATGTTCAGTCGGGCTTCCGGGTTGCTTTCCTTGACTGCCAGGGCGTTTTCGACTGGAACGCTGGCATCTTGCCTGCCATGCAACAGGTAAAACGGCATCGCCAGTTCCTGGTAGGAAAGTGCCGCCACATCGGCGCGCATGTCAGAGACTTCATGGGCGGTGGCGAGGGTGCTTTTGAGCAATAGCCAGAAATCATCCCGGCGCTCCATGAAATGTTCCGGCAACGGGTTGGGATCAAAAGCCCTGATGAGTCCCTGCTTCATCATGTAATGGCCGATGGTCTGATTGCCGATACGGGCGAACCCGGTGCCTATCGCCGGAATCGTGACGAAGTCATACACCGGTGAACTGCGTCTGCCGGGCTCCACCAGTCCGGCAATGGACACATAGCCTTTGATATTTTCCTCAGGCCGGGCGGCCATGGCGGTGACCATGCTCCCGCCGTAGGAATGGCCCACAACAATAACGTTTTTCAGGTCCAGGGTATCAATCAGCGCGCTGGCAATGCGCAGGTTACCTTCCAGATTGGCCAGGTCCTGCTGGTATTCGGAAAATCCATGACCGGGCCGGTCGTACACCGTGACACGGTAGCGTTCCGCCAGGATGGGGGTTACGGTTTCCCAGGATTCAATGGAGCCGGGCAGGCCATGAATCAGCATCACATCCTGACCTTTGCCCAGTTGCTGCACACGCAAGTCGATGCCAGAGACCTTCAGGTGCTGACCCTGGTAGGCGTCAGGAATGTCGGGAGTGACAGGTTCACTCACCAGACCAACGATAGCCAGTGCGCCCAGGATGATCGCAATCAATGCCAGCGTGGTTATCAATACGCGTTTCATGGGTGCTTCGTGCTCAGCGGCGTCGCTCAGGCCTCGTCGTCGATTTCCTCAACGAAAGGCTCCTCCGCAACGGTAAGCGTGATTTCCTTTTTGTAAGTGGTGATCAGCAGGCGGTCTTCCTCAATCCGGTTGATGGTCATTACATCATCAATGGTTTCGTCTTCCGGCGCGTCCAGCTGATTGGCCTCCTCGTAGTGGATCACACCGGGAAACACCAGCCGCTGTACCAGGTTCTGGCTTTTGGGATCATCCAGCAGCTCAATAAACAACATGCGTACGTCGATATCGTACACCATGTTTCCTATGTAGGGTGAGCAACCTTCAATCAGCTTTTCCGTAATATCCATGAGTAGTCTCTTGGCAAGGGGTGGAAGCCGTCATTCTACTAGCTTGCACAATCCCTGCAAAACATTCTTCCGGTTAGAATTCCGTCATATTTTCAGACAATCACCCGTGCTATTCTGGCGACCTGCTCGCGCTTATGGCAAAGTGCAGGGAACTGCCTGACGAATAACCACGTCTTGCGATGCGTTCCGTGCGATCATTCGCGTGGTGATTCGGGTGATTAAGCACAAGGAGTCGATATGGGGGCGGGTAGTACCAGTTATCAGGCCCATGGATTTCATGAATCCTTGCCCCGTGGCAAGGCCTCCGGAGAGCTGACCGTCAGCGGGTCGGGCCTGCGGTTTGTCAGCGGCGACCAGACAATTTCAATGCCCTTGCATGGTGTTCAGTTCCGGTTGGGGGGCGCCAGCGATCGGCTGGTGTTTGTCAGTCATCCGGATCTGCCGGACTTGTCTGTTTATACAAGTGACAGATCCATTATGCGAGTTCCTTTGCTTTCAGTCATTCCTTCCATTCAGTCCCAGATTAACCGGGC
>JAWVYU010000381.1:0-4718 GCA_033722575.1 Ketobacteraceae bacterium | reverse complement strand
GCCAGACTGCCGGTTGCCACAATTACCATGATAATCGCGCACTGTATGAAGATTTTCTAGCCAAGCACATCAACGAGCCGGATTTCAAGACGGAGCCTGCGCTGGCAGATCCCTTTTACGAAAAGAACCTGGAAAAGCTGGCAAAGCTGACCGGCTTTGAGGCAAAGGCCCTGCAAAAATCGGACGCCAACCTGGAGGCGGAAAGCAGCGATCTGATCAACGACTGGTACCACTCAAGTCATGCGAGTGCCGGTGTGAATTGTCAGCAATGCCATGGCTCGGGTGAAAGCTATGTGGAAAAGCCTGCTCCCGAAGACTGCAAAAGCTGTCATGCCTTCGAGGTGGAAACCTTCCTGAAGGGCAAGCACGGAATGCGCCTGGCGGCAGGGTTATCGCCCATGTCCCCTGATCAGTCGAAGCTGCCGATGCATCGCGAAGAACATAAAGAGCTGACCTGTAACACCTGCCATAGCGCCCATGAGTTTGATACTGATTATGCCGAAGTGGAGGCTTGCCTGGGTTGTCATAACGATGAACACAGCCAGGCTTACAGGGACAGCAAGCATTACCAGCATGTTGTGGAAGGGCGGGAAACCGCGGTGACCTGTGCTACCTGCCATATGCCCAGGGTGGAAACCGAACATGGCGGCATTGATGGTTTCAAGGTGAACCACAATCAGAACGATACCCTGCGGCCCAATGAAAAGATGATCCGTCCGGTATGTCTGGACTGTCATGGATTGCAGTTTTCACTGAATGCGCTGGCGGATGAAGCGCTGATAAAGAGCAATTTCAAGGGAATGCCGAGTGTTCATATTGAATCCATCGACTGGGTGGAGAAGCGGAATCAAAACAAGAAAGAGAGTGTGTACTAAACCATAGCAAACCAATGGAGTTACCTATGAAAAAGACCAGTAAGACCTTAATTTCACTCGGACTGACAGCCGGGCTCGTTACCGGAATTGCAGGGTGCGGATCTGAACCCGCTGAACCCGGTATTTCACCCCAGCTGTATACCGATTCCCTGTTCGCTGTCATGAAAGCAGACCGGACCAACTACACCAAGCTGATTATCAAGCGTCTTGGGCCAGCCGGTGCCGATGCTATCAAGCCCAACGAGCACTGGGAGGATATGGAAAACGGTGCTCCGCTGCCTGCGCAGATGTTCCGCTTTGGCGCAGAGCTGGTGAGCGACATGACCTCGGACTTCACCTATTCCCTGCAATCCATCTGGCCTATCAACAAGCAGAATGCACCCAAAACCGAACTTGAGAAAGAAGGTCTGCAGTACATTGTTGATAATCCGGGCAAAAACTTTTATGGCACGGAGTCACTGGGCGGCGTTGACTACTACACAGCCGTTTATCCTGACGTTGCCGTTGCAGCTCCCTGTGTGGACTGCCATAACGGCCACAAGGATACGCCCAAGTCAGACTTTAAACTGGGCGATGTCATGGGCGGTGTAGTGATTCGGGTACCGCTGACCAAGTCCTGAGCCTTAATATTTGTTAAAAGCACTCATATAACAGTCTCTCCTGCCTCTTTAAGTATGAGGTTAGCCCACCCCAATCGGTGGGCTTTTTTTTGCCCGGAAGTTGCTGCTCACTGAAAAAGCCAGATAAAGGTGCATGAAAGGGGCGTTGTGGTGCAAAAAACGGGGGAAAATAAATGTGGGTGATTTTGGTGCGTCTCAAATTGTGACTTGTTTGGGTGCAGGGGGCCAAAATCATGCACGCAAATCGCCAATACTCAGAGAAATAACCACTGCGACGGTGTCATTTTGGTGCATTCATAGAAAAAATGCGTTTGTGACACATTGGTTAAGGACTTGGCATAACTCTTGGATTGTTAAGCTCGTAAAAAGTCAGAGTGATTATTATATTTCTGGAGTAGAAGTTATGCGGTTATATCAACGACTGGGCAGGAAACTCATTTCCAAAACCAGGCTAGTCAGTTTATCGGTTGTGTCTGTATTTGCCATGTCAGTGGGGACAGTAAATGCAGAAGAAAAGCTCGGTTGGCCCGAGAAAGAAGAGCTGACCTTTGGTTTTATCAAATTAACAGATATGGCGCCGATCGCCATTGCCTACGAAAACGGTTACTTTGAAGAAGAAGGACTGTACGTCACTATCGAAGCACAGGCCAACTGGAAGGTATTGCTGGATGGTGTTATCGATGGACGCCTTGACGGAGCTCACATGCTGGCAGGGCAACCCCTGGCTGCCACCATCGGTTTTGGTACCAAGGCCCATATCATCACGCCCTTTTCCATGGATCTTAATGGTAACGGTATCACGGTATCCAACGAAATCTGGGAGCAGATGAAGCCCAATATACCCAAACGCAAGGACGGCAAGCCGGTACACCCCATCAAGGCCGACTATCTGAAGCCTGTGGTTGAGAAATACAAGGCAGAGGGCAAGCCCTTCAATATGGGCATGGTATTCCCGGTATCCACCCACAACTATGAATTGCGTTACTGGCTGGCGGCCGGTGGCATTCACCCGGGCTACTACGCGCCTCACAAGGGCGATATCTCCGGTAAGTTGAACGCAGATGCCCTGTTGTCGGTAACACCGCCACCCCAGATGCCTGCCACCCTCGAAGCCGGCACTATTTATGGCTACTGTGTGGGTGAACCCTGGAACCAGCAGGCAGTTTTCAAGGGTATTGGCGTGCCGGTTATTACCGACTATGAAATCTGGAAAAACAACCCTGAAAAAGTCTTTGGTATTACTGCGGAATTTGCCGAGAAGTACCCCAACACCACGGTCCGCCTGACCCGTGCCCTGATTCGCGCCGCCATGTGGCTTGATGAAAACAACAATGCCAACCGGCCTGCAGCTGTGAAAATCCTGTCCCAGCCTAACTATGTGGGAGCGGATTACAAGGTTATCGCCAACAGCATGACCGGCACCTTTGAATATGAAAAGGGCGACAAGCGCGAAGTGCCTGATTTTAATGTGTTCTTCCGCTACAACGCCACCTATCCCTACTATTCCGACGCCATCTGGTACCTGACGCAAATGCGTCGCTGGGGCCAGATTGCAGAAGACAAGAGCGACGACTGGTATAAGGAAACAGCGGCCAAGGTATACCGCCCTGACATCTATGCCAAGGCAGCCAAGTCCCTGATCAAGGAAGGAAAAGCCAAGGCCAAGGACTTCCCTGACTTTGCGACGGAAGACGGTTTCAAGGATCCCCAGACAGAGTTCATTGACGGCGTCGTGTATGACGGCACCAAGCCCAATGATTACATTAACAAGTTCGATATTGGCCTGAAGGAAGGTGTCAAGCTTTAAGCTTGGCACCCCCGCCAGCCACCATTGTCCAAGCCAAAAAGAGGTATCAGGTTATGGCCGAGGCAGCTTCCATCAACAAGAGTCAACCCCAGGCTCGAACCGTTTCACCCAAGGCGCAGCAGGTGATCACGCTGCTGACACAAAAAGTTGCAGTGCCCGTCGTCGGTGTTCTGGTGTTTCTCATGCTGTGGTCTTTTGCGGCCAGCAACATAGATACATCGTTAGGCAAATTTCCGGGCCCGGCCGCTGTGTGGGAACAGTTCGGAAATCTTTACCAGGAACACCAGGCCGAAAGGGAAAAAGAAGCTGCTTTTTTTGAACGGCAGGAAAAGCGCAACGCCATGCGCGTGGCGCAGGATCCCACTTACGAGCCCAAAATCCGTGATTACACCGGCAAGGAAACCTTTCTTGACCAGATCTATACCAGTCTGGTGACGGTAATGAGTGGCTTCTTTGTGGCGGCTTTTATAGCCATCCCGCTGGGGATTGCCATCGGTCTGAGCAAAACCCTGAACACGGCGATCAATCCGATTATCCAGACGTTTAAGCCAGTATCACCCCTGGCCTGGCTGCCGCTGGTGACCATGGTGGTGAGTGCGCTTTATGTCAGCCCGGATCCCATGTTTGCCAAGTCCTACATTGTGTCCATGATCACAGTCACCCTGTGTTGCCTCTGGCCCATGGTTATCAATACATCCGTGGGCGTGGCGTCAATCGACCAGGACCTGGTAAACGTCAGTAAGGTGTTGCGGCTGCCCGCCCTGAAGCACGTGCAGAAAATTGTGCTGCCGGCATCCATTCCGATGATTTTTACCGGTATGCGCCTGTCTCTGGGGGTGGCATGGATGGTATTGATCGCAGCGGAAATGCTGGCCCAGAACCCCGGACTGGGAAAATTTGTCTGGGATGAATTCCAGAATGGCAGCTCCAGCTCCCTGAGCCGGATTATGGCTGCCGTTATTGTGATTGGTCTGATCGGATTCCTGCTGGACCGCTGTATGCTGCTGATTCAGCGCTACGTGTCCTGGGATAAATCAGCAGAACTTTAAGTGGAGGTCTGACATGAGTGCATTATTGGATATCAGCGGTGTGGATATGGTGTTTCCGACACCCAAAGGACCCTTCACCGCCTTAAAGGATATTAACCTTAAAATTGAAAAAGGTGAGTTCGTATCACTGATCGGTCACTCCGGTTGCGGCAAGTCTACGGTGCTGAATATTGTTGCCGGACTTTATCAGGCAACCACGGGTGGCGTAATCCTGAATGGCAAAGAGGTGAATGAACCTGGCCCGGAACGTGCAGTGGTTTTTCAGAACCATTCTCTGCTTCCCTGGCTGACGGCTTATGAAAATGTGGAACTAGCCGTAAAGCAGGTGTTCGGTAAATCCAAAACCAAAAAAGAAATGAAGGAATGG
>JAWVYU010000380.1:0-4719 GCA_033722575.1 Ketobacteraceae bacterium | reverse complement strand
GCCTGTACAGTTCCTGCTGCGGCCGTTTTCGCCCCGCTCGGCACGGTACATCCGCTCGTAGCGGTAATCCACCAGGGTATTCAGATTGGTGTCGGTGCGAATAATGACATCGCCGCCGGCACCACCGTTGCCACCGTCAGGACCGCCGAATTCCACGTATTTTTCGCGCCGAAAGCTCAGGCAGCCGTTGCCGCCGTCACCGGCTTCCACGCGGATCGCTGCTTCATCAACAAACTTCATGCCTGAGTCCTCTTTTCAGAATGCAAAAAGCCCCACCAACGCATTGGCAGGGCTTTCGTCAGCTTTGACAGCCAGATGTCTTAGGCGGAGGGTACGATGGTCACGAACTTGCGTGACTTGGGACCCTTCACCTCAAACTTCACCACACCGGTTTCTTTCGCGAACAGGGTGTGATCGCGACCCATCCCGACGTTAACACCGGGATGAAACTTGGTTCCGCGCTGACGAACCAGAATGTTACCTGCCGCGACAACCTGACCACCAAAGCGCTTGACACCAAGGCGTTTACTTTCGGAATCGCGACCGTTACGGGTACTACCACCAGCTTTTTTGTGAGCCATGTGTTCTTCTCCTCAGTCTGAAATCAGGCGGAAATCCCAGTGATCTTCACTTGCGTGAACCACTGGCGATGACCCTGCTGCTTTTTGGAGTGCTTGCGACGACGGAACTTGATGATACGGATCTTATCACCACGCCCGTGGGCAACCACTTCTGCAGTCACTTTTCCACCTTCCACCAATGGCGCGCCGACTTTAACGTCATCACCATTGGCAACCATTAATACCTGGTCGAACTCGACCTTGTCGCCGGTCGCAACTTCAAGCTTTTCCAGCTTGATCACGTCACCTTCTGCGACGCGATGCTGCTTGCCACCGCTTTTAAATACCGCGTACATATTCAGCTGACTCCAACTTTGTTTTTGGCAGTTTGGTTGCCAATAACAGAATACTGTTAATCCGATGGACCATAACACCCTCAATAAGAAGCAGAGAGTGGGACCATCCCTGACATTCGCTTTATACCTGTATCAACGATCGACTAATCCGGTTTGGCCGGATCGCGGACCGACAGGTGGAATGTGCCAATAAATCAGGCCATGGTGCTGGTTAATAATAGATGAAAACCAACGGGCTGCATTTAAGGGGGCTGAATTTTACGAAAACCCATCGTTTGTCGCAACCTTTTTATCCGCTCGCAGCGTATTTCCTCTTCAGGGCAGGAAACAGGTGCCACCAAAGCCGAAAAATGGTAAAAAAATCAGACTTTTTCGGTTCCCGGAGGGCGGGCGCTTGACACTTTCAGTGCGCAGCACCTAGCATGCGGCAACCTCACAGACCCACGAGCATACCTGGCAAGACATGGACTTTAATTCTATACGGGCCGAAGTTGATGGCGATTTTGCGGCCGTTAATGAACTGATTATCAAGCAATTACAAACCCACGTACCCCTGATTGAGGAAGTTGGCAGGTATATTATCAACAGTGGCGGCAAGCGGCTGCGTCCGCTGGTTTGCCTGCTGGCAGCGCGGGCGGCGGGCTACCAGGGCAAGGCGCATGTTGACGTGGCGGCCGTGGTGGAGTTTCTGCACACGGCCACCCTGCTCCACGACGACGTGGTGGATGAATCCAACCTGAGGCGGGGCAAGGCTACTGTCAATGCCGTTTGGGGCAATGCGCCCAGTGTGCTGGTGGGTGATTTTCTGATCTCGCGCTCATTTCAGATGGTGGTACGGGTTGGCAATCTCAAAGTGCTCAATATTATTGCCGACGCCACCAACCTGATCGCCGAGGGCGAGGTGCTGCAACTGATCAACTGCCGGGACCCGGAAACCACCGAAGCCCGCTACTTTGAGGTCATACGCTACAAAACCGCGAAAATGTTCGAAGCCTCGGCCCATGCCGGCGCGGTGCTGGCGGAACCCGGAGAGGCCATAGAAACCAGCTTTGCCCGCTATGCAGACCATCTTGGCATTGCCTTTCAGCTGATCGACGACCTGCTGGATTACACCGGCGATGCCGCCGCCATGGGCAAAAATGTGGGCGATGATCTGGCCGAAGGCAAACCCACCCTGCCGCTGATTTATACCATCAATCATGGTAACCCGGCACAGCAGGACCTGATCCAGACAGCCATCAGAAACGGCGGCCTGGACCATATTGATGAGATTACGGCAGCAGTGCAGTCCTGCGGCGCACTGGATTATACCCGCCGCTGTGCCGACGAGCATGCCGATAAAGCCAAGGCCGCCCTGGCAGATGTGCCGGACAGCTCCTACAAAACCGCTCTGATGGCGCTGGCTGATCTGGCCGTCAACCGCAACCACTGAGACCGCACCCACCAGCCTATGGCGAACCCGGCCCCACCCGATTCGATCCAGCCCCCCCTCAGAATTCTGGTGATCGCCGACGACAAAGCCGGTCATCAGAACCAGAGCCTGGGCCTGGCTCAGGCCATTGCCCGCTACCGACCAATAGAATTAACCCAAGTAGACCCTGTGCCACCCCTGGAAGCCGGGCGCTGCCTGCTGCTCGAGCAGCGCCCTTCCCGGTGGCAAGGTGCGCCAGTACCGGACCTGTTGATCAGCACCGGCAGCGGCACTCACCTGTCACTGCTGGCCGCCACCCGGATTTTTCCGGAAGCCTTCAGCGTGCTGCTGTGCACCTCCGCGCTTCCCTCGCGCCTGTTTGATCTCAATGTGGTACCGGAGCATGACAATCATAGCCCCGGTAAAAATATCGTATTCACCAAAGGCGTACTTAACAAAGTCGTTCCCAGCAGTAAGCGGACACCCGGCTATGGACTGATGCTGATTGGCGGTGAGTCCAAACATTACCACTGGAACAACAGGAAACTGATTGACCAGATACACTCCGTATTAGCACAGGCTCCACAGGTTGACTGGCACCTGACCAACTCCCGGCGGACCCCGGAAACGTTCAACCGGCTGCTGACCACTCAGCTGCCACAAATCCGATTTCACCCCTGGCAGGAAACCCCGCACGGCTGGCTTCCGGAGCAACTGGCCAATGCCGGGAAGGTATGGGTAACTCCCGACAGTGTTTCCATGGTCTACGAATCGCTGACATCGGGGAGCGAAGTGTATCTGTTCAGCCTGAGAAGCCGGCGCACCCGGGTCGCCCGCGGTATCGAGGCGCTCCGGGGTAAGGAAGCCGGCTATCTGAGACACAACATCCTTGTTGAACCCAGCGTCTCTACTACCTTGTGGGAGGCAGACCGCATTGCCCGAATCGTGCTGGAAAAGCTTGCAGAGCAAACCTGAACCATTGCCACACATAACGCCATTTAGCACCTATACTAAACTATTTATGGTTTAAACCCCTCAAGTCTGTGGTGGCCCATGACAACCACGCGTTCCGCGCTAGCCACAAAACTGATCCGACTGGTAATGAGCTTTTACTTTCTGGTTGCGTTCGCCGTGACCGTAGGCCAGCTCATTTTCGAGTATATGGACGAAAAGGACCGTCTTAACGATCAGGTCGATCACCTCGCAGAAATTTTTCTGCCAGTACTGGCACGGTCCTTATGGAATTACGAGTACACACAGATCGAAAGCACCACCGAGGGCATTCTGAAAAACAATTTTGTCTTTGGCGTGAAAGTTATCGGAGAAACCGGAGACGTTATTTCAGCTACCGGCAAACTGCCTGGCCAGCAACCTGACCCGAAGCAGGAAATGGAGTCGCAACAGGCATCATCAGCCACCCGGATCGAGTACCGTTTTCCTATACGTTTCGTGGACCCTTTCGAAAACACCGAGCGCACCGTGGGTGAGCTGATCATTTATTCAGATTCAAGCCTGATCGTTGAGCGCGCCGCGAAAACATTCTTTCTTACCATTATCAACGCCATCATCAAAACCATTGCCCTGTGGGTTATATTCTATTACATCCTCAAAGCCTACCTGATACAGCCCATGGGCGCGCTCAAGAGCGCCATTGAGCGCCTCAACCCTCGCTCAACGGCCACCCAGGCAAAAGATATCGACATCACCCCCAGGCAGGCCGCGGAATCCAATGAACTGGGCCTGCTGTTAACCAGCTTTATCGAAACCCAGGACGCGCTGCTGGAACGTAACCGGGAACTCAAGGAATACCATGAAAGTCTGGAAGAAAAGGTGGCAGAGCGCACCAGCCAGCTGACGGCTTTATCTAACCGCCTGGCAAAAACAAACCAGTTCAAGAGTGAGTTCCTTGCCAACATGAGCCATGAAATCCGCACCCCCATGAACGGCGTCGTGGGGTTGTTGGAGCTGCTGAAAGAAAGCCGGCTCAACGCGCAGCAGATCTACTACATTGAAACCATCCAGTCTTCCACCGATACGCTGATCCAGATTATCAATGACGTGCTGGACTACTCAAAGATAGAAGCCGGAGCCATTGACCTGGAGGAAATACCGGTCAACACCCACGCCCTTCTGGATCATGTGGGCGCCATTTTCTCTGCCCGGGCAAGAGACAAGGGACTCAGATTGATCGTGGACATCGAGCCCGGCACACCTCAGTTTATCAAAGGCGACCCCACCCGCCTGCAGCAGATTCTGATCAACCTGACCAGCAACGCGATTAAATTTACCGAAGAAGGCGAAGTCATTCTTTACGTCGGCCCCAGCTTGGATGGCAGCGATGACCGCCTCCGCTTTTCAGTCACCGACAGCGGCATCGGCATGACCAAGAAGG
>JAWVYU010000379.1:0-4737 GCA_033722575.1 Ketobacteraceae bacterium | reverse complement strand
TCACACAATGATAAAATCGATTCTCAAACTGGCGGGTGCAGCGGTATTGGGGTTGTCCATCAATGCTCAGGCTGCCGAATTGCGCCCGGATCACCCGGATTCGTACAACGTCAAAGAGGGTGACACCCTGTGGGACATCTCCAGCACCTTTTTGCGCGATCCTTGGTTGTGGCCGGAGCTGTGGCACGTTAACCCCCAGATCGATAACCCCCACCTGATTTACCCTGGCGACACCATCAGACTGGTGTATATCGACGGCCAGCCGGCCTTCGAAATCCAGCGGGGCAACCGCACTATCAAATACAGTGCCGGGGATACCGTCAAGCTGACACCCCAGGCCCGCATCACACCCCTGGATACAGTGATCCCCGCCATTCCCCTGGAGCACATTCAGCCGTTTCTGGTGGATAACCGGGTGCTGACCCTGGAGGAGCTGGAAGCCGCTCCCTACATTATTGCCGGTGACGAACAGCACATCCTGATGGGGGCCGGTGATTACGCCTATGCCCGGGGTGACTGGTCGAATCCTGAGCGGGCCTACGGTATCTACCGCAAAGGCGTTATTTATGTGGATCCCCAGACCGAAGAGATCCTGGGTACCGGTGCCGAGGAAATCGGTATTGCCCGCTTTGAAAATGCCGAAGGCGATATTGGCCGTCTCAAACTGACCACCAGTAACTCCGATGCCCGTATCAATGACCGGCTTCTGCCCACCGAAGAGCGCAAGGTCAACTCCACCTTTTACCCCAAAGCCCCCGAAGTGGAAGTGGATGGCCAGATTATCCACGTGTTCAGCGGTGTGCGTAACGTCAGTCAGTGGAACGTGGTGGTGCTGAACCGCGGTGACCGCGACGGCGTGGAGGTCGGTGATGTCCTGGCAATCTATTCCAAGGGCGAGATCGTCAAGGATCGTAACACCAATGAGCGCATCAAACTGCCCGATCAGCGCCGTGGCATCATGATGGTCTTCCGCACCTTCGACAAGGTGTCCTATGGCCTGATTCTGCGCAGCAGTGCACCGCTCAAGGTGCTGGACCGGGTTGGCAACCCATAGCCTGAAAAATAACCTGAAGTAATCTGTAGTAAAAAGCGGCTTCCTGGTGAAGCCGCTTTTTTTGCTTCTGACAATGGCTTTGTCCGTTTTATCCGGCTTATCTCTTGTTCCACGCCCTGAAGCTTTTCCCCCAGCCTGACTGTCGAACCTGCGACCAATGGCTTACAATGCTGGGTGTGTCGACAACAGGGGCGTTGAGCGCTATGGATAATTTTTGTTCAGCAGGGAAAAGCATCTTGATTCTGATGATGGTGCTGTTGCCACTGGGCTGTGGTGGCTCCGGCAGCGGTTCTGCCGCCTCCAGGAGTGTTGCCGAAACCAGTGTGCCGGTCTCCCATGCCGGCAATGATCAGACCGTTGCGGTTGATACCCGCGTTCAGCTCAGTGGTGAACAGAGTTACGATCCCGGCAACCAGCCCATTTCCTTCCGCTGGCAAATGATCTCAAAGCCAGAGAACAGCGTGGCCACCCTCAGCCGTAACGATATCGTCAAACCTAGCTTTGTGGCCGACAGTGCCGGGGTTTACCGGGTGCAGCTGATCGCCCGCAACAGCGCCGCAGATGGTGCCCCGGATTATGTCAATATCGAAGCCACTGAAAACAATATTCCGCCGGTGGCCGAGGCAGGGAGCAATGTCTATGTCAGTGAGCCCCGGGCCGTTGAGCTGGATGGCAGCAACAGCTACGATGGCAACAATGATACCCTGAGTTTTCAGTGGCAGCTGATTGACAAACCGGCATCCAGTAATGCCCGGTTACTGGCCCCCACCACCGCCTCGCCCGAGCTTATTCCTGACAGGGAGGGAAATTACATGCTGGAGCTGATCGTGTTTGATGGCCAGGAATACAGCCAGCCGGATACGGTGCTGGTGGCCTACAACGAGCCCGCCGACATCAACAACCCGCCGGTTGCCGCGGCCGGGGTGGATCAGAACACCACGCAGGCGCTGGTGCGTCTGGATGGCAGTGGCAGTTCAGACCCGGATAACGACACCCTCAGCTTCCAGTGGCGGCTTGTCAGCAAGCCGGACGGCAGCGCAGCTTCCCTGAACAGCAGCACAGTGGTGGACCCGGTATTTACAGCTGACCTCGAAGGCAGCTACCTGTGGGAACTGGTGGTGAGTGATGGTGTCCTGAGCAGTGAACCCGACCGGGTTGTGGTGCGCTACGACATTCCCGATGCCGGCACCCGGGTGATTTCCTTCGACGGCAGCGGTGCCCTGGGGGCCGATGTCACCAACAACGCATCTGCCTTGCCGGATGTGGCGCGGCAGAATGGCCGTTACCGGGCAAATCTGACCGACAACAGCGATGAAATAACCCTGCATTATCATGATGCCCAGGGCCGGCTGGATGCCTGGCGTACCCGGTTCCCCTTCGAGTTTATTGCCCGAAACGTCGGTATCGGCACGCAGCAGAATTCCCAAACCCCCCACCCCTACGGTAACAGCGCCTACAACTTTGCCGGAGTGCAGGTGCACGTGCCCGATCTGGAAAGCCGCAATTCGGCCCATGTGGTGGTGGGTCACCGGGGTGGTGGCGCACCCTTTACTGTGGAAGGCAAGAATACCCGCAACGGCCGCTCTTCAGTGAGCGATGTAGGTGCCCGCGCCGCGCCCGATGCCCGTGCGGATATTCGTATTCTGGGTGATGAAAACGGTCAGTTGACCGTTTACTGGCAGCAACCCAACATGAATGCGGACAAATCCGCCACCGATAACTGGATTCCCTACGGGGGCACTGGCAGACTGCCGGGAACCCCGGCGGATTTCGGCGGTGCCGGCAGCGAAGTGTACGTGGGCCTGATTACCTACGCCTTCCGGACCGCGGGTATCCCCTTTGTGGGCACCTGCGACAGTATTCAGATTACCGAGTATTAAATTGTATTTATTCACTTGTTTTCGATAGTGTTGGCTTCGTTTTTCTGAAGCCAACACCCAGCCTGCCTTTAATCCCCAAAAAATTTAACCCCTGTCTGTCTCTGTGTGCTGATAACGGAATTCCATTGCCTCAAGGAGTCACACATGGCAGGTTCGGACAACACATTTAATTCAAACTTTCAAAAACTGGCAGCGACTTTGATCGTTTCCTTCGGATTAACCGCTTGCGGAGGCGGTGGTGGCGGCGGATCCGACCAGCCGGCAGATGATGATCGCGGCGCCGAGGATCGGCTGACAGAGCTGCCCGCTTTCCTGGAATCAGCAAAAGCTGATTGTATCTTTGTTGAGTCCGGCACCGAAGTCAGTCTGCAAAACTATGAAGGCAATCTGGCGAACGTAACGGAACTCCGTTGTAATGGCGCCACCCTGGCCAACCTGAATGAAATTAATCAATTGACCGCACTTGCCCAGCTTGAGTTGCCGGGTGCGGGCCTGACCGATGTCAGCGCGTTACAGGCATTGTCAACGCAACTGGAATCTCTGAATCTCAGTGGTAATCCGTTAACGGACCTAATCACCATCGGGCAGCTCACCAACCTGAATGCCCTGGATCTGAGCGACACAGGTACAGTCACTATCGATAGCCTGGTAAACCTGCTTGGCCTTACCGAATTGAACCTCGCAGACAATTCAATCACGGATCTGAACTCGCTAAATGCACTGATTAACCTTGAACAGGTGCAGCTAACCGGCAATAGCGATCTGCAATGTGCAGAAGTTTTCTCACTGGCGGATACACTGGAAACCGTCGATACAGGCCCCATTGTGCTGCCGCCGGCTCACTGTGCGAATGCTGTTGAGCTGGGCAACACCAGCCCTTCGGAAACAGTGATTGATAACAGCCTGGAAGACCCTGCCTATGACCGGTTGGTAGTGACAGGTGACTATGCCCTTGCGAACCTTTCCCTGCAGAAATCCGGAGAGGATCTGTCGATAATACTGAACACTACGGAAGGCGATAAAACCATAACCTTCACCAACTGGTTTGCCGATAATAACTATCGCGTGGGTATTTTTGAATTGCCTGGCGGTGCGGAGTATTCCTTTAATCAGTTGCGTGATGAACTTCCTGTTAATGAGACGCTGGGGGGAGGTGATGATAATTATGTCGGTACCGGTGATTCGGATGTTGTTGATGGTGGTGCCGGCAATGATGTGATTGATGGCAAACAGGGCAATGATAAGCTCAGTGGCGGTGCCGGGGATGATGTCGTGATCGGGGGCTTTGGGTCGGACACGCTGACTGGTGGTCCCGGGAGTGATGTGCTAATTGGCGGTATTGGTACGGTCGAAGAAGACGGATCCATTGAAGTCACTGGCGGTGCGTCCCATGAAATCTATGAGTTCAATATCGGCGATGGTAATGATCTGATTGTTGATGATGACAATACCAGCTCATATAACAATAATGGCACGTTGCGCTTCGGTGAAGGGATTACAGAAGAAATGGTAAGCCTTGAGCGGGTTGGTGATGATGTCGTGTTTGTGATTAATGAAAGTGACCGCGTGGCGATCTACCAATGGTATGTATCACGTGACTACCGTATCGCTTCAGTGCAGTTTGATGGATCGGAGCCGGTTGATGCAGTCAGTTTTGTATCCAACCTGACCGCTGAAGGTACTGAGGGAGACGATGTTTTTGAGGGCAGTTCGGAGTCTGACAATATTGACGGCGGAGCCGGCAATGATGTGATTGATGGCAAACAGGGCAATGATAAGCTCAGTGGCGGTGCCGGGGATGAT
>JAWVYU010000378.1:0-4743 GCA_033722575.1 Ketobacteraceae bacterium | reverse complement strand
GCTCTATCATGCTGGGGTCCCTGGCGGAAGGCGTTACCGAGGTGGACGGCTTTCTGGAAGGCGAGGATGCGCTGGCAACCCTGCAGGCCTTTCGCGATATGGGAGTTACCATCGAAGGGCCGAATCATGGCCATGTCAAAATATTCGGTGTGGGGATAAACGGGTTACAGGCACCGCCCGGACCACTGTATCTGGGTAACAGCGGTACCTCCATGCGTTTGCTGGCGGGGCTGCTGGCAGCACAGCCCTTTGATACCGAGCTGACTGGTGACGAATCGCTTTCCAAGCGCCCCATGAAGCGGGTGGCGCAGCCCCTGGCGCTGATGGGTGCCAGAATCGATACCGGTACCGAGGGTACTCCGCCCCTGAAGATCACCGGCAACACCGCGTTGAAAGGCATTCATTACGACATGCCCATGGCCAGCGCCCAGGTGAAATCCTGCGTGTTGCTGGCGGGCCTCTATGCCGAGGGCGAAACCAGTGTGGTGGAGCCCGCCCCGACCCGTGACCACACAGAGCGGATGCTCAGGGGTTTCGGCTATGACGTGGTAACAGATGGTGCCAAAGCGTCACTGAAGGGTGGAGGCACGCTCAAAGCCACCCGGATTGATGTGCCGGCGGACATATCATCGGCAGCGTTCTTCATGGTGGCGGCCAGTATCACTCCTGGTGCAGATTTGGTGCTGGAGCACGTGGGAATCAATCCCACCCGCATCGGTGTTATCAATATTCTCAACGCCATGGGCGGGCAAATCGAGGTTATCAACGAGCGTGAAGTGGGCGGCGAGCCGGTAGCGGATATCCGGGTTCGCCACGCCAGCCTGAAGGGCATTGATATTCCTGAAGATCAGGTCCCCCTGGCTATTGACGAGTTTCCCGTTCTTTTTGTTGCTGCAGCCTGCGCGCAGGGTCAGACCCGCCTGACCGGTGCGGAAGAGCTGCGGGTAAAAGAGAGTGACCGTATTCAGGTAATGGCCGATGGCCTGCAGGCCCTGGGGGTTGATGCCCGGCCCACGCCCGATGGCATCGTGATCCAGGGTGGCCCCATGGGCAGCGCCGAGGTGGAAAGCCATGGGGATCACCGTATTGCCATGGCCTTTGTGGTGGCAGCATTGCGGTCCAGCGGCACCATTACTATTCGTAATTGTGCCAATGTGGCCACGTCGTTTCCGAATTTTGTGGAGCTTGCAACCAAAGTCGGTATGCAGGTGAGTGTAGAGTAGATTGGAGTAAACCATGGGTGCACCGGCTAAACGCGCGCCAGTTATTACCATTGATGGACCGGGAGGTTCCGGCAAGGGAACTATCTCGCAAATGGTGGCGAGTCATCTGGGATGGAGCCTGCTGGACAGCGGGGCCCTGTACCGGCTGGTTGGGCTTACCGCCAGAAATCATGGTGTCAGCCTCACCAACGAAGAGAGTCTGGGGGTGCTGGCCCAGCACATGGATGTTCAGTTTATTGCCACGGATCCGGACACCCCGCCGGACGTGATTCTGGAAGGCGAGGATGTGACCCGGGAGATCCGCACCGAAGAGGCGGGCATTGCGGCCTCCAGAGTAGCCGTGCTGTCCCAGGTCAGGGACGGACTGCTCAAACGTCAGCAGGACTTCCGGGAGCCGCCAGGACTGGTGGCCGACGGGCGCGACATGGGAACCGTGGTTTTTCCTGATGCAGAACTCAAGATCTATCTGACCGCCAGTGCCGAGGAGCGTGCCAGCCGGCGCTATAAACAGTTGCAAGCCAAGGGGATGGATGTTAAGTTAGCCGACCTTCTAAAAGGCATCCAGGAGCGGGATGAGCAGGACATGAACCGTGCCATCGCGCCGCTGAAGCCCGCAGAAGATGCAGTGGTCATTGACAGCAGTGACATGACCATCCAGCAGGTCTTTGATCGTGTGATTGCTCTGGCAGGCGAAAGAGGGCTGGCCTAACCAGTCTAGGTGTATAGCCAGATCGGGGTATGAGTGCCACGCTGGCCACTGTAGTGCTGGTAGTGCTGAGTGTCACGTACGGTAGTTAATCAGTCGTTCGTAGCAACCAAGGCAAACTGGATATTTTCCGGGGATGAGGGGCCCGCCTTAGGGTATTCTTCATTCCCTTTTTGAGGTTCTGCAGGTGCTTGACAGGTCCATCAGCCGTGTCTGCAGACGATGGTAACTAACCCGCATACTGGTGGAATGCGGAGCGTGTTTACACGCAACTTATTGATATTAGGAACTGAAATGAGCGAAAGCTTTGCTGAACTATTTGAAGAAAGCCTGAAAGAACTCGACATGAAACCCGGATCAATCGTTGCCGGAACGGTAGTTGCGATTGATTCTGACTGGGTTACTGTGCACGCGGGCCTCAAGTCCGAAGGTGTGATTCCCCGTGAACAGTTTGTCAATGACAACGGTGAAATTGACATCGAAGTCGGCGACACCGTCGATGTTGCCCTTGAAACCCTCGAAGACGGTTGGGGTGAAACACGGCTTTCTCGTGAAAAAGCGAAACGTGCGGAATCTTGGAAGCGTCTGGAAGCTGCATTTGAAGCGAACGAGATCGTTAAAGGTGTCATTAACGGTAAGGTTAAAGGCGGTTTCACAGTCGATATCGATTCTGTCCGGGCTTTCCTGCCTGGTTCACTGGTTGATGTTCGTCCCGTACGAGACACTACCCACCTGGAAGGTAAAGAATTGGAATTCCGCGTTATCAAGCTGGATGCCAAGCGCAATAACGTGGTGGTTTCCCGTCGTGCCGTGCTTGAGGCGGAAAACAGCGCCGAGCGCGAACAGCTGCTGGCCAACCTGCAGGAAGGTATGGAAGTCAAGGGTATCGTCAAGAACCTGACCGACTACGGTGCCTTCGTGGATCTGGGTGGTATCGACGGTCTGCTGCACATTACAGACATGGCGTGGAAGCGTATCAAGCACCCCAGCGAAATTGTCAGCGTGGGTGACGAGATCAACGTTAAGGTTCTCAAGTTTGATCGTGAGCGTAACCGTGTATCCCTCGGCCTGAAGCAGCTGGGTGAAGATCCATGGGTAGAAATCAAGCAGCGTTATCCTGAGAACAGCCGTGTGACTGCCACCGTGACCAACCTGACCGATTACGGCTGCTTTGCCGAGCTGGAAGAGGGTGTTGAAGGTCTGGTACACGTGTCTGAAATGGACTGGACCAACAAAAACGTGCATCCGTCCAAGGTGGTTTCCATCGGTGACGAAATTGATGTGGTGGTGCTGGACATCGACGAAGAGCGTCGTCGTATCTCTCTGGGTATCAAGCAAACCCGTGCCAACCCATGGGAAGAGTTCGCCAGCAAGTACAACAAAGGCGACAAGATTTCCGGCAAGATCAAGTCCATCACTGACTTCGGTATCTTTATCGGCCTGGATGGTGGTATAGATGGTCTGGTTCACCTGTCCGACATCTCCTGGGACATGACCGGCGAAGAAGCTGTGCGCCAGTACAAGAAAGGTGACGAGATCGAGACCGTGATCCTGTCCGTGGATCCTGAGCGTGAGCGTATTTCTCTGGGTGTCAAGCAGCTGGAAGAAGATCCATTCGCCAACTATGTGCAGGTGAACGACAAGGGTGCGATTGTGACCGGTACCGTGAAGTCTGTTGATGCCAAAGGTGCCGAGGTGGAGCTGGCTGAAGGTGTGGACGCGCAACTCAAAGCGTCTGAAATCAGCCGTGACCGCGTCGAAGACGCCCGTAACCATCTTAAGGAAGGTGACAGCGTTGAAGCCCGCATCGTATCCGTGGACCGCAAGAACCGTGTGATCAGCCTGTCTATCAAGGCGAAGGACGTGGTTGAAGACAAGGAAGCCATGAAAGCGGTTAACCAGGAGCAGCCTGAGAATGCGCCGAAAACTATCGGTGACCTGATCAAGCAGCAAATGGAAAAAAGCTGATCAGTAATATCCACCTGATCAGACAGTAAAAAAGGGGCCGTCATTGGCCCCTTTTTTTATGTCTGCTGTCAAAAATGTGCTGGTTAACCGGTACCATTTCCATTAGTCTCTTTTTTGGGGAAACACATAGTTTACAGGAGTGTAAACCTTTGTTTTTGAAGTGTTTACCTGTCTGGCATAATACAAAAAAAGCAGTACAGAGGGTCATTATGAAAAACTACCGGGATAAAGTGGCAGCCATTACGGGCGCGGGTTCAGGTATTGGCAGGGCAACGGCATTGATGCTCGCGGAGCAGGGCTGTCATCTGGCACTGTCGGATGTGGATGAAAAAGGTCTGCTGGAAACTGCCAGCCAGGTATCCGGTGTGCGTTGCACTCATCATATTGTGGATGTGGCAGATCGCGAGGCGGTTTATGCGTGGGCAAATCAGGTGTTTCAGGAGCATGGCCGTATCAATATCATCATGAACAATGCCGGTGTTGGTCTGGGCGATACGGTTGAGCAAATGAAATACGAAGATTTCGAGTGGCTCATGAATATCAACTTTTGGGGTGTCGTGTATGGCACCAAGGCATTTCTGCCTTACCTGAAGCAATCCGGAGAGGGACATATTATCAATGTGTCCAGTGTCTTCGGTCTTATCGGTGTTCCCACACAGTCTGCTTATAATGCTGCCAAATTTGCCGTGAGAGGTTTTACTGAATCCCTCCGGGAAGAGCTTGAAATTGAAGATGCCTGTGTCAGTGCCACCAGCATCCATCCCGGGGGAATAAAAACCAACATTGCCCGCAACAGTCGCCTGGGTGACGGGAGCAGTATTAGCGGCCAGGTCCAGACAGCAGAGG
>JAWVYU010000377.1:0-4787 GCA_033722575.1 Ketobacteraceae bacterium | reverse complement strand
GCCATAGCCCAGGTGATCAACGACGCCAATCACCGCATATCCCAACTGGTGGCAACCGTTGAAAAAAGTGCTGCCATTGCAGCCTATCTGGACAACGAGGAGCTGGCGCTGGAAGTGACCCGGGGTCTGGCCAGCAACGACATCGTGGCGGGTGTATCACTTCAGAGCACCAATGGCATGCGTATCATCAGCGGTGAGCCCTTCAGTCAGCAATCCGAGAATATCCAGCATTACAACCTGGCGTCGCCGTTTATGCCCGATGAACAGGCCGGCATTATTCTTATCAGGGCAGACGACGAATACATTAACGTCCAGGCGCAACGGAACGCCAAGATTCATGTTATGACCCTGGCATTCCACTCACTGATTGTCACCATTCTGGTGATATTCCTGGTGCATCGCCTGCTGACCCAACCCCTGAGAAATGTGGCTGAGGGTTTACACAAGATTGAGCCCGGCAGCCAGTTCCGGGTGGAATGCCCCAGAAACCACGAACACAGCGAAATCGGTCTGCTGGTGCGGGATACCAATCAATTGCTGACCGCAGTACAGAACACCCTGGAAGGCGAAAGAAGGCTGCGTGAATACGTGGAGTCACTGCAACAGAAAGCCCGTGCCGAAGCCGAACGGGACCCACTGACACAATTACTGAATCGTCGTGCGGGGGAACGGGCCATTACCCAGGCACTGGAACACGCAGATGCGAACGATCTGGAAGCGGCTATCATGCTCATTGACCTGGACCGGTTCAAGCCCATCAACGACACCTATGGCCATGACGCCGGCGATACGGCACTGATTTCTGTCGCCAATCGGTTACAGGATTCCCTGCGTAAAAGCGACATTGTGATTCGCTGGGGGGGTGATGAGTTTCTGATTCTGGTGATGCAGGGCCACGATCGCCTGGACGCCCCCTTTGTTGCCCGCAAATTACTGGAAGAGCTGGGTCGGGATATCAGCATCCTTGACAATAAAACCGTACAGATCGGAGCCAGTATCGGAATAGCGTTATTTCCGCAGCATGGCAAAAGTGCCGACATGCTGTTTGAACTTGCCGACAAGGCCATGTATCACATCAAGCATTCCGGCAGGAACGATTACTTTATTCATACGCCGAAACATCCGGGTTAATCACAAAACGGGCTTTAATCCTTGAGATCCTTAAACTGAAACGGCGCACTTTGGTGCGCCGTTTGGTTAGTGTAGCCGTTCCACAACCATTACAGTTGCAAACGTTAAAGTTACCAGCGTTTGCGGGCGGCCCGCATCAGCGCGACCAGACCGAGCAGCAAAAGCATCTGCCCCAGCGCACCACCAAAACGCTTCAATACAAAGTTATTGCTGGAAATGGTATCCACCAGATCACTGGACAGGGAACCGGTAAAGTTCATCTTGGTGTTGGAGAACCGGGCTGCAGCCACAAATTCAAACTCAACTGTTGCTGATTCGCCCACGGCAAGGTCGCCCAGGTTGCAAACCACGCCATCACCACTGCAGGAACCCTGGGTTGGCAACGCCGACACCAGATCCACGTCTTCAGGAAACTGGCTGGCAAGCGTGACATTGCCGGCATCATTGTCGCCCAGATTGGTTACCACTGCATGATAGCGAATCGCGCCCTGGGTATCGTCAATCTTCTGATACTTGCCGGTTTTGCCGATAAGTTTAAGCTCCAGGTCGGTGGCATCCGCTGGCAGGTCAATGCCAAGGGTTACCGCAACCGCCGACGCCGCATCCGCAATACCGACCCCGCAACCATTACAACTGGCCGGGAAGGATCTTGCAGTAGCTTTAATGGTTTCTTCCACTTCATCCGGCGTCAGGCTGCCGTCAGCTCCGTAAAGCAATGCTGCCAGCCCGGCAACGTGGGGCGTCGCCATACTGGTACCCTGGTAGAAAAGATAATTATCGGAGCCCGGACCGGAAAAACCGGAGTTGGACGTGGACAGTATGCCGTTGGAATCATTGGCGCTGAACTGGGCACCACCGGGTGCAGCAACATCCACCACAGAGCCATAGTTTGAATAATAGGCACGGCCACCATTGCGGTTAACCGCTGCCACCGCCAGTACGCCAGCACAATTGGCGGGGGGATAGGAATCGGCATTGGTGTTTTCGTTACCCGCCGCCACCACAACCGTAACGCCGTTGTTTCTGGCGGACTGAATGGCATTCGCATAGGTCATGGTACAGGAAGCAGGAATACCACTGCCCAGACTCATATTAATCACATTGGCAGGGTTGGCATTGTCCGGGACCCCATCCACGGAATAACCCGCAGACCACATGATTGCATCAGAAATATCCGATACATAGCCGCCACACTTGCCCAACACCCGCACTGGCACAATTTTGGCTTTTGGTGCCACCCCGGCCACGCCGATACCGTTGTTACTGACCGCAGCGATGGTGCCTGCCACATGGGTGCCATGCCAGCTGCTGCCCATATCCTGCTCGGGAAAGCCATTACCACATTCGCCTGCAGTCACGGCATCGCCGGCGTCCCGCGCATCGTTGTCGCGTCCGTCGCCGTCATTGCCCATAAAGGCATCCGACACAAAATCGTAGCCAGGTAAAAGATTCGCCGCCAGGTCACGGTGGGGACGATAGCCGGTATCAAGCACTGCCACCACGGCACCGTCGCCCTCAGCATAATCCCAGGCGTTGGGAAGATTCATTCCGCCATCAGCTTCATAGTAATGCCATTGCTCACCGAAACGGGGATCGTTAGGTATGGCTTTGGGCAGCATCAGCAGATCAGGCTCTGCGTATTCCACCGCCGGATCAGCGGACAGTTTATCGATGGCGGCATACACCGAATCCATGGATTTTTCCGCCCCCAGGCTGACCACTTGGGCACCATCGCGCAGGGTGTGCAATGGTTTCAGTTCCATGCCCGCTTTTTCGGCGGCGAACTGCAACACTGAGGCACGCAGAGCGCGCTTTGCAACCGGGGCCAGCGTTGCCGGTTCCGACTTGTATTTAACGATAATACGATCAGTAACGGGGGCGATACCGGCCTGTGCCGCCATGGAAGCCGAAAGCGCGATGGAAATGCCAAGAGTGCCGAAAGACAGTTTTTGCAGGCGATGCATGTGTTAATCCCTTTTTTTGTTTTTTTATAGCGCCGCAGAAAGGCGTCCGCTCGCATTGGAGAGGCCAGACGCAGCTGGTCCGAATCCCGGTCCCGGGTGTTATGGAACTGCTAACTTAGCATAAATAAAACACGTGTATCATTAACAGATTTGTAAACTGCAGGGCCACCCTCCCGGCAACCGCTAATTTACTGAAATTATTGAAATTATCCGACTTGTCAACAGGGTAAAACCCCGCGGATCAGGGCCCGGCGCACAAGCCTGATCAGCTCAGATTACACTGGAAAAACCGGACCGTGCGGTCACTTTGCGCTGACAGTTGCCGGCTTTCTGCGGGTGTTAGCCCGTGGCTTTTCCTGAGGTCCAAAATACCTGGAAATCGCCTGAAACCAGGTGAGATAGGCCATGTCGCCTTCAATACTCAGCAGCCCTTCCTTGATGGCCATAATAAAAATGGTTTTGTCTTCAGGGTGTTCCCCCATCCGTTTGATGAGCGACATGGCCTGCTTCGGGTTGTTGAATACAAAGGCAATGGTCGGATCTTCATGAACCCCCGGCCGGGAGCAGGTGTCGCCGGCATCAAACACATAGTATCGCTGTGCCCTGCCATCCCGGGTTCTGAACTGGAGCACCACCCGGTAATCACCAATGGCCCGCTGAAAACCCGGATGTTTCTTTGCCAACGTGTTGATCCGCCATCCCAAAACCCAGAGTAATAGTCGAAATATCATGGTTCACCTCTCCCCTGCCAGGTGTTGGTTTTATCACCACCCACCATAGATTTTTTGTTGTTCTTTTTGGTCCGCAACGAAAACCCGGTTGCCGGTTGCACCTGAGACAGCACCAGTATACGATGTATACCTGAAATAGCCAGACTTTCCTGAGCCGGGAACCTGATAACAACCTACAACAAAAAGAGAGCCCAGCGATGCCGGATTTCAATCACCCAGTCATGGTGGCCACCAATGGTATTCAACTGGCGATTTACGAGGAAAAGCCCAGGGGCAGCGCTTACCCCTTTCCTGTGATACTGGTGCATGGCATGCCGGAACTGGCCTATTCCTGGCGCCATCAGATCCCGGCTCTCGCCGAGGCAGGGTTTCGCGTCTTTGCCCCCAATCAGCGCGGCTATGACGGAACCGGCGCGCCCGAGGCGGTGGAGGAATACGATATCCACAACCTGACGGGCGACCTGATCGGCCTGCTCGATCACTACAACCTCGATCAGGCGGTCTTTGTCGGACACGACTGGGGCGGGCTCGTGGTCTGGCAGGTGCCGCTGCTGCATCCAACCCGTGTCATGGGCCTCGCCGGGCTGGGTGTGCCTTTCATTCCCCGGCCGGAGCGCGATCCCATAGAGATGTTCCGCGCCGTCTTCGGCGAGGACATGTATATCGTCAATTTCCAGACCTCTCACGAGGCGGACGAGTATTTCAGCGCCCATCCGGAACGGGTCTTCGATCTGCTGATGCGCCGGCCGCGCATGACCCGCGAGGAGTTCGACGCCCTGCCGGCCGAAGACAAGGTTCCCAACCTGCTGGAGCGCATTAAGACCGCCGAGCCGGAGGGCGAACCGATCCTGAGCGATGCGGAAAAGCAGGTCTTCATTGATACCTTCCGGGAAACCGGCTTCACGCCGCCCATCAACTGGTATCGCAACTTTTCGCGGAACTGGCGCACCACTGTGCACGT
>JAWVYU010000376.1:0-4789 GCA_033722575.1 Ketobacteraceae bacterium | reverse complement strand
TTCCGGCAAGCCAATACTCACCCGCAGGAAATTGGGCATGTTATAGGCTGCCAGAGGCCGCACGATCACACCCTCACGCAGGAAGGCTTCATAAATCGGCTTCGCGTCCTTGCCAAAATCCACGCTCACAAAATTACCCACCGAGGGGATAAAGTTGAGTTGGTTTTCGGTCACCGCCTTGGTAATCAGCTGATATCCAGCACGGTTCAGTGCCACACTTTCAGCAATGTAATCCTCGTCCTTCAAGGCCGCGACAGCGCCGGCCAGGGCAAAGCTGTCCACATTAAAGGGATTTCGCACCCGGTTGATGACATCGGCAATCTGGGGATGCGAAACGCTGTAGCCAACTCGGAGAGACGCCAGCCCATAGGCTTTGGAAAAAGTACGAGTAACAATCAGGTTGGGATATTTCTCCAGGTACTCGATGCCATTGGGATAAGTGGGGTCCTCCACGTATTCGCAATAGGCTTCATCAAGCACCACAATCACCTCCTCCGGCACACCTTCCATGAAAGCCTCGAATGTCTTTCGGTTAAACCAGGTTCCGGTGGGATTGTTGGGGTTGGCCAGAAAAATAACCCTGGTCCGGTCGGTAATGGCAGCTTTCATGGCGGACAGATCGTGCCCGTAATCCCTGGCGGGTGTGACAACCGGCGTAGCACCGGTAGCCTGGGTGGAGATGGGGTATACGGCGAATGCATATTCAGAATAAATGGCTTCACGCCCCGGCGCCAGATACGCCCGGGCAATAAGATCCAGGGTGTCATTGGAGCCGTTGCCCAGGGTCAGCCGGTCAGGCTCTACCTGCAGATGCTGGCTCAGGGCCTGTTTCAGATCATACCCGCTGCCGTCCGGGTAACGGGTGAGATTCCTGAACTGGCGCTTCAGGGCATCCAGCACGCTTTCACTGGGGCCCAGAGGATTCTCGTTGCTCGCTAGTTTGACAATATCGCTGATCCCCAGTTCCCGCTCAAGCTCCTCGATGGGTTTGCCGGGCTGATAGGGAGTTAATCCATTAACACCTTCGGTTGCCAGTGCGACGTAATCACAGGTCATGCAAACCTCCTCATTGCTGCTTAACTGTCATTACCGTTCCCTGCGCTCTAGAGAACGGCTCTTGGGTATGACCCGAGACGCTTGACGTTGGCTGCCCTGTTTTCCAGTTCCGACAACACCTGAGCCACCTTCTGATCCTGTTCGTGGCCTTCAAAATCGATAAAGAAAACATAGGCCCATTTGTCGTTGGGCGCGGGCCGGGTTTCCAGCCGGGTCAGACTGATATTGGCCGCCTCGAAAGGCCGCAACAGCTCCATCAGCGCGCCGGGCTTGTTCTTCATGGACACAAGAATGGAGGTTTTGTCATCACCGGAGGGCGGTACGGATTCGTTCCCCACAATCAGAAACCGGGTGGTGTTATCAGGGTTATCCTCGATGTTGGAAACGAGCTTGTTCAGGCCATAGATCTCGGCTGCCATTTCACCGGCAATGGCAGCCGCATGCCACTCATCTTTCAGACGACGGGCGGCCTCCGCATTACTGTTAACGGCAATCCGCTCGGCTTTGGGGTAATGGGCATCCAGCCACTTGCGACACTGCGCCAGAGACTGCTGGTGGGAATAAATGCGGGTGACAGATTCCTGCCGGGTTGCAGAGCCCACCAGGAAATGGTGATGGATACGCAACTCCACCTCACCACAGATTTTCAGAGGTGCGTTGATAAAACTGTCCAGGGTGGTGTTCACCATACCTTCGGTGGTGTTCTCCACCGGCACCACACCGTAATTGGCCGCGCCAGCGCGAACCTCACGGAACACCTCATCAATGGTGGTTTGGGGGACGCTGTGAACGGCATGGCCAAAATGCTTGATGGCAGCGGCCTGGGTAAAGGTACCTTCAGGACCCAGATAGGCAATCCGCATGGGATCTTCCAATGCCAGGCAGGCTGACATGATTTCCCGGAAAAGCCGCGCCACGGTGTCCTGGGACAGCGGCCCCTGGTTGCGTTCCATGACCTTGCGGAGCACCTGGGCTTCACGCTCAGGGCGGTAGTAAAGCACCTTTTCAGGGGCCTCGCTTTCCTGCTGCTTGACTTCCGCCACCTGCTGGGCACACTTGGCACGCTCATTGATCAGGCGCTGAATTTCCTGATCGATCTGATCGATAGCTTCCCGCAGGGATTCCAGGTTAGGTTGATCTGCCATTGGCTTTTTAGCCCCGGTTTTTTTCAAACTCTGCCATGAAATCAATTAAAGCATCCACTGCAGCCATGGGCACTGCATTATAGATACTGGCGCGCATACCACCCACGGAGCGATGCCCTTTCAGGTTCAGCAAACGGGCCTCTTCTGCCTGCTTCAGAAACTCCTTGTCCAGCGCCGGATCCGCCAGTGTGAAGGGCACGTTCATCCAGGAGCGGTTTTCCACCACCACCGGATTGGCATAAAAGTCACTGTTATCAATGAAGCTGTACAGCTTGCTCGCCTTGGCTTCGTTAAGCTCGCCCATTTTGCTCAGGCCACCCTGGGCCTTGAGCCATTTGAACACCAGGCCCGCCAGATACCAGGCATAGGTTGGCGGTGTATTGTACATGGAACCGTTATCGGCCTGGGTTTTGTAGTCCAGCATAGTGGGCGTCATTGCCGATGCCTGCCCCAGCAAATCTTCACGCACAATCACCACGGTAATGCCTGCCGGTCCAATATTTTTCTGCGCGCCGGCGTAAATCAGCCCGAAACGGGACACATCCAGTGGCCGTGAGAGAATGGTGGAAGACATATCCGCCACCAGAGGCGCTTTTGATTCCGGAATAAAATCGAATTCCACGCCGCCAATGGTTTCGTTGGGAGTATAGTGAAGATAGGCCGCATCGTCGCTCAGCTGCCAGGTATCGTAGGCAGGAACTCCGGTAAAATTGTTGGCTTCATCACTGGCTGCCACGTTTACCCTGCAAAAGCGTTCCGCTTCCTTGATGGCCTTTTTGGACCACTGCCCGGTATTGATGTAATCCGCCGTGTCCCTGCTGCCCAGCAGGTTCATGGGCACCGCCGCAAACTGGGTACTGGCACCGCCCTGCAGAAACAGCACCTTATAGTTATCGGGAATCTCCATGAGATCCCGCAGATCCTGCTCTGCGGTTTCGGCAATGGCCACCATTTCCTCGGCCCTGTGACTCATTTCCATCACCGAAAGGCCCTTGCCCTGATAATCCAGTATTTCTTCCTGAGCCTGTTTCAGTACCGCCTCTGGCAATGCCGCCGGGCCGGCACAAAAATTATATGCTCTTGTTGTCATTGCGAATGACTTCCTTCTGTTGTGCTTTCAGTATTTACGTCAGGACTCTTCGTCGGAAGGTTCATCACCGGAGGTTCCGGCTTCTTCTTCCACCGCAGCAACGTCCTCTTCATCCAGTTCCTCGATGCGGACAGAACCCACCAGGCGCTCGCCCTCACCCAGCCTGATCAGTGTCACACCCTGGGTGTTGCGGCCCTGCACGGAAATCTCGTCCACGCGAGTCCGCACCAGGGTACCCTGATTGCTGATCAGCATGATTTCTTCACCGTCCAGCACTTGCACGGCTCCCACCATTGCACCATTGCGGTCACTGGCACTCATGGCAATCATACCCTTCCCTGCGCGACCCTTGGTGGGGAATTCACTGGCCAGGGTTCGCTTGCCATAACCATTCTCACTGGCTGTCAGGATCTGGCCGTTTTCCACCGGAACAATCAGGGAAATCAGCCTGGCGTCGCCCTGCAGGTTCATACCTCGAACTCCTCTGGCGGTGCGGCCCATGGCACGCACATCGTCCTCACGGAAACGGACTGCCTTGCCTTCAGAGGAAAACAGCATGATATCCTGCTCGCCATCCGTGATCGCTACCCCGATCAGGTGATTATCCCCCTCCAGTTCAATGGCAATCAAGCCACTGCTGCGGGGCCGGGAAAATGCCGCCAGTTCCACTTTTTTCACAGTGCCATTGCTGGTAGCCATAAAGACAAACTTGCCTTCCTCATATTCCCGCAATGGCAGTATCGCCGTGATCTTTTCCGACTCGGTGAGGGGCAGAATATTGACTATGGGCCGCCCGCGGGACTGGCGCCCGCCCTGGGGCAACTGATAAACCTTGAGCCAGTACACTTTACCTTCATCGGTAAAACAGAGAATGGTGTCGTGGGTGCTGGCCACCATCAGATGTTCAATATAGTCTTCGTCTTTTACCTGGGTGGCCGCCTTGCCACGGCCGCCGCGGCGCTGGGCCTGGTAGGTATCGATAGGCTGGATTTTGGCATAGCCCCCATGAGAAATGGTCACCACCACGTTTTCTTCGGTGATCAGGTCTTCGTGGGTCAGGTCCAGGCGGGAGGTCACGATCTCGGTTTTACGCTCATCACCGTAGACTTCCTTGATGGCCTGCAGCTCCTCAATGATCACAGCCATCAGGCGCTGGGGATCCGCGAGTATCAGTGACAGCTCCCTGATCAGATCCAGCTTTTCCTGGTAATCCTGAATCAGCTTTTCATGCTCCAGGCCGGTGAGGCGATGGAGCCGCATATCCAGGATTTCCTTGGCCTGGATGGGCGACAGGTAATAAAGGTTGTCGTCGCGGATACCGTAATTATCGCTGATACCATCCGGCCGGCAGGCGTTATGGTCACCGGCCCGTTCCAGCATTTCCAGCACATAGCCGGGCTGCCAGCCCTTGGCAAGCAACTGCTCTTCTGCCACCTGACGGCTGGGGGAGGATTTGATCAGCTCGATCACCGGATCAATGTTGGCCAGCGCCACCGCA
>JAWVYU010000375.1:0-4885 GCA_033722575.1 Ketobacteraceae bacterium | reverse complement strand
TCCAGCTCTTGTAGGCCTTCCGGAAACTGGTGGTTTCTTCAAATCCGACCAATGCAGCAATCTGATCAATACTTAACTGCGTGTCCCGCAAATACTGCTGTGCCAGCTCCAGACGAATTTCATCCAGCAGATCCCGGTAAGTGGTATCACGCTCCTGCAGACGGCGCCGTAATGTCCTGGCGCTGATATGCAGGCGTTCGGCCATCTCATCCACCGTGGGAAAATCGGGTTTGGCATCAATCAGAAAACGCCGCAGGGACTCCACAAACTCATCATGCACACTCAGGTTTTTTATTAATGCATCGCACTGGGCCTTGCACAGCGCGGCCACCTGGGGAGAAGACATGATGAGGGGCTCGTTGAGTACGGCAGTCGGTACCCGAATCGCGTTATTGGGGGCGCTGAAACGCAAGGGACAATCGAATACCTTGTGGTACTCGGCAGCATAGACTGGTTCCGGATAGGCGAAGTCTACTTCGGTCGCTGCAAACTTGTTCCCCACCAGAAAATGGCAGAGCTGATATATCACACTCATGGATTCTTCAGCCACATAGGGCAATACATCATCCATAGGAATGCGCGGAGTAAATTCAAACACCGCCACATCGTTTTCCACACGGGTTTCAATATCCAGCAGGGACCCACTCAGCATCCAGAACTCCATACCGATGCTGGCAGCAGCCCCAAGGCTATCGCTGCTCATGATGGCATAGCCATAGGCATCGAAATCACCCAGGGATACCTGTGATGCACGGGTAAGGCCCAGCGCAGGATTACCGGTCAAAGCCAGCGCATTACGGATAAACACGCAGTAATCGGCAGCGCTTATCAGCTCACAATCCTGTTGAAAGGCATCCGGATCGCTGTAGGAACTTCCCTCCAGCATCCGGGTAGCGGAAATCCCCTGCCCCGTCAGATGCTGCAGCAGCAGGCGAGCGCTGACAGACGGAATAACGCAGCTAGTTTGCTGTTTTTTCAATAATTTTTCCCGCATGGCCGGTTTGAGCCAATGAGTGTCCGCTCTTGACCTAGGTTTGATGGCGCAAACCGCGTGTAATAGTCATTAATGGCTGAACGCCTGTGTCAATCAGTGTAAGACAAGCCCGGCACAGGCTCAACACGCGAACAGACGGGGAGCAGAACAATGACCGCCAAACTACCTGAGCTGAATCAACAGGCTACAGCACACGGCAATCCTTACGGCTACCCGGATAAAGGCCGCAGAGTCCCTCTGATTGAGACTGGCAAGCCAGCCACCGGGCCGGTAACAAAAGCCCGTCTGCAACGAACCCTGATGATCTACGGGCTGCTGTTTCTGATGGGTAATGGCCTGGCCCTGTCAGGTAATGGGCAGCTGGCTGCGCTGGGTCTGGGAATCACTTTTCCCGGAGCGGGGTTTTTAGTTCACGCAACAGGAGACTGGACGAACATACTGATTCATGCCGGCTTCTTTATGGGCACCCTGGTAGCCTTTGTGATCTCACTATTTCTTTGGGTGGCAACGGGCAACCTGCTGGCGCCCTTAGCCCTGTGGACTGGCAGCGCTCTCTATGCCGCGTCCATGAATCATCACCATTACTGGGAACCCGCGACTGTTATCGTCCCGGTGTTTATTCTGATTGGTGGACTTGGCTTCCTGCTGCACGGGCATCGCAGGATACAACAGCTGAAAACCGAGCAGGTTCGTATTAACCGCTACCTGAAAAACAAAACTACGGTAACAACACCGCTGAATGATTCCGGTTTGCCTCGGGTTGATGAGCTGCCGGCATCCTCGGCGCCGCTGCTCCGCTTTATCCTGGACCGCGCCTTACAACCCCTCGACACCTTTCACGGCTTTGACCGGATTGACGAGTTCCGTGAGGCAGCCAAGCGTTACCAGCTGTGCAACTCATCCTATGCGCTGAGCTTACTGCAATACAATCACACGCCGGCCTTTCGCGGTTACCTCAGCCAGGCCCAGGAAAACCTGTCGCTCAAAATGCAGGATCACCGCTGCTGGAGTTACTGGCGCTACGAAAATCTGTGGGGCAATTTCAAGAGCAACCCTGACCCCATGGCGTTTGACAACATCATGTATTACGGCTGGTACGGCGCCATGCTGGGAATGAATGCCTCAAACGAAGCGAACCACCGCTTCAGCGAACCGGGTGCAATTCGGCTTGAGCACCCCAAAGGGCAGGTATTCAGCTACAGCTTTCATGATATCTGCGAGATTATTTACAAGAACTTCAAACGTTCTGAATTCTGCCTGTTCCCCTGTGAACCCCGCTGGATTTATCCCATGTGCAACAATTTCGGTGCCGTATCGCTGATACTGCACGACCGGCTGTACGGCACGAATTACTGGGCGGATGTGGGGGAGCGATATATCAGACAGCTTTCCGATGAGTTCATTACGCTGGATGGGCGCGTGCTGGCTATACGGGATTACCGCACCGGCCTGACAGTACCCGGGCTCACTTCCAGTATGGCGGATGCCGCAGCGGCTTATTTTATGACCCCGGTGGCGCCGGATCTGGCGCGACGCAGCTGGGAAATACTCCGTCATGACTTTATCACTCAAAGCAGTCAGGGAATTCAGCTGAAAACCAACGGCTGGGACAATATCGATTTCGGCAACTACCGGCCCTCCAAAGCAACCACCTACGGCCTGATCGCAGCCGCAGCCAGAGAAGTGGGAGACACGGAAATTTCCGACCTGATGCTGGACAAGCTGGATGCCACACATTCCAACCGGATTATTGATGGCATTCAGCATTACGACGGGGCGTCCGTAAGTGCCCATGCCGTGATTTTCTGTGCGCGCAACATGCGCCCCAACGGGCTGCATGACCTGATCAATGTGGGCATGCCCCGCCCCTGGCAGGACGGACCATTACTGGAAAAAGCGGCATATCCGAAAGTGCTGGTAACCCGCGCCGTCAGCGATGGCAAAGCGCTGGAGCTGACACTGGTGCCCGGCCAGAATGCTGCTAAAGAACCCTTGACCCTGTCACAGCTGCAGCCTGGCAGAACCTATCGTGTAACCGGTGCTGAAGAGCGCCAGCTGACGGCGGGCACACAGGGCCGGGCGACTATTCATGTGGTTCTGGATAGCACCAAACAGGTCGTCATTACACCCTTCATGTAAAGAGGAGTCATACCATGGCCTGCTGTATTATCGGATCCCTCATTTTCACGCTGCTGGTGGGTCTGACCCGCTGGATAAAGCTCAGGATTCTCGGTAAAACCCCGGAAAAACCCGAACTGTGGCGTTTGTCAGATGAGCCTATATAATGGCAGTAAGTGACGGCCAGCGGAAAATTATATGCAGGAAGAGACTTTCGAACTTTACCATTATCATGAGTCCTTATGCTCGCAAATGGCCCGTCTGGCTCTGGAAGAAAAGCAGATAGACTGGCAATCGCACCCTGTCATGCTCAATGACGTGGTGTTACACGGGGAAAATTTCACACCGGAATACTTACGGATTAATCCCAAAGCCCTTGTTCCCACCCTGGTGCACAATGGCAAGCCCGTTTATGACAGCTGGGTTATTATAGACTATCTCGATAAGGTACGGCCGGACAGCGGCACGCGGCTGACCCCGAAAGACCCTGCAATACTGTCGCAAATGGCGCAATTGATAAAGAACGCCTCACTGGATGAATCCAGGCTGTTTGGTGTATCGCTGGGAACCTCAATCCCGATCCTCTCGGCGCCGGCAATACGCTATCTGATAAAGCAACAGCCCTTTGTGCAATTCTGGTGGAAGTACCGTAAACACCCCCTGTTCCATCGCCGCTGGGGCGCCCGTATGGTGACGCTTCTGCCGGTGCCAAAACCACTGTCCAGCAAGTCCCTCAGAACCGTGGGTAATACGCTCAGAAACATAGAAGCATTATTGAGTCATGGCGATGATTATCTGCTGGGCGACTACAGCCAGGTGGACATCATGATGACGGCCCATTTTCACCGTCTGGAAGATGTAGCCCTGGGGAGTCTTCTCACAGACGATCAGTTGCCGAATATCGCCGCTTACTGGGAACGTTTGCAGGCACGACCCTCCTACAGGAAAGCCATTACCGACTGGCAGGAACCCACCTGGCGGCAGGCCCTGGAGGCCGTTTTCGGCGAAGCCCCCTCGCCAGCGCTGAACCAGCTCCGTAGAATTGCCATAGCATAGTGTTATCGGATAAGCCGTGTTAAAGATTTCTAACAATGTCACCATTCCGGAAGCCGATATCGAAATGACGGCCATCCGTGCCCAGGGCGCCGGCGGACAGAATGTCAACAAAGTCTCCAGCGCCATCCATTTGCGCTTTGACATAGCAGCTTCGTCGTTACCGGACAGCTACAAAGAGGCCCTGCTAAAACATAAGGACAAACGCATCACCAAAGATGGCATTATCGTGATCAAAGCCCAGCGATTTCGCACCCAGGAGAAAAACAGGGCGGAGGCGCTGGAACGCCTGGAGGAGATCATCAGGTCGGCCACCTTTGTGGCGCCAACGCGCAAACCTACCCGGCGCACCAAAGCCTCTGTCACCCGTCGGCTGGATGAGAAAACCAAACGCGGCAGGCTGAAGTCATTGCGGGGAAAGATTTCGGATTAAGCCCTCTCCGCATGGGCGCTATCCGTCATTTGGGAGATATTGACTTTCCCTGAGATAGGTTAATCTGGAGAAGCATGCTGCCACCGGACAAAAACAACTACCGGACAAAAACAACTAAAGGGAATTAGAATGATTATCATATCAATACACGCAAGGATGCTATCCCTCTTTGTAATGACCTGCTTCATACTGGGCTGCAGCGGCGAAAACAAGCCGCTCATGTCCCCGAATAGCCAATCCTTTTTCGGTATGCCATGGCCAAATGATATCCGCAAAAACCCGGACGG
>JAWVYU010000374.1:0-4901 GCA_033722575.1 Ketobacteraceae bacterium | reverse complement strand
GGGGCCCTCAGGTACTTTGCCACCCAGTACACAACGGGCACCGGCCGCAATGGTTTCTTCCACCTGACGGGCCAGGTTGTCCCTCAGATCCGGTCTGGCTATGGGGCCAATGCGGGTGGATTCATCCCTGGGATTCCCCATGGGCAGGGCTTCCAGCCGGGTTTTCATCAGCTCCACAAACTGATCGTACACCGGTGCTTCCACAATAAGGCGCTTGGCAGCAATACAGGACTGACCGGCGTTGATGATACGGGACAGGGTCAGCACGTCGGCCGCTTCTTCCAGATTTGCGTCGGCCAGCACAATACTGGGGTCGGAGCCACCCAGCTCCAGCACGCAGGGCTTCAGGCCCTCGCCTGCTGCCGCAGCCACCTTGCTGCCGGCGTTGCTGGAGCCGGTGAAGGATACCCCGCGCACCGCCGGGTGCCGGATGGCCTCGGCTGCCTGCTGATTCTCCAGCGGCAGGTTCTGCATGATGTTGGCAGGCGCGCCGGCTTTCACAAATACATCGGCAATGGCTTCCGCACAGGCCGGCACATGGGGGTCATGCTTCATCAGGCAGGTGTTGCCGGCCATCAGCGCCGGAGCACAGAAACGAAAAGCCAGCCAGAAAGGCGCGTTCCAGGGCAATATCCCCAACAACGGCCCCAGTGGCAGATGCTGCACGTAGCTGTGGTGGGCATCGGATTCCAGGGTTTTCGGCGCCAGGTAGGATTCCGCGTGCTCGGCGTAATGTTCCGCACACCACACGGCTTTCTGCACTTCGCCGCGCGCTTCAAGAATCGGCTTGCCCATTTCATCGGTCATCAGCAGGGCAAGGCGCTCTTCATCATCACGCATCACACCTGCTACCGCACGCATCACCCTGGCACGTTCTGCAAAGCCCGTATTGCGCCAGGATTGAAACGCTTCCACTGATGCCGCAATGGCGGCGTTCATGGCCTCCTGACTCAGGGCCGGATATTCATGTAGCAATTCACCCGTGGCGGGATTAATCGCTGCTAGCATAATCTCTCCTATGACTCGTTCGCGGCTTTCAGTTGGTCTTTCTTGTCCTGCTTCTTGGGCTTTTTTGCCTTGTTTTTGGCATTCCCCTTTGATGAAACGAATTGCATGTTCTGCTCGGTCGTTTTCGAGCCATTGGATTTGATCACCATATCCTGGGGGAAATCCTCAAAGAACGAGGCACAGCCTTTGTCCGTCACATAAATGCTGTCTGAAATACCGCAGGTTTTATCGCCATCAATACCCCACATCCAGGGAATAATGTGAAAGGTCATGCCCGGTTCCAGTACATGGGAATCACCCTGTTTCAGGCTGATAATGTAGCCTTCATCCCAGCTGGGGGGGAATGCAATACCAATGGAATAACCGGAACGGGTAATCAGCTTCGCCCCTATGTCATTGTCCTGAATAATGGTGCGCACCATGTTATCCACGTCACTCACTGTCATCCCCGGACGCACGTTTTCATGCACCTGGCGCAGGGCATACTTCATGATTTCCTGGGCCTTGAACATGCTGTCGGTGAGTTCTCCGCAAATGACGGTGCGCATCATGGCGGCGTGATAGCGCCGGAAACAGCCACCCACCTCCAGGAACACATGCTCATTGGGCTGCACCACGCGGCCTTCCCAGGTGGCATGGCCAATCATGCTTCTGGGGCCAGAGGTGACATAGGGCATTACCGCAGGGGGCTCGCCGCCGGCCCGGAACATGGCCTCACTGATGGCAGCCCCGATCTCGTTTTCTGTCACACCGGGTTGAATAATGTCATAACCTGCCTGCATGCCCGCCTTGGCAGCATGGGCGGCTTTTTTCATGACATCGATTTCCACGGCAGACTTGGTTTTACGGCCCTCTTCCACAATGCCGAAGCAGTCCATCAGGCGGCCATCTGTGTAAGTGGTATTGAGAAAGTCCTGATGATAGGCAGGAAAGAAGTAACTGTTTCTTTCATAGCCTATCACCTTGCTGGACAACCCGAATTCACGCAATGATTCCACCAGCATCTGAATGGAGTCGCCGGTATCCGGATAGGGCCGGGTTCTTTCCACCCAGGTCCGGGCATGAATATTGGAAGCCTCCAGCTGCCGGGTAATCATGAAGGGCTCATCATCTATGGGCACAACCAGCGCCTGAAAATAGGAATAACCCGTGGTCTGGTAATCGGTCAGATACATCAGATTCTCGGGATCCGTGATGATCACCGCATCAAGCAGGCGTTTTTCCATTCGCTGTCTCAGCTCATCCAGACGCCGCTGGTATTCGCTGAATGGAAAGGTCATATCATCGCGTTCGAGCATGCTTTTCTACTCTACCTCATGCATTTATGGATGGCGGCGGTCAGTCGTTCCATACCGGTGTCCAGCTCATCATCGGGAATAGTCAGTGGCGGCAGTAATTTCAGCACGCGCCCACCAACGCCGCAGGGGCCGATCAGCAGACCGGTTTCAAAGCACTCCCGGGCAACCCGTTTTGCCAGATCCCCGTCCATAACATCCAGTGCCTGAATCATGCCTTTACCGCGTACTTCCCAGCCTTTATCCGGATACTCATCGCGTATCTGACGCAGGCGATCCGCCATCATGTCACCCCGTTCCCGGGTCTGCTTCATCAGGCTGTCGTCTTCAAAGTAGCGAACCGCTTCGCGGCCGGCCACAAACGACAGGTTCTGGCCACGGAAGGTGCCGGTGTGCTCACCGGGCTGCCAGTGCTTGTCATGCTCGGGTTTGTTCAGATTCAGTGCCATGGGGGTACCAAAACCGCCCACACCTTTTGCCAGGCAGATAATATCGGGGTCCAGCCCCATATCATCAAAACTGAAAAAGCTGCCAGTACGGCCACAGCCCACCTGGATATCATCAAAAATCAACAGGGCGCCTACGTCTTTCGCCAGCTGCTGTAATTCCTGCAACCATTCTTTGGAAGCAACATTCACACCACCTTCGGCCTGAATGACCTCCACAATAAAGGCTGCCGGCTGTTCATAACCGCTGGAGGAATTTTCCAGTGCCTGACGCAGGCTCTTCAGACAACCCATACCGCAACCCACAGGCGATTCGTAAGGCGCATGACTGACATGGTTCAGTGGCACACCACCGGCATTGCGGAAATACTGGTTGGCGGTGCAGGCCAGTGAGCCCAGTGTCATACCGTGAAACCCCTGGGTAAAGGCAATCACATGGTGCCGGCCGGTTACCCGGCGCGCCAGTTTAAGGGCAGCCTCCACAGCATTGGTGCCCGTCGGCCCCATAAACTGCATTTTGTAGTTCATGTTGCGGGGTTTGAGGATGGTTTCCGCAAACGCTTTAACAAATTCCCGTTTGGCGCTGGTGTACATATCCAAGCTGTGGGCAACGCCATCGCTTTCGATGTAATCAATAATGGCCTTTTTCATGTTGGGGTTGTTATGACCAAAATTCAGTACACCGGCACCGGCAAAAAAGTCGATGTAGGTTTTCCCGTTCTCGTCGGTCTGTATGGCGTTAGACGCAGTTTTGAAAACTGTTGGGTAGGCACGGCAGTAACCGCGTATTTCTGATTCCCACTGCTCGAATAGCTCCATCGCGTTCTCCTTTAGGGGGACTGTGTGAGTGGATCATGGGTGTTACTGCGTCAGGATAAATCCTGATCAAAAAAGAAGAGGCTTTTACCGCCTCTCACTTCAACTTATAAGACCTGCCCCGGGTATGCAAGCATTCACAAAAACCGGTTAGGGCAATGGAGCCCCAGCCAAGCGGGCATATAACCGTGCGACAGGTGCTAATAACTGATCGTTAAACTGATAGTGGGGGCTGTGACAACCGTACTGGAACTGGTCACCCTCTGCCATACCGATCAGGGCAAACGCCCCCGGTATTTCATTCAGGTAATAACTGAAATCCTCGGATGCCATGATAGGAATGGCCAGGGATTTCATCTGCCAGTCGTCGCCAAACTCCTGCCGTAGCACATCCCGATAGGTCTGCGCCGGGCCGGCATGGTTGATGGTGGCTTCGTAGCGTGGTTTATTTTCCACGGAAGCCTCAACACCATAGGTTCTTGCGGTGTCCTGGGTGATCTGGGTAATCAATTCATTGATGCGGGAGCGCAACTCCGGCTGCGCGAGGCGAATGCTGCCTTCAATGCGCGCTGTTTCCGGTGTGACGGTTGGAAAGGCGTCGGCATTGATGGAACTGACGCTGACAACCACATCGGACTGGGGCGGCAGACGCCGGCTGATGATCTGTTGCAGGTTCAGGGTGATTGCAGCTGCCGCGATAACCGGATCCCGGTTAATTTCCGGCTGACTGGCATGTCCACCTTTACCCTTGATATCGATATGAAACGTGCCATTACCGGACATCACCGCACCATCCGGGCAAACCGCCTGACCGAAGGGAATCATGGGCCAGTTATGCCAGCCGAAAATTTCATCCACGCCCTTGAGTGCACCATCCTCGATCATTTTCTCTGCACCATGACCGCCTTCTTCTGCTGGCTGGAACAGCAGTGAAACGGGGCCGGGGAGTTTATCTTCGTGACGCTTCAACCAGGCAGCCGCTGCCCACAGTGTGGCGGTATGGCCATCATGGCCACAGGCATGCATGCAACCTGGAATCTCCGACTTGTACGGCACATCCGTCAGTTCATTGATGGGCAAGGCATCCATATCGGCGCGAAGCGCCACATGCTTGCCACTGGCTTTGGGGGCCAGGGTGGCTACGGCACCATGGGTGGCACAGGCACGCCAGGCAATATCCAGCTTGTCCAGCCGCTCCCTGACCTTGACCGCGGTCTGTTCCTCCTGCCAGGTCAACTCGGGCTGACGGTGCAGCGCATGACGAAAGTCCGTGGCTTCCTCGATAATTGCTTGCCAGTCTGGCTTCACATTGCCTCCCGTAAGCTGCGGCTTGATG
>JAWVYU010000373.1:0-4908 GCA_033722575.1 Ketobacteraceae bacterium | reverse complement strand
TCCCCCGATACCTATCGTCATTCCGTCTTTGATTTGCGAAATGGCTTCCTGTGCCGACAGCACTTTATTCATCTGAACCCTCATTGCTTCTTTCTGTTTCGCTGCTTCTGACTTCCCGCCGCCTTAAAAACAGGCGAATTATCAGACGATATAGAACGTTGATCATTATGGGTTTTTAGCCATCCGGCAAAATCGTCCAAGTGGACTAAGACACCTGTCAGCCGTTCAGATACTTTGTGAATGGTAAATTGACGGAACGTGCGAGGTAGCGGAAAGCCATGTCAAAATCGGTGTCTGTAGCAACCATCCCGAAACTGGTGAAACAAGCAGCAGACCGCTTTCAGGATCAGACTTTTCTTGAGGAAGGCCCCACCAGAATCAGCTTTACCGACTTCGCTGGCCAGACTGAACGGGTCGCGCAGGCCCTGATGAACGCCGGGGTCGAAAAAGGCGACAGAGTGGCCATCTGGGCGCCCAACAAGGTGGAATGGGTGATCGCAGCCCTCGGGGCACAGTGTGCCGGCGCCATTCTGGTCACACTCAATACCCGGTACAAGGGCCCTGAAGCCGCTTTTATTCTGCGCAAGAGCCGGGCAAAAATCCTCTTTTCCATCGGTGCCTTTCTGGGTGCGGACTACCCTGCCATGCTGTCAGGGGAAGACCTGCCAGACCTGGAGAGTATCGTGCTGCTCCCTTCCGAACCCTCGGCAGCGGCACACGTCAGCTGGGAGCAGTTTCTTGACTCTCCGGGCGCCGTAACCCCTGCCGCCGTGACCGAAAGAGCCGACTCAGTCACCGCCAGTGATGTATCCGACATCCTGTTTACTTCCGGCACCACCGGCGAGCCCAAGGGTGTGATGACCTGCCACCAGCAGAACCTCAGCGCCTTCAGCGTTTTCAGCGACATTCTCGGGCTGGAAGCCGGCGACCGCTATCTGGTGATCAATCCGTTTTTTCACAGCTTCGGCTATAAGGCCGGAATCCTCGCCTGTCTGCTAAAAGGGGTGACGCTGCTGCCCCATGCGGTGTTTGATCCCGCTTCCGTGCTTGAGCGCATCTCACGGGACAGGATTTCTGTCATGCCCGGGCCACCCACATTGTTTCAGTCGTTGCTGGCTCACCCACAGCTGGCTGATTACGACATTTCCACACTGAAGCGCGCCACCACCGGCGCAGCTATTATTCCGGTGGAGCTGATCCGGCAAATGAAGGACCGACTGGGGTTTGAGACAGTGATCACTGCCTATGGCCTCACAGAAAGCTGCGGTTTGGTCACCATGTGCCGGGACGGAGACAGCGCCGAAATCATCGCCACTACCTCGGGCCGGGCGATTCCTGACGTGGAAGTACGCTGTATTGATACCGATAACAGGGAAGTGCCCCGCGGGGAGCCCGGTGAGATCGTGTTCCGTGGCTTTAACGTCATGCAGGGTTATTTCGAGAACGAAAAAGCCACGAGGGAAGCGATTGATACCGACGGTTGGCTGCATACCGGTGATATCGGTGTTATGGACGACAGCGGTAACCTGAAGATTACCGACCGTCTCAAGGACATGTTCATTACCGGTGGCTTCAATTGCTACCCCGCTGAAATAGAAAAACAGATAGGTGCCAGAGAAGACATTACCATGTGTGCCGTCATCGGGATTCCTGACGAACGGCTAGGTGAAGTTGCCATGGCATTTGTTGTGAAAAAGCCCGACGCCGGCCTCACCGAAGACACACTGATCAGCTGGTGCCGGGATACCATGGCCAATTACAAGGTACCCAGAAAAGTCGCCTTTGTTGATGCCCTGCCGCTCAATGCCTCAGGTAAAGTTGTTAAGCCCGAGCTGAAGAAACTGGCTGCAGACTACCCCTAATCAGAACAAGCCAAGAGGAAACCATAATGAAAATACACAGCCTGGGATACATTGTCGTCAACTGCACCGAACCCTCTCGCTGGGCAGAGTACGGCACAAAGGTACTGGGGATGATGGACAATTCCGACAAACTGCGTGGCGACGGTGAGGAATCCGTCTATCTGAAGATGGATGACCGGCCTTATCGGATTGTTGTGGAAAAATCCGATGCCGACAGCTATGGCGCCAGCGGCTGGGAATTTGCCGGCGAGGAAGACTTCAATCAGGCACTGGCGATCCTCGAGAAGCATGGTGTCAACCATGAGCGTGCCAGCGATGAGCTGATACGTGCAAGGCAGGTTCAGGATCTTGCCAGCTTTTCTGATCCTGCGGGAAACCGCCATGAAATTTACTGGGGCCCCATTTCCGATTTTGCACAGTTCGCCTCGCCGGTGGGCATCAAGAAGTTTGTGACCGGTGATCAGGGCTTTGGTCACACTGTTCTGCCTACACCGGATTTTGACACAGCAGCCACCTTTTACCGGGACGTCATGGGTTTTGGCGTATCGGATCTGATGAAAGTACGGTTTACACCGGATCCGGCAGAGCCGGAAAAACGTCTCTATTTCATGCATTGCAATGAACGCCACCATAGCCTGGCAATTTTCGAATGTCCCATGCCTTCCGGATGTGTTCACGTCATGGTGGAAGTGGACAGCGTCGACGAAGTGGGTCGTGGTCTGGACCGCATGAAAGCCGAAGGTGTCAAGCTCACAGGCACACTGGGCCGTCATGCCAACGATCACATGGTGAGTTTCTATATGGCAACACCGTCAGGCTTTATGCTGGAGTATGGCGCCGAGGGTCGCACCATAAAAGACTGGTCACGCTATTCCGCCTTCCAGAGCACCGTCAACAGCTTCTGGGGACATGATTTCAGCGTGGGTATGGAGTGATTCAGCCTAGGCCATTTGTGGTATGACAGTTCCTTCGGCCGGTGAGAACATCTAACCATACAGTGAGGCAACACTTTTCAGGTGCCGATAACTGAAACACCTCAGGAACAGAAAACGGAAAAAGAGAGTACCCGCCATGTCGCAAACTGACGCCAAAGCATTTCGCAACGCACTGGGCCAATTCGCAACTGGTGTTACCGTGGTGACTACCATTGATCAAGACGGTAACAAAATCGGCATGACAGCGAACAGCTTCAGTTCGGTGTCCCTCGATCCCATGCTGGTACTCTGGAGCGTTGCCAAAAGCAGCAAGGTATTCCGTGAGTTCAATGAAGCAAAGCATTTCGCCATTCATGTGTTGAAAGCGGAACAGCTTCCCATATCCAACCAGTTTGCATCACCCTGCGAAGATCGCTTCGCAGGCATTGAAACGGTAGAGGGTGTGGGCGGCATTCCGCTGCTGAAAGATTACTGTGCCCTGTTTGAGTGTGAACTGGAAGCTCGGCATGAAGGTGGCGATCACAACATACTGGTTGGCCGTGTTCTGAATTTCCGTAACCAGGCGGAAGCAACACCCCTGATTTTTCATGCTGGCCGCTATGCAGACCTGGATCAACCCGTTGCAATATAAAAACAATATCTGAACTTTAGAAACCGGCGAGAGGCAATCACCATGACCGCACAAGAGGCAAGTCTTCAAAACAATGTGACTCCTGAAGCTCTCATTCAGAGCGCCAGGGATATGATTCCCTATCTTCAGGAAACTGCACAAAAAGCAGAAGACGAGCGACGCATACCCGACGAAACCGTTGCCATGATGCAGGAAGCGGGATTATTCCGGGTGCTCCAGCCAAAACGCTGGGGCGGCTATGAAATGGACCCTCAGGTATTCTTTGATATTCAGATGGCGCTGGCTGAAGGCTGCATGTCCACGGCGTGGATTTATGGCGTTATTGCTGTGCACAACTGGCAGATCGCACTGTTTGACCTGAAAGCCCAGGAGGATATCTGGAAAGACGATACCAGTGTTCTGATTGCCTCCTCCTACATGCCGGTGGGCAAGGTGGAGCCAGTGGATGGCGGCTTCAAGTTCAGTGGTCGCTGGGCATTCTCCAGCGGATGTGATCACTGCGACTGGATATTCCTGGGTGGCATTGTTCCGCCTTCTGAATCCAATCCCAATCCCGACTATCGTACCTTTCTGGTTCCAAAAAGCGATTACGAAGTGCTGGATACCTGGCACACCTTTGGCCTTAAAGGTACCGGCAGCAAGGACATTGTGGTGAAAGATGCGTTTGTGCCGGAATACCGGACCCATCGCGCCCTGGATGGGTTTATGGGCACCAACCCGGGTATCGACTCCAAAGAAATCCCCCTTTACAAACTGCCCTTCGGGCAGATATTCCCCCGTGCCGTTTCCACCGCTTCTATCGGCGCATTGCAGGGTGCTATCAATTTCTATAAGGAAGTCGCCGCCGTGCGGGTTGGCAGCAATACCGGCAGCAAAACCGCTGAGGACCCCCATGCCCAAATGGCCGTAGCCAGCGCTCAGGCTCTGGTGGATAAACTCAAACTGAAACTGATGAGCAATTTCGATTTACTGATGGCCAACGCCCGTGCCGGCCAAGACACCGATATTGATACCCGGATTCAGTACCGGTATGAAGCCTCAACTGTGCCGGAGGAATGTCTGCAGTCAGTGCTGGAACTTCAGAAAATGCTGGGGGGACGAGCTATCTTTACAAGTTCACGGTTGCAGCGTTTCATGCTCGACATCCTGGCGGGAAGAGCCCATGTTGCCAACAACCCCTACCAGTTCGGCAGAAACTATGGCGGCGTTCAACTCGGTCTGGAAAATGCGGACCATTTTCTGTAAACACGGGGGCCATTTCACTACCTGATCCTTTTCGCCGGGATGTCTGCCCAGGTTGCAGACCCCGGCGTTATTGGTTAGCGCCAGAAAAAATAATAGCCATTGGGGACTAGTTAAATGAATCAATCGCAGCCACGAGTCGTACTGGTTACCGGAGCCAGTCGCGGTGCCGGTAAAGGCATTGCCCAGGCCTTTGGCAGCCTGGGGGATATTGTTTATGTAACCGGACGCACCCGTC
>JAWVYU010000372.1:0-4910 GCA_033722575.1 Ketobacteraceae bacterium | reverse complement strand
TGCCACCTTCCGTCTGAAAGATGCTATCAGAGACTATTTTCAGAAGCATTACCAGAGCCGGCCTGCGCTGGTGAAAGATGATGCCCAGGTGGTGGTGCACGGCTTCTGGCAGGGCGACAGCGTGATTCTGAGTCTGGATCTTGCCGGCCGGCCTCTGCATCAGCGGGGGTATCGTAAAGCCCAGGGAAAAGCCCCGTTAAAGGAAACGCTGGCTGCGGCGATGCTGTGCTGGAGTGGCTGGCCAGCAGCAGAGGATCAGGCATTGCTGGATCCTTTTTGTGGCTCCGGCACTTTGCTTATCGAAGCCGCTTTAATCGCAAAAAATATCGCCCCCGGGTTACTCAGGGAATTTTTTGCACTGACCCACTACCGCTTTTTCGATCAGGCCTTGTGGCAGGGTATTGTTGAAACGGCGAGATCGGCGCCCCGTAGAACGGAAAAGCTGCCGTTGATTCGTGGGTATGATGCCAGTGCGGAGGCGATCAACGCTGCAACTGAAAACATACAGGTGGCAGGGCTGGCAGCTGATATTCACGTAGAGCGGGCTGAGCTGGGCCACCTGAATCTGCCGAAAAGCGTGCGTGAAATCCCGCAGGGCTTGCTGATCACCAATGCCCCTTATGGGGAACGCATCGCTACCGGTGATGCGGTAACTTATCTCTACATGGCCCTGGGCCGTATTCTGCATGATGTCATTCCCCGCTGGCGGGCAGGGGTTTTGAGCAATCAGGTGGAATACATTGACAAGGTAGGACTGGAAAGCGACACCACTCACCGGTTGTTTAACGGCCCTATTCGCTGTTATTTCCGCTGCGCCCGCTGGCTGGACAAATCCCTGGTGCCCGCACCCTCACCGCTGGTAGTAACAGATTATGAGCCAGACGAGAACCAGCGGGCGTTTGTTAACCGGTTGCGGAAAAACCTCAAGCCGTTGCGCAAATGGGCGGAACGGGAGCAGGTACGCTGCTACCGTATCTACGATGCAGATATGCCAGAATTCAACATGGCCATAGACTGGTATGATGGCGAGCTGCATCTGCAGGAGTACAAGCCGCCAAAAACCGTGGAAGAAGAGCGCGCCAGGCAGCGTCTGGACTGGGCGGTGGCTGCCCTGGTGAAACTGCTGGACGTGCCCCGTTCCGCCATTGTGGTAAAAACCCGTGCCCGGCAAAAGGGCAGGCAGCAGTATCGCAAGCTGGCACAGGAACGTCAGTTCAGGATGATCCAGGAGGGTAATGCCTGGCTTCTGGTAAATCTCAGGGACTACCTGGATACAGGCCTGTTTCTGGACCACCGGCCGGTAAGGAACTGGATTAACTCTGATGCCCGCGGCAAGCGCTTTCTGAATCTGTTTGCCTACACCGGTGCGGCAACCGTTCAGGCCGCAGCTGGCGGGGCCAAGCACACGGTGAGTGTGGATATGTCCCGTACCTATCTGGACTGGGCCCGTTCCAACCTGTTGCTGAACGGCTTTTCGGAAGACCGGCACCGCCTGGTTCAGGCCAATTGCCTGCAGTGGCTGGCCCGGAGCCAGGAGCAGTTTGATCTGATCTTTCTGGACCCGCCCACATTCTCCAATTCCAAGCGGATGAAAGGTGTGCTGGATATCCAGCGGGACCACGTCGAGCTTGTTGAGCTGGCCATGAAACGCCTGGAGCGGGGTGGTAAGCTGTTGTTTTCCAATAACTTTAAAAAATTCACCCTGGACCCGGCAGTGACGCGGCAATATGTGGTAAAGGATGTCACCACGGAGTCCATCCCACCGGATTTCAAAGGCAGCAAGAATATTCATTGCTGTTTTGAGATCAGGCACCGCTAGTTAACGCACGGCTCCCCCGTTTCTTTGCTAATCTTTTGAATAAGTGAGTCTTTTTTGCAAATTTGAGTGGGGAGCCTCGCAATCCATTGAGTATCGTTAACGCCGGACAGGTCACTACCTGGGAGTTCCTTGAGCGTGCCATCGCAGATACGGAGGCACGGCTTTCGGCTCTGGGCCTGAAAAAAGATGCGCTGCTGGACCCGGAAGACAGTTATGACCGTCAGGTGGCGATATTGCGTTATCACTACCTGATATCCGAGCGCAGTGCATTGATTTTCAAACCGGGCGACCAGAATTTCTGGCGGATGCTGCGTGCGCGCCTGCAACCGGTGGTACTTGCCTACCTGACTCATGAAAAGTTTGTGCAGAACCTGGAAGGCGATGTATTGAAGCGCAAGCTCGGGGAGATGATGGAGATATACCGCGACCGGCTTGCAACCACGGAACAGTTCAGGGAGCTGTTTTTTGAAATCAAGGAGCAGGCCCGGCAGGAACGGGTAATCGTGGAAGAGAGCGTGCAGGATCTGCCGGAATTTGTAGAGGCAGATACCGACAAAGTGGACAAATTTGACGGCCGCAGCGGTATCGCCGACATTCAGGCCAACGTCATTAATCAGCTCAAGGATTCCCTGAAGGACCAGGAACGTATTGAAAAACAATTACGCAAGCAGCTGAAGGAGAAAGATGAGCAGTTGTATCGCCATGAGAAAACCATTGAGCGGCTTGAGAAGCAGCAGCACAAGTTACTGGAAGATGTCGATCGGCTCAGCACGGAAAATCTGCAACTGAAAATTTCCATTGACGCTTCCCGGAAGGAGGCTCATGGGGGTAATCAGGCTGGCGAAATTGATATTCCTTCCACGAAGGGCGCAGCGCAACAGGCGCCGGCTCCAGAAGCCCATACAACGGCGATCCCTGACTATGACAATCTGGCGGATGCGAGCAAAGAAGAACTGCTGCTGAAAATCGAGTCTCTTGAGCGGGATCTGGAAAACACCTCCAGTGCAGCGTACAGTGCGTTCATGGCAAATTCCGATCTGGGAATTGTGGTGCTTTTTATGCTGTCGGCATTCAAATGCAACAGTATTAACAGACTGGCACAGGAAGTGGGCCGGTCTCTGAAAACCTACGGCATGAAATCCGTATTTCGTGTGAAAACCGAGACCAGTACGGACTTCTTTTCAGAAGACCGGGTGGCAGACAAAGATAAAATGCTGATTAAAAATCATGAGGGAGAGGGGCGTTTTGTAGACCTGGGTAGAAACTATCTGATATACGACGAGCGCACCGCGATTCTGGTCAAAAGTATGCCTCTGGAGGACGAGGAGCGTCTGGGGCGTCTCAAGGATAACCTCAACACCCTGATGCAGGGTGCGGAAACCTCCGCCAACCTGATTGCCCTGAGCCAGTCGGCAGAAATGCAAAAGCAACGTATGGAGGCGTTGCTGATACGTTCCAATGCCGTATTCACCAAGCTGTCAGCCAACCTTGAGCGAAACAAAAAAGCTGCCGTCAATGCCGTGGAAAAGGCCGCCACCGAATTGCGAACCCAGTTGAGAATCAACACCGGTTCGCCCCATAATGCCAAGCTCTCTGCCGCCGTGCAGCAGATGGAATCCAGCCTGCAGCCGCTGTTCAATATGGACCGGCTGGTGGACGCCGCTTTCGTCAAGAATGTCGCGCGGGTTGTTGAGGGGTTGAAAAAGGAAAGATAAAACGGCGTGTCATTGGCCGCGGTTATCGTCTTTGCTGCCGGGTTTGTCGGAATCACCGGATTCAAGGGAAACCCCTTCCATTTCCTCCAGGATGGCATCCGGGTCAAGATCTTCTTCAATATCCGTGTCAATGAAGTCCTCGATGTTGCTTTCGTTATTGTCACCCCGAGGCGCGCCGGGTTTGTCTTTTTCTGGTTTGCCGGCTGAAGCGAGGATGTCATCAATATCGTCATCGGACGATATATCCGCCTGGGCGCTTGCCAGAATATCATCCACATCATCTTCCTCAGACTCTGGCCTCTCGCTAGCTTGCTCTGGCTCTGGCTCTGGCTCTGGCTCTGGTTCTGGCTCTGGCTCTGGTTCGGCGGACGTCAATTCATCGCTGACAACCGGAGGTTCCGGTAAGTTTCCGGTATCCATTTTTTCTGTATAGAGCGCCAGGTATTTGTCTTCCAGTTGCTTGAAGTTACTTTGCAACCGCAGTATTTCCTCTACCTGGCTTTCAATTCTCATTTTCAGGCCGGCAACAATGGGAGCAGTGGTTTCATCTATGGCCTCCTGTTCGGTGTAGGCCCTGATCTGTTGTTTCAGGTCCTCGTTCTCACCGGACAGCATTTTGTTTTCGTTGTTGAGCATGTAAATACGCTCCACCAGCTCGGCGCTTTCTTGCGTGAATTGCTCGATCAGGTCATGCATGGCCTGGGTATCTTCTTCCGAAGTTGATGCTTCCTCTTCACTATCAGCACCTTCATTATCCGATGCAGGTTCCATGGGCTGCGCGTCCGGGGCGGGCCGTTCACTGTCCTTGGCGTTCAGATACCCTTCGTGCATCAGGTAAATCACTTCCCTCAGGGCGGCGGCATTCTCGATGTCCTCGGCGAGCGCCAGCAGGGCATGGTGCAGCTGGATTTCCAGTTGCTGTTTGTCGACGTCTTCCATGGCGGCTTCTTTATACACCGAGTCCAGCTGGTGGTAATGATCCAGCTGGTTTTTTACCTGTTCATAGCGGGACTGGGCTTCCGCAAGCTGGTTTTCCAAACCGTCGATTTTGGGTATCAGCTCCGCCCTCACCGACTCTGGTACCTGGCTGATGTGGTCATGGAGTTTTTGTGCCAGTTCACGGTAAGGCTCGATGGCGTTTTTCCAGGGGGACAGCTCACCGTTGTAGGTTTGCAGCAGGGTCAGTTCGTTAGCCAGGCCATGGTAGCGCAGGGATACGGCCATCTGCTCAGGCTCGGCATCCGGCTTCAGGGCTACCGTATCCTGGGCACTGTGGGCGGTGGTATCGTCAATGGACAGCTGGAAATAGCGCACCAGATGGTCGCCACTGAGGGTTTCCTTGTATTCCAGCAACAGGTCCTGCAGATGGGACACCG
>JAWVYU010000371.1:0-4919 GCA_033722575.1 Ketobacteraceae bacterium | reverse complement strand
CTGACAGTGGCCGCCGTTGCTTTTTGTTGCAAGCCTTTGCCAACAGCATAAAGTGAAACACCGTAAACCGAGGCATCTGCCAACATATCCAGGGAATCAGCTATTAGCCCCGTTGATTGTGCTATCCAGCCCAAAATTGCTTCAGCAAAGAACATCACGCCATTGATCAACAGCAGGGCGATTAAAGTTCTTCTCTCAAGTTTTACTGCCTGTTCTGTGCCACAACCACAATCTGCCATGTTTTACTCGTCGTTGAATTGGTCGCCAAATACGCTGATTATAACTGCCTAAGCCAGGCATGCTATTAAATTATGGCAGATGTTCGCCTCCAGTTACGCCCATGATTTCCGCGGTCACATAGCTTGATTCCTGGGATGCCAGATAAACATATACGGGTGCCAGCTCAGCGGGTTGGCCAGGACGGCCAAATGGAAAATGCTTGCCGAATTCTTCCAGATTTTCTTCAGGTTGCTCGCCGCTTTGCTGGAGCGGTGTCCAGACAGGCACCGGCGCTACGCCATTAATACGGATCCCTCTTTTAATCAGCATTTTTGCGCACCCTTTGGTAAAAGTCGTAATGGCGCCCTTTGTTGATGCGTAATCCACCATAGCCCTGCAGAAGGATTCGTTCCTGATATCGCCTTCAATAGCCTTTGCGTTAACACCGGCCTGATTCAGAAGCGATAGGGTCTGCTCCCCATCAGCGCCCTCGGATTCAAGATAATTAATGACTACGTCAGCGCCTTCCCGGGCAAAAGCGAGGGCTACAGCGCGGCCAATACCTGAGTCACCGCTTGTTATCAGTGCCTTTCGTCTTTTCAGGCGCGCGGCTCCCCGGTAGGTTTCTTCACCGTGGTCGGCTTTAGGGTCCAGCTTGGTATCAAGGCCGGGTTTCGGCTGTGATTCATTCTTGCGGGTGTTCCCCGTTGAATACTGATGTCGCGGGTCTTGCATGGTGTACTGATCTGTCTTTGACATAATTGTCCCCTCGTTCTTTTATAACTGAGTAATAACAGAATACTTAAGCATGAAGGCAGGCATTGGCGTGACAGTTATATAGGGTCTAATCCTTGGTATGTGTCTGGTAATAATCTAAAGTAATGATTTTGATGTTTATGCACAATAGGGACTTGCAAAAAAGCAGAGTCGCCCGGTACCAGGAGCCAATAAAAGGCTACTCTTTTGGAGGTATAATCCACCTGAGTTATTTTTATGGTTTTTAAGCCAAACTAATGATTTTAAATAGGCGCTCGCCATGGGTAGTATAGAGTTTTTTGCATGCGTATACGGCGTGTAACCAGCTGTAAACTGCGCGTCACGGGATATATAAATTATGCTGAATAACAAGAACAGAATACTCTTCATTCTAGTGCCACTGCTATTAACAGGATGTTTGCTGGACAACCGCGATCACTCCGCCTGCGCGCCAGATGCTTTCAGCATTGCCGGCGCAGACCCACTATCCGGAGTAGGCGCTTTCGATGGTTTGCAGGAGGCACATGATCACCTTTCAGACGACGGTGATGTCATAATTGAAGGGGACATTGTTGTTAATCAGCAATACGGCTCAGAAGATTTGGTTTCTCCATTTTCGGCTGTAACCAGAACCCGGATTTGGCCGGAAGGTATTGTTTATTACAAGATTTCCGATGATCTCGGCAGGACAAGTCGTGTTTATCATGCCATTGAAACATGGGAGGAGCTGACTAACGGTATGGTGCAGTTTGTAGAACGGACTACTGAAACGAATTATATTGAAGTGATCAACGGCAATGGCTGCTATTCAAGTGTTGGTATGGTCGGTGGGCGCCAAACGCTGTCTCTGGATGATGGGTGTGGCCACGGTACAGCCATTCATGAATTCGGACATGCGTTGGGATTATGGCACGAACAAAGCCGCCGAGATCGGGATGAATATGTAAAAATCAACTGGTGTAACATAGAGGATGGTAAGCAGCATAATTTCCGTAAGGAGACGGTAGACAGAGTAGAGGACGTGGGGCCTTATGATTATGGATCAATCATGCATTATGTAAGATCCTCCTTTACAAAAAACATTTACGCAACAATACAGAGCCGAACTCAGAAATCTGTACCTGTGTTCCCTAAATCCTCGCCATCACAGGGAGACGTGGACGGGGTGATGGCGCTATATGCTGACGAGGTTTTGCAGTAGCTTTTGCACCAGCCAAGGGAAAGTATCTGATTACCTGCCATTTTCAGCAGGTTCAGCTTCTTTTCCACAGGCTAGGACTCTACAAGTACCAGGTTAACGTCAGAGTCCAGATAACCCCGGACTATTTGCTCATTTAGACTGACATTGCTGGACCATTATTTTTTACGACGCATCTTAATCACCATAGTTAAATAGCCACTCAGCAAAAAAGGAAGCGCAAACACCGAAAAGTAGGTAATGAGCATCAGGATACCGTAGGCCGCGTCGTTGGCTGATCGCTCATGATCTTCCAGCCCTGCCATGATTCTAAAAACAACGTGCTCTAAATTAAGGAAGGCAAGGATGCTTATTATAAGTGTTAGCGGGAGTAATGTTGCGACGATTATTGATCCTTCCGATAGTCCAGCGACAGTTTTCAGATAGCGTACGAGTAAAGCTACCCGCCATGTGGCCACAACTGCAAGGAACCAGACATTGACAGTCTGCGCATCACGCAAGTCCATAAAGCGCTCGACGGGTATGGCGTATAAAATCGCAGGTGGTGATGTCATGGCCACAAACAGAAGCACATTCTTATAGCTCCAGCGTTTGGGTTTTAAGGGCCATATGACCAGCCAAAGTATCAGTGCAAGAATAAAAATATAAGCAACCGAACCCAGCCCAACATACTGCCACAGCTCAGCCCTTGGGTTATCCCAGTATCTGCCGATTCCGCATAACCAGCTGAAAGTGATTCCAAAGGCCAGATACCAGTTAAATATTGACAGATCAATCCTGAAGGGCCTGAAGAACAAGAATTTTAGCTCGTCAGCGAATATTCTTTTTAATCTGTTGCGGGTGCTATTTTCCATAGGTAGCCTGCCAGGCCTATTCAGCGGACTTGCGAGATTCCATAGGGAGGACGCTTTTGAAGTCCGTATAGATACAGTAGCTGCGATCCGGATTTAGGTAAACCGTGTGTCTCCGGACCATGCAGGGCTTCTGTTACCTCGCACTGCATGCGCTTCCGCAAGGCTGGCGTTTGTTTCCCGCAAAAATGGACAGTTTCCCTACCGTAACTGCCAGACCGTAACCCAGGCACCGCAGCTCTCGAAAATGGCGTTGACTTAAGCAAATAAACAAAGGAATCTTTAAAAAATAACAATCTATAATAATCATATATGTGTTTTAATTGGATTATAAGTCTCTTCCGGGGCCTATCTGCCTGTATATCGACCCGAAAACCACGGTTTGGCCCTGGAAATATTTACGCACCAGTGTCAGGCATATTGTTTGCGCTATTAATACAAGGTTGCGATAACCCCAGGCCCGAACCACCCACTATTATGCGTGACACCGCAATGGTGGATGACGCTAATGAATATACTCACCCGTTTGTTCCCGGTAATCGCACCTCAATGGATGGCAGAGTAGGCCTTCAGGTTCAGGGGGCCGGTGAGAATCTGCATTTTTATCTTTAGGTCCCGGAACGCCTGGAAGCCCCCCTCATGAGCGGTGAAAGTGGCGCCGCGATACTCGCCACGACAGACAGTTTCAGGGTCGATTTTCACCCGAGTCTTGATCCCAATATCATCAAACATGGACACACCGCCCTCTGTGACCCTACCCAGGAGTTCAGGCAACCGGGGGAACGCACAAACCCCTATATTTGTGGGGAAAATGGCGAGAATGATTGCTATGACATGACCATTATCAGCTCTACGTCTAACGGAATTACCTTTCGGCTGTGGGGTACACCGGTCACCGTTGAAGTAGCCAACCCGAAAACTGCAGAAGCCAGGATACAAAATGTCGAAGTGGGCACATCAACCCCTGGCGGGGAGGTTCTGTTTTCTGATGACTGGACAGAACCAGCGGTGACCCGCGATGGCCGCCTGCTGACGGGGAGACAGAGTTTGTTCCCACGGGCCTGGACCAATCCCAACACCGGAAAAACAAGGATCGGCGCATGGGACCTCGCTTACTCTGTTCTGCCAGAGGATGCAGAGCCTTGTGATGTTACCGGTTGGACCAGGTTTCACCCCATCTCTCATGCTCCCTATGATCCGGAAATGAAAGGTCGCTATGGTTTGGCAGCTTACCCTTTTCGTGATGCGCACGGTCAGATTATTCCCGATGGCGCCGACGTTGCCGGTACTTATCCCTGGGTAGATCGCGATGGCGCCAACGTCTTTATGGCGGGTGTCATCGGCCGGCTGGCTGACCAAAGCGAGACCAAATATCCCCGGCGCTGTGTTAAAGAGGGGTGTGAAAAGTTTGAGCAGCCCTACGACCGTGACCGCGGTTATATGGTGGGCGGCCTCTGGACTCGCGGCAAGTTCGTTCACCTCGATGCCATGATCAATAATCAGGACTGGGCGGTAGGCGTAAGATCTGAAAGTCATTACTGGGTGGATCTTTATCGGGATGAAACTGGCGCGGATGTTCCGGTACGTTTTGGCGCAGGAAGATTCAGTCCCGGACCGGACGCAGGCCCTATGCCACCGGGGTATACCGGCAACGCCAATATTCTGGATTCGATCGAAAATCTATTCAATTATCACGAGCATGCGAAACCCATCTCGGGTGGTGATGTGGTCTGGATAATGGGTACAGGTGTTGCGACCGATGAAATCGTGTTTGATGATTATATGGATCACAACGCGTTTATTGTCTCCAATATGCAGGCGTCGATCACGCCGCTGCGCCTTGGTGACCATGTGCTTCCCATTCCGATTTATCATAACGGCGAACTGGCCGCAGG
>JAWVYU010000370.1:0-4949 GCA_033722575.1 Ketobacteraceae bacterium | reverse complement strand
GGGAAGGAAGCACCTTTGTTGTGCGACTACCATCCGCCAAATCTTCAATAATCAACTATTCCACAAATATACCGGAGCCGGCTGATTCATGAGTCAAGTTTTCATTCGGGGTATTTGCTTAAGGGATTCCCATTATAAAACATATCACCATGACCTCGCAGACGTGCAATGTATTGGCCTCTTCTTTATTCGATCCATAATCTGCATAGGTATTTTTTTATGCTTTTCGCTCCCCTCTCTCGCTTTAGCAGAAAGTGGAGCGCTAAAATCAGGCTTTAACAACCAGATTACGGTTACCAAAGACCAGGGGGAATACCCCCTCGGAATACATCTGGCTATTCTAGAAGACTCTTCAAAGTCACTCAGCATCGAGGAAGTCAGCAGTCAAGCGTATGCTGACATGTTTGAACCAAGCGAAAAAGCGGCCCCCGGGTTTGGGTTCAGCACCTCCGCCTACTGGGCTCGCGTTGACATAAACCAGAAAACGGATCGAGAGCAGGGGTGGATGCTGGAGTTAAGCTATGCACCCATGCAGTGGATTGACGTTTATACGATTACAGAAAAAGGCGAGAAACGCCATCAACGTGGCGGCAGCGGCCTGCCATTTGATGAACGCCCCTACGCTCACCATAAACATATTTTTGAACTTAGATTACCCGAAGACTCTGTAACTACACTTTATGTTCGCATTGACGGAGAGACCAGCAAGAACCTCCCCTTGCGCCTGTACCGGGCGGACGTGTTCGCACAGGCCAGCAGCCAGGAGCTTTACGCATTGGGACTCTATTTTGGCGTAGTGTTCGGTTTACTGTGCTACAACCTGTTTATTTACTACAGTATACGGGAAAAGGCCTATTTATTTTATATCGGCTTTCTGGCCGCCAGTGCATTCTTTTTTATGAGCATGCGGGGTCTCGCGCAACAGCTGCTTCTGCCCAATGATCTTGCTCATGCTACACGCGCTATTCCTATAGGCATGGGTTTTCTAGGCCTGTTCGCAGTATTGTTTACGATGGCGTTTATTCAGACCAGAGAAAACCTGCCGAAGCTTCACAAGCTACTGCAAATCGTAGCACTGTGGAGTATTACCGCCATCATCACCCCATTGTTTGCCAGCTATCGTATCAGCATCCTTAACAGTTCAGCTATGGGTATAACCGCTCCGGTTGTGCTGCTCATCACGGCGTTATTTGCCGTTCAACAGGGCAACCAGTCAGCACGCTACTATTTATTGGCATGGTGCCTTTTCCTGACCGGCACCTTCCTGAATACCGCTCGAGTGTTTGGCCTGGTACCCAATAACCCCTTTACAGAGTATGCCATGCTTTGGGGATCAGCCGCAGAAGCCATTCTGTTGTCCGTGGCACTGGCTGCCCGGATGCGACTGATGAAGGAAGAAAAAGAAGCGGCCCAGCAACTGGCACTGGAAAATCAGCAAAAGGCTTTGGATAACCTGCACCTGATGGATGAAATCAAAGATGAATTTCTTGCCAACACATCCCACGAGCTGCGCACGCCGCTGAACGGCATCATCGGACTGGCTGAAGCCAGCCTCCATGACCCGCAGGAACCACCCAGACCCCGGCAAAAAGACAACCTGGCCATGATTATCGCCAGCGGCCGCCGCCTGGCCAGCCTGGTGAACGATATCCTGGATTTTTCAAAGTTGCGTCATCAGGACATTGAACTGTCCCCGAAAGCCATTGATGCACGCACCCTGGGTGACGTGGTGCTGGCGCTGTCACGCCCGCTGCTCAATGATCGCGACATAGAGCTGTCAAATAAAATGCCGGAGAACCTGCCATTGGTGTGGGCCGATGAAAACCGTTTACAACAGATATTGCATAACCTCATAGGTAATGCCCTTAAATTCACTGAACGCGGCGCTGTGACCCTGAACGGATACGTAAAGGGCCAGATGCTGTGCATTAAAGTAGAGGATACCGGCATTGGCGTACCCGAGGATCGGGTGGCAGAGATTTTTGAGTCCTTCAATCAGGGAGACGGCGGCATCCAGCGTCAGTACGGCGGAACCGGCCTGGGTCTGTCAATTACCAAACGGCTGGTGGAACTTCATGGCGGACAGATCACCGTGAACTCTGCACCCGCCGAGGGTTCCACCTTCAGCTTTACCCTGCCCCTGGCCGGTGCCAAACAGCCCGCCAGCAATGTGCCGGCACTCAGACCCGACACCTTATCTGCTCTCACAGAGTCCGGCAACGCCAAAGCGCCTCCCGCGTATCAATACATACCATCTACGCCTACCGCTGCAGTCCCCTCCGCCACACCAGATAGGCGTCTTCTGGTGGTGGATGATGAGCCGGTCAACCGGCAGGTATTATGGGCGCAACTGGTCTCCGCCGGTTTCGAAGTGGTGGAAGCCACTGATGGCGAAGCCGCCCTGAAGCACCTGAACAGCGATTCGATTTATGACCTTGTACTGCTGGATGTGATGATGCCCCGCCTGTCCGGCTATGATACTTGCCGCATCCTTCGGGAAACCTTTTCTGCCAATCAGCTACCGGTGATATTTCTCACCGCCAAATCCCAGACAGACGACATTCTTGCTGGTTTCTCCGCCGGCGGTAACGACTATCTGGTGAAGCCCTTTTCCCGGGAAGAGCTGCTGGTCCGGGTCAACGTCCATCTCAACCTGGTGAACAGCTATCGGCTTATCAGCGACTACAAAAATCAACTCGAAGAAAAGGTTCATGCGCTGCAGCAAGCTCACGATGAACTGGCCGCCATGTCTCGGGAACTGGAGGCCGCGAATGCCGATCTGGAACAAAGAGTCGATGACCGTACCCAGGCCTTACAGATCACCATTACCGAGCTCAGTGAAGCCAAGGCAGCCACCTCGCGCTTTCTGGCCAACATGAGCCATGAGTTGCGCACCCCCATGAACGCCATTATCGGCTACAGCGAAATGCTCAGCGAGGAGCTGGCTGAAGAAGGTCATCACCACCACTTGCCGGATCTGAACAAAATGCTGACCGCCAGCCGCCACCTGCTTGGTCTGATCAATGATGTGCTCGACCTCTCCAAGATCGAAGCCGGCAAGATGGAGCTGCATCTGGAACCCGTGAACCTGGCATCTCTGGTTGAAGAGGTCCAGGCCGCGTTCGAGCCAGCCATGCTCAAACAGGGAAACCGGCTGGTTATGAATATGGCGGCGCAATCGGTTCAGTTACACACTGATGCCACCAAGCTACGGCAGATTTTGTTTAATCTATTAAGCAATGCCGCGAAATTTACCAGAAACGGCCGCATAACGCTTAGCGTCGAGACAGAAACCCACCCACAACAGAGGCAGGTTGTTTTCAAGGTCAGCGATACGGGCATCGGCATGAATGAGGATCAGCTCAGACGGATCTTTGATGCTTTCGCTCAGGCTGATTCCTCCACCACAAGAAAATACGGAGGCACGGGACTGGGACTCACTATCAGCAAGCATTTCTGTGAGATGCTGGGAGGCAGCCTCACTGTGATCAGCCGCTCAGGCAAAGGCAGCACTTTCACCGTCAGACTGCCGGTAGAGATAAAGCAAAACCCTGAGCAGATCGGCTCTACCCGTGAGGAAGCCACATAATGCGATACGGCAGCAGCAAACAATGGGTTTCGCCAGTCGCAGCCAATCCGGAATTTAATGTCGCGCCCATTCGGTGGGCACTCTGTTGTGTTTTGATTTTATTTTATATTTTCAGATCAGTCACTGCATCAGCTTCCACAGATGAGTTTAATAACCGAATCACGCTGACTGAAAACAAAGGAAGCTATGCTCTGGGTCTACACTTGGCCATTCTGGAAGATCCTTCAGAGGGGCTGACTATTGGTGATGTCAGCAGCTCCGCCTACGCAACCAAGTTCGAACCGAGCCAAAAGGCCACTCCCAGTTTTGGCTTCAACCCATCAGCCTATTGGACACGTATTGAGATTGTTCAGAAAGCTGACAGGGAAAAAGGCTGGATGCTGGAATTTGGCTATACACCCATGCGTTCAGTTGACGTTTACACAAGAACGCAAGGGGGTCAGTGGCACCATCAACGAGGAGGCAGTGGGGTTCCTCTGGATGAACGGCCCTATGCTCATCATAAGCATGTTTTTGAGTTGAACCTTCCTTCAGAAAAGGTTACAGAATTATTCATACGGGTTGATGGTGATGGCAGTAAAACCCTGCCTTTACATCTTTACCGACCTGATGCTTTTACTCATGCCAGTATTCGTGAGATAACAGTGCTCAGCCTTTATGCGGGCATTATCATCGCCCTGTTCTGCTATAACTTTTTTATTTTTTACAGTATCCGCGAACCTGCCTACCTTTTCTACGTTATTTTTCTTGCTGCGTTTCTCATGATCACCATGAGTATCCGTGGAGTGAGCCAGATTCTGCTTGTTCCTGACAACCCAGAATTGGCCGTCAGGTTGATACCTTTCAGCATTGGTATGGCAGCAATCTTTGGTTGTCTGTTCACTATGGCTTTCTTGAATACCCGGACCAACCTTCACCGGCTGCACTGGCTGTTACGGGCAATTATGCTCTGGGGTATCATTGCAAGCCTTTTGCCATGGATAGTCAGTTACCGGGTCAGCGTGGTAGCAAGCACCGCACTGGCCATGAGCTTTTCCGTAGCGCTGTTTACAATCGCCTGCGTTGCAGTTAGCAGAGGTATTCATGTGGCGCGCTATTATCTGCTCGCATGGTGCTTAATGCTGTTTGGCACCGTGTTAAACGTTTTGCGTCTGCTGGGGGTCCTGCCGACAAACCTGATCACTGAGTATTCCTTTATCTGGGGCTCAGCCGCAGAAGCCATTCTGCTGTCCGTGGCACTAGCTGCCCGGATGCGACTGATGAAGGAAGAAAAAGAAGCGGCCCAGCAACTGGCACTGGAAAATCAGCAAAAGGCTTTGGATAACCTGCACCTGATGGATGAAATCAAAGATGAATTTCT
>JAWVYU010000369.1:0-4976 GCA_033722575.1 Ketobacteraceae bacterium | reverse complement strand
CCGGCCTGAATACCCCTACCTGGGCCTTGGTAAACGGTGAGAAAGAACACGGTATAACCTGGCATCGCATGCTGACCCGGGTGGACCAGGGCGACATCTACCATCAGATCCGTTTTCCCCTTGTTGACGATGAAACGGCATTTTCACTAAACGTGAAGTGCTATGAGCACGGGTTTGAAGGATTTGAGCAGGTCTTGTCCCGGATCGAGAGCAATACCCTGCAGGGGACTCCGCAGGACCTGTCCCGTTTAAAGGTTTTCTATCGCACGGATCGCCCTTCGCTAGGAGGATGGCTTGACTGGGATCAGCCCGCAGAAATGCTGGAGCGACTGGTGCGGGCGCTTGATTTTGGCAGCTATGAAAATCCCGTGGCTACCCCGCGGGTATTGCTGAATGGCAGGGCGTTGATTGTAAAAGATGCGGTGGCTGAAGATGGCAGTGGTGAGCCGGGTCAGATAATGAGCCTGGAAGACGATATCCTGAGGGTGGGTACCGGAGAAGGGCTACTTGCCATCCGCACGCTGCTGGATGGTTTCACCGGTAAAACACTGGATATGTCGGCCCTGGATCAGCAGGGTGGCTTCCAGGTACTGACGGAAGCCGATCGCCAGGCCCTGAATGACATGACCCCGGTGGTTGCCCGTAAAGAATCCAAATGGCTGCGCCGTTTTGCCTCGCTCCACGAATTTGACTCGCCCATCAGGGCAACACCGGATACCGCCCATAATCCGGTGGGCAGTATGCAGAGCCTGTCGCTGGCGGACTTTCCGGTAACCGGCCTGGACGTAATGGCGCTGACGGGAGCCTTCTGGGCAAGGCTGGGCAAATCCGATGCGGTGGATTTGCCTGTGCGGCAGGGGCAAGCGGGGGCTTCAGTCTTTCTGTCCGAGGGTTTTGTCACCAGTTTGCCGGTAACCGTTGATCTGTCGGGTAACCCTGATCCGGGGTCGCTTGCCGGCCAGTTTGAGGGGGGCATGCATTCTGCCCTGACGAATCAGGGCTATACCAGTGATTTGCTGGTGAGGTATCCCCGGTTTGCGGCTTTACCGGGTTGCTGGATGAGCCAGGCCCATGGCATTGCGCTGATCACCAGCGACACCGGTGTCCCCGACATCTTGCCTGCCGCGCTCAATATTGTCTGGGACAGAAAGTCAGATCAGGTGAGCTGGTATTACCTGCCTGAGCTGGTGGATCAGTCTGCGGCGCAACAGTTTCTGGAGCAGTTCAGAGCCTTTGCGGCAGCGGTGGCCGAAGGTGCATCGCCCCGCACGGCCACCTTGCTGACACCCCGGGACCGGGAATTACTGGCCTCCTGGAATGCCACCGATATCGGAATTCCCGATCGTTGTGTCCACCAGTTGATTGAAGCTCAGGCCCTGGCGCACCCTGAGGCACCGGCACTGGCCTGTGGTGATGTCTGCCTTACCTACGACGAGCTCAATCGGCGCGCCAATCAGATGGCCCACTACCTGATCGAGCAGGGTGTGCGGGTCAGCGACCGGGTGGGTATTCTTATGGACCGTAGCGAGCAGATGGTGATCGCCATGATCGGCGCCTGGAAAGCCGGTGCTTCCTACGTGCCCCTGGACCCGGCCTATCCGGTGGACCGTATCCAGTACATGATCGATGATTCTTCCCTGGCGGCCATTATCACGGAACAGGCCCATGCCCGGCGTTTCAAGGCGGGTGCTGCAGTGCTATGGGTGCTCTCTGACCGGGACCAGCCGGTAATTGCGCAACAGGATCAGCAGAATCCCAATCTTGCGGTACTGCCCAACGAGCTTGCCTATACCATTTACACCTCCGGTTCTACCGGCAAGCCCAAGGGTGTCATGGTGGAACACTGCAATGTGGTGAATTTCTTTGTGGGCATGGACGATCGTATTGACCATGAGGAACCGGGTACCTGGCTGGCAGTGACCAGTATGTCCTTTGATATCTCGGTACTGGAATTGTTCTGGACCTTGAGCCGGGGCTTCAAGGTGGTGGTTTATCAGGATGAGAGAAAAGCACTCTCAGGGTCCGGTAACGAGCCTGGTCTGGACTTCAGCCTGTTTTACTGGAATGTCGCCAGCGAAGCCCAGGAAAAGGAAACCGACAAGTATCGCCTGTTGCTGCAAAGCGCACAGTACGGTGATAAACACGGCTTCAAGGCAGTCTGGACACCAGAACGCCATTTCGCCGCCTTTGGTGCGCTGTTTCCCAACCCTTCCGTTACCTCCGCTGCCTTGGCCACCATCACCGAAAATATTGAAATCCGGGCCGGCAGTTGTGTGGCGCCACTGCACAGTCCGATTCGTATTGCCGAAGACTGGGCCGTGGTGGATAACCTGTCAAAAGGTCGGGTGGGCCTGGCGTTTGCTGCCGGCTGGGCTCCCAAGGACTTTGCCATCAAGCCGGAAAGCTTTCCCAACGCCAAGCAAACCATGATGGAATATATTGATACCGTGCGGGATCTCTGGAAAGGCAAAACCAAAACCTTTCAGGGGGGCACCGGGGAAGTGGAGGTTCAGACGCTGCCCCGGCCCGTACAGTCCGATCTGCCGATCTGGGTAACCACTGCCGGCAATATCGATACCTACCTGCAGGCTGCGGAAAAACGGGCGGGCATTCTGACCCATCTGCTGGGGCAGACCATTGAGGAGGTCGGGGACAAAATTGCGGCGTATCGGGCCAGGTGGAAGGAATGCGGCCACCCGGGTGAGGGTCACGTGGTGGTGATGCTGCATACCCTGATCGGGGAGAGTGAGGCGGCGGTGGAAAAGGTGGCCCGCGGGCCCATGAAGGAATACCTGAAGAGCGCCATGTTTCTGGTGAAGCAGGCGGCCTGGAACTTTCCCATCTACCGGCAGATGAGTGAGGCGGAAGGCAAAAGTCTCGACGAGCTGTTCGAAACCCTGTCGGAAGAGGATTACGACCAGGTACTGGATTTCGCATTCGAGCGTTATTACGGTACCAGCGGCCTGTTCGGCACCCCGGAGTCTGCCATGAAAATGGTAAAGGCTGTAAAGAAAGCCGGTGCCAATGAAATCGGCTGTCTGATCGATTTTGGCATGGCCACCGACGTGGTGCTGGAGCACTTACCCTATCTGAACGAGTTACGGGAAAAGGCCCGCCATGTCAGTGTTGAGCCGGAAGAGATGGATGTTCCTGCCTCCATGGACGAGCAGTTCAGCCGGCATCAGGTGTCACATTTCCAGTGTACGCCCTCCATGGCCACCATGCTGGTCAACGAGCCATCCCTGAAACAGCATCTTGGCAGGCTGAAACAGATGATGGTGGGGGGGGAGGCCATGCCGCCCCAGCTCGCCAGGGATCTTGCAGCCGCTGTCCCCGGACGGGTCACCAACATGTACGGCCCCACCGAAACCACCATCTGGTCCAGCACCCAGGATGTGAGTGCAACCGGCGATGTCGTTCCCATCGGCAAACCCATTGCCAATACCCGGATCTTTATTGTTGATGAGCACCAACAGCCGCTGCCAGTCGGTGCCGTCGGTGAGATTGTGATTTGCGGTAAAGGGGTGGTTCGCGGCTATCACGAACGGCCCGAGCTGAATACGGAACGCTTTCTCACCCTGCTGGTGGACGGGGTTGAGCACCAGGCCTATCGCACCGGAGATTTGGGGCGCTGGACGGAAGATGGTGTGCTCCAGTGTCTGGGCCGACAGGATCATCAGGTCAAAATCCGTGGTTACCGGATTGAGCTGGGCGAAATCGAAGCCCAGCTGCGAAATCATCCCCGAGTGGCAGAAGCCGCTGTGGATGTGATTCCGGAGCGTCAGCAGCTGGCGGCATTTTATCGCGTTGCGCCGGGGGAACCGCCCAGCGCACGGGAGCTGGAAAGTTTTTTGAGTGCCAAGCTTCCTGAATTTATGGTGCCGGCGTTCTACCGGGAGCTGAAAGTCATACCCCAGACCCCCAACGGCAAGATTGACCGCAAGGCGCTGCCCAAAGCGGAGCTTGATGATTCCGGCAAAGCTTCCGGGGTGGACTATGTGCCCCCGGGCAGCGAAATCGAGGAGCAGGTGGCAGCCATCTGGCAGCGGGCGCTGGGCCTGAGTACGGTTGGCATCAATGACAACTTTTTTGATATTGGCGGGCATTCGATTCTGGCGCTGCAGGTGTTGCAGGAATTACGCAAGATTACCGACAAACCCCTGCAGATGACGGACCTGTTCAAGTACACCACCGTTGCGACCATTGCCGAATTTCTGGGGGCATCCGAACAAGAAACCGGAGCCCGTAACCAGATCAGGAGCCGCGGGGCCGCTCGCAAGGCTGCCATGAACCGACGCCGTGGCCGGCGCCGTTGAACGCTGTCAGGAAGAGTGAATTAAGGAAACCGCATGCATAACGATGATATGGACAATGATGCCATTGATGTTTCGGATATCGCCATTGTCGGCATGGCTTGTCGCTTTCCCGGTGCGAGTAACCCGGATGAGTTCTGGGACAATCTGAAACAGGGTGTCGAGTCCATCACCGAGCTGAGCGATGACCAGCTGAAGGCGGAAGGGGTGTCCGACGATCTGCTGTCTGACCCCAATTACGTGAAAAAGGCCGCCGTTCTGGACAAGATGGAATACTTTGATGCCGGCTTTTTCAATTTCAGTCCGCTGGAAGCCACCATGATGGACCCCCAGCACCGGCAGTTTCTGGAATGTACCTGGGAAGCGCTGGAAAACGCCGGTTATGATCCCGCCCGGTATGACGGCGCCATTGGCGTGTTTGCCGGTTCCGGCCACAATGCCTATATGCCCAATAACCTGTTCAGCAACCCGCAGTTCATGGAGCAGCACGGGTTGTTCCTGGTGCGGCATACGGGCAACGACAAGGATTTTCTCACCACCCGGGCGTCCTACTGTTTTAATCTGACTGGTCCCAGTGTCAACGTGCAGACTGCCTGCTCCACATCGCTGGTGGCCATGCACGGGGCTATACAGAGCCTGATGAGTCATGAATGCGATATGGCT
>JAWVYU010000368.1:0-5014 GCA_033722575.1 Ketobacteraceae bacterium | reverse complement strand
GGCTTTTCTGCAGTTTATGCGTGAAAAAAACGCCACGCAGCTGATGGAGTCCTTTGGTTACGAAGTGCCAACAGACGGGAAAAAATCACTGAAGGCCGTCCCTGGCAAAGAAATTCCCTGAACTTTTAGCAAATTTCCTTTATCAGATTTCCTCAACACCATCGGTGTCGATCCCGTCGGCAATACTGGAACGGCGCACCCGCAGGGTGCCTGTGCCTTCGTCTTCCTGCACGGCTTCAATACCGGTATTGTCGCTGTCATCGTTGTTGTAGGTAGTGGTTTTCAGCACCAGCGCCTCAAGATTCCCTGCATCGGCTTCTTCCAGCACGATACCCTTGCCACCATTGTTTTTTGCTGCAGAGCCACGAATATAAGCCTCGACGCCGCCGCCATCTTCTTCGGATACTTTAAAGCCATCATCAGTGTTGTCGGAGGCTTCAGTATTCAGAAAGGCTACCTGGACATTGCCATCACCCTCTTCATCAAAATCCACGCCCTCATCGAGGTTGCCGACAATGAGTGAGGAACGCATGGTGGCGTACAGGCCTCCCTCGCCCGCTTCGTCCAGATCAATGCCGTCATCCAGATCCAGTCCGAATTCATAGGCTTCAACAAAACCGGAATCGTAAAGGTCCACTTCCCGCTCAATACAGCTGTCGTCGGGGCTGCCGGTAACCGGCCCCGGGATATCGCTGACAGCAACCTGCTCGGATTCGTCAAATTCGGCTTCATCCGGTGAGGGGATAAAGGAGGCCATCAGGATGGGATCGCAGTATCCACCGTTATCAATAAACCGTGTGGCAATGGTCTGTACCACCACATCGCCGGCGTCGCCCTCATCCAGCTCAACGCCGTCAGCACCCACGTTGCTGAAGGTGGAGTTAAACGCGGTGAAATAAATGCTGCCGGCACCCCGGTCGTCAACCCGGATCCCGTCTGCATCAAACTTTCCGTTACCGGCATCAGTAACCGTTACGTTATTGGCCGCGAGGTAAATGGAGGCCGGTGAACCGTCCCCGGCACCGCCGCTGCCACCACCACAGTCATCTGCCAGACTGCAGTCTGAAACATGAATACCATGGTTCGCCACACCGGCAACCCGGACGTTGTTAAGGATCACATAGACAGTACCGGTCTGGTCATCCCGCACATCCACGAAAATGCCTTTGCCCGCCGGGCCGTCCAGGTCACCGCGGTTGGTGATACTGTAGAAATCCTTCAGCCCCTCAAACGCCAGGTTGCTGACCCGCAGGTTGGCGCCCTGGGTGATGGCCAGAATTGTCTGGTTATCGGGAAGGGAAATGGTTTGTCCGGTACCGATCAGGGTCAGTGGTGACTCGCTGCTGTACTCCAGGGTACCGTCCACGGCGATAGCGGAAACATAGGGCGCCACAATCACGTAATTGGCCTGCTGCACTTCCAGTGCATGACGCAGTGAGCCGTGGCCGTCATTTTCCCCGTTGGTGACAAACGCAAATCCGCCGGCCTGCGCGGTGGCGGCCGCCAAAGTGCCTGCGGCCACTGAAATCGCCAGAGATAACTGTCTGAGTGCTGTCTTTTTCATTCTGTCCAATCTCCTGAGAGGTGTCATAAAGATGTCGTAAGGCGCAAGCCTGACAAAAGAAAATGACAGCTATGTTAATTGGAGCAGAATTTCTGTGCAGGTCGGGCGCCTGGCAATCAGCGCCCTGTGTTTATTGCCCGGTACCGAAATAACCTTCGATAATTCGTGTCCAGTCACTGCTGGCAGTCTGCTCCAGCAGTAACCGGTTAACCGGTTCAATCAGATCACTGGTTTCCCTGAAGGCTAGCGCATAGTCCTGGGCCAGCAGGTTATCCGGTAATATTCGGAGATCGCGAAACCCCTGTTGATTGATTTGGTATTTCAGCAGCGACACATCATAAACCGCCGCTTCAATCTGTTTGCTGGCCAGCGCCTCCACCAGGTCATCGATGTTTTCAAAAGTTTTGTGGCGGATACCCCGCTTTTCCAGAAAGTCCACGCTGGAGCTGCCGCCAACGGTTCCCACCTGTGCACGGTAGAGATCGTCGACACTGCTGACCACACTGGAAAGATTCTTCACGGTAATGGAAGATGCGATGGCCGCAGTGAAGCCGGAAATGGTGATTACACTGGCGAACATCCAGATAACGCCCACAATACGGCCGGGCAGGGTGGCAGGCGCCTTGTCACCATAGCCCACGGTGGTCATGGTCACGGCTGACCACCAGAAACCATTGCCCAGCCCTTCTGCGGTAGTGCCGCCAAATTGTGCCGCATTTTTCTTCCGCTCCAGTAACCAGATTACCGCGCCGATAATGGCCAGAATCACAAACAGCGAAAATACCGCCGAAAAAAACTCCGGCGTGGCGAGATTCATAATGGTGGTCCATAGCCCGCTTTCGGACTGGATGGTGGCAATGCCCAATCCTGTGGTGAAATAGGCATGACTGAAATCAACGGACTTTTCACGTTCTGCGTTTACTGTAATAGAGCCCACAGCAACATCCACCTCGCCGTCGGCTATTGCCTCAAGTAGCTCATCCACAGTCTGGTACTGTTTCACGCTGTAGTTGATATCCAGATCGCGCGCAATGGCATTCCACAGATCAAATGCCACGCCGTGCCAGGCATCATTTTCCTGCTGGGTAAAAGGAACCGATAATTTAGTACCTACGCGCACATCCCGGGGCGATGCCCAGGCAGAAGACAGCAGAAGAGAAAAACTAACAGCAAGGATCAGGGACAGGGTTTTGGTGGGAAAGGTCATTGCGTTCACATGCCGTGTGGTGAATTTAATCGCAGTATAGCATGTGAGGGCAGCCCCTCAGCAGAGGCTGCCACTTTGTTGAAGCCTTGACGAGCTTGTTGGCCTGCCTAATCGCCAATGCTGTTGAGCAGTGACGCCGAAATGCGTTTGCTGGTAATGGTTCCCGGCAAACGGGCGTGCAGAAACGCATCCACATCACTGAAGCTCACAAAGCCTCGATCAACACCACCCAGAAATGCAAAAATCAGTTTTACCTCGCCCTCTCCCAGCGGCGTTATGCTGACGCCTTGCTCTGCGCAAATGGCCAGTTTCACACTCAGCAGGTCGTCATAGGACAGATTGCCCTCTGCATCGGCCAGTTCAAACAGGCGGTCCAGGGTATCTTCACGGATGGCGTCGTCCACCTGCTTGCTGCCGAATGCGAAGGTGAGTCCGCATTCATGGGAAATGTCCGGGACGTTGGCCAGATCCTCGATATCAATATCACCCTGCAGACCCTGTTTGTTGCCGGTTGTGCTGGCCAGTCCGGTGCAGAAAACCGAATCGCACCCAAACTCGGTGGTGCCGGATATTACCGTAGCCTGACTGAGAACACTGTCGTCATCGTTGCTGTCATACAAGCCGGTTTTTTCAATCATTCGCAGGAACGGACACATAATATTTTTATTTTCGGGCACACCGCTGTCCGTTACAGCGGGGTACTTGGTTGCCAGCTGATCCCTCGTGGGCATATCCGCACCGCAAGCTGCCAGTAAAACAGCCCCGGAAACACAAAGTACAGTCCTTGATACAGCCCGTAACCAGATTCTTGTAATGATTGTCATGATTGGTCCCCAATGCAGTTTTTTGGTCTAAAGCATGAACGAGTGTTCCGGTTTTGAATGGGCTGGTCAAACTATCAGCAAGAATTTCCAGCGATTGTCCGGTTAGCGGGCATCGGCGCTGATAATAAATTCCGCTAAACTAGCACTGTTATGGCCAGTGTCACACCGTTGACCATTGTGGCATGACGCCGAAGCCCCTGCTGGCAATGCAAGAGTGATAGGGAGTGATTAATCTCGGGATATTATGATGACAGGTAATTATCAGCCCCGGCGGCTGTCACGTTGTTACAATATTAATGATTTGCGTTCACTGGGAAAAAGGAACATTCCCGGTGTGATATTTGATTACATCGAGCGTGGTGCTGAGGACGAGCACACCCTGCAGCGCAATCTTGATGTGTTCCGGCAATACAGCCTGGTGCCCCGGGTTCTGAGGGACGTTTCCGATGTGGACCTGTCCACCACCCTGCAGGGGCTTAAGGCAAGTATGCCGCTGGTGATAGCGCCTACCGGGCTGACCGGCTTGTTCCATCATCAGGGCGAAAGAGCCGTTGCCAGGGCGGCTCACAAGCATCATCTCCCTTACTGCCTTTCAACCGTCAGCACCACCGCCATTGAAGACATACCCGGCCCGCCGGAAAGCACCAATTTCTTCCAGATCTATATCTGGCACAACAAAGATATCGTCAATGACCTGATAGCCCGTTGCAAAGCTTCACACTATAAAGCCCTTTGCCTGGCAGTGGATACAGCGACCCTGGGTAACCGGGAAAGAGACCTGCAGAATGGCCAGAAAATTCCCTTACTGCTCAAACTGAATATCATTAAAGGGGCTATCCATCCGGCGCGCTGGCGCTGGCTGGCAAACTTTATCCGGGTAAACCCCCTGCGGTTTGCGAATCTGGTGGATCATGTGGAGCAGGGTGCCCGGCTGGATAAAGTGGTTACCGATATTAACGAACAGTTCAGCGCGGCAATTACCTGGGAAGATGCGGCAAGGCTGCAGGAACAGTGGCAGGGCCCCTTTATTATCAAAGGTATTCAGAGTGTTGCAGATGCCGTATTGGCTGCAGAAATGGGCGCCACGGGCATTGTGCTGTCCAATCACGGTGGCAGACAGCTTGATGGTGCTGTTACCGCGCTGGAGTTGTTGCCGGAGGTGGTAGCGGAAATCGGCGGCAAAACGGAAATCTACATTGACGGTGGCATCCGGCGGGGAACTGATATTCTCAAGGCCATTGCGCTGGGGGCGAATGCCTGCTGGATCGGACGCGCTTATCTTTATGGCCTGGCCGCAGGCGGGCAACAGGGCGTGGAAAAATGTATTGAGATTCTGAAAGAGGAAATGATCCGCGATATGAAACTGATGGGTTGTAAAAGTCTGGCGGAACTGACACCGGATCATATAAGACACACGGG
>JAWVYU010000367.1:0-5031 GCA_033722575.1 Ketobacteraceae bacterium | reverse complement strand
GGCGTTTCGTCGTATTCGTTACGGTAGCCCAGAATAAACTCGCCGGGTTCAATGGCGTTGAAATCCTCGCCAGCGTTGTGCAGCCCCTTGATGGCGGGCTGGGAAATACCGTCCCGGAAGCCGAAATGTTCCTTGCTATGGGGCAGCTGTTGGGTATCGAGGGCGCGGATTTCCTTTAAAAAAGTGAGTTTGCGGATGGCCCCTACCCAGTCATTGCAGGCTTTGCCGGAATCGAAAAAGCCACACAGCAGGATATCTATCCGTTCCTGGTGAGGGGCGCCCCAGAGCCAGTCATTCGGGTCGTTATGTTGCCTGTCACCCAGCCGGGCGCTGCGCTCCGGCGTTACCATGGATTCCCGCCATTCCCGGGAAAAGGTCGCCAGTGAGTCTTCCGGCAAGCCCAGGGTTCTGAGGCCCTCGCAGGTAAAGGCAAGGCTGATGGCCTGGGTCGGTTTGCTGGCAGAGGCCGGCGTGATGCTGTCGATATGGGATTCCAGCCAATGCTGGAAATCGCCCGGATCCTGAAGCTGGAGCAGCAGGTATTTGCCGTGTTTCAGGTATCCGTAGCCTTGCTTGATCAGCCCCTGAATGTCTTTCTTTTCGATCATCGCTAAAACCGCTGCAGCCACTCGGCGGCAGATTCCTTGCTCTTGTTCATGAGTCGGGCCCGGATGGCACGGTTGTTGACTTTGTTTGCCATGCTCAGGTTGGGGTAGGCGCTGTACCAGAAATGGGTCACAACCTGGCTGCGCCGGGCGTATTGCTTGAATTCTTCTGCGTGACTGGCACCGCCACGGATCAGAAAGCGGGCGGGCGGAAATCCCACGGCATTGTTCCATACAGCCGTGAGTCCTATGGCAGCACGGTCAATGAAGTCACCAAGGTAGCTTTCCCAGCTGCCGTCGTAGTTTGAAAAAAATAACAGGTGCCGGCCATTGTTGATGATCGCCCAGCGCGCAAAATGAATGCTGTTGATGGAGCCAAGGCTGCCCTTGTTGAATTTGTAATCAGCCAGTATCTGAATGGCCCACAGCGTCAGCCGCAGCGTGGCTTGGCGGAACAGGCCGGGCTTGATGGCCACAATGCTGGTCATGGGGCTTTGTATGGCCTGGATTTCCTCAAAGTCCAGATCCCTTGGGCTGCTGTCTTCCACAAAGGGGCTGATGTCCGGGGGACGTTTTTTTTCAAGCCATTCTTTTGCCAATATCAGTGGGCTCAGCAAAAGCGTCATTAGTAACACGGCTCCCAGCAGGCCATAACGCCACCACAGCTTACGTTTCAGAACCGGTGCAATACTGGATCCGAAAAATGAACTTTCGCTGTCAAAGTTTACGCCAATACCTTTCAGGTGGGCGCGGATGGTTTCCAGTATCTGGTGCGGTTTTTTTGCCTTGAATTCATTGCTGTCCTGATTGCCATCAAGGAACACTTCAATGCTGCGGTGGATCTGGCTTTCCAGCCTTACGTCCCTTACGGTGCGGTTGCGCAGGCCGTGGTAGAACATCTGGGTAGTGGCCTGGTGAGCCAGCAGATAGTTGTAGATGGATTCGGAGGCAGGAGGATTTGATTGGGGAAAGTTTTCGCAGTGATAATAAACTTCGCTCAGTAATTCAGCACAGTGATTGGTAAGCCCTGCCAGGTAATCTTCGGGTGTGCCGTCCACTGCGGCACCAAACAGAAGCTGATCGCCGATCACCACCCAACGGGCAAAATGCTGCTTGTCAAAGGTACCGAAGGGATTAAAAGATTCGTGCCACAACTTGCGGTTCATTTCCGAAAGAAATGCAATCAGTGCATCCTTGTGTTGCGCTTTTACCGGTGTGATCACCAGTACGGGCGATTGCATTTCCATAGTGAGCGTTGCGTCGCGGTCGTTGGTTGGACAATGGCACGATTAATTGTTAATGACAAGTTAACCATCTCTGGGAAAGTTAGCAACCGCTTGGTTATTTTTCTCCGGGAAATTTCACCTGCCAGGGGGGTGTCAGTTGATCACGGATCAGCGCTGCAATGTCCGGGGACTGAAACAGCTCGCCCTGTTCCGGTGGCTGCAGGTACTGGAACAGCTCGCCGGCAAACCGGAACCTCAGTGCAAAGGCATGCAGGTAAACGCGGTCGCTGGGGGAGGCTTCGCTGTATAAGCGGTCACCGATGATGGGGGTTCCCAGGCTTTTAAGCGCAACCCGGATCTGATGGGTTTTTCCGCTGGCGGGCTTCAGCAGAAATACCCGGACACCGGATTGGGTGCCATAGCTGCGGAAGTGAGTAACAGCGGGATTGTTCATTGAGCGGGTAAGCTTCCAGGCACCGCGCCGGGCTTTTTCCATGTCACCTTTGATGGTGCCCTGTTTTTTGGCCGGTTTGCCCCGGGCCAGCGCCAGGTAATATTTGTCCACTTTGTGCTGCTGAAACAACTTGCCGAAAGTCTGGGCCGCCTGTGGCGTTCTGGCCAGCAGCATCAGTCCGGAGGTGACTTTGTCCAGCCGGTGGACCGGGAAAAGAGGATCCAGCTCAAGGGCGTGCTTTACACTGTCGAACAGTCCCGGATCGTTGCCTTCCCGGTGAAATCCGATGCCGGGCGCCTTGTGGATCACCACAAAATCCGGTGTCCGGGCGATCAGCTGGAAGCCGGCAGTGACGGGTGGGGGCTCGTTTGACGTCATAAATAGTTAACGTAAATGTCATCAGTTCGCTAAACGGAGAATCTAGCCTTGTAAAATATCAGCAAGGAGGATTCCATGAAAGGCAATCACTACCGTGCCATTTTTATTTCCGATGTTCACCTTGGCACCCATGCCTGTCAGGCGCATTACCTGAAAGATTTTCTGGTTCAGAACACCTGCGACACCCTGTATCTGGTTGGGGATATCATTGATCTCCTTGCCATGCGAAAACGAGTATGTTTCACGGCCTCCCATCAGGAGGTGTTATCGAGAATCATGAAAATGGCACGGCAAGGAGTGCGGGTGGTTTATATTCCGGGAAATCACGACGCCATGCTCAGGCGTTTTTGCGGACAGGTGATCGCCGGGGTAGAGGTACGTCTTAATGCAGTGCATGAAACCCGCACCGGCGAGCGCTTTTTTGTCAGCCACGGTGATGAATTCGATGGCATTATGCAATGCAGTGCCTGGTTGAATCGGGTGGGGGATATTTCCCATGGGTTGCTACTGAAATTAAACACCCTGTTCAACTGGGCCCGGCGTGGTCTGAAGCTGCCGTTCTGGTCTCTGGCCCGGGCTGTGAAAAAGCACATCAGCTCCGCCCAGGCGTTTATTCTCCAGTTTGAACGAATCGCCTCGCGGCAGGCTCAGGCTGGGGATTACGACGGGTATATCTGTGGTCACATTCATCACTGGCAAATGCGGTATTACGATCAAACGTTGTATGTAAATGACGGTGACTGGGTGGAGCATTGCACGGCGCTGGTGGAATCCCCTCAGGGAGAGCTGCAGCTACTGCACTGGGCTGACCATAAATCGGTGGTGGCCAGGCAATCGGACCTGAAAAAGCCAGCCGACCTGACAGCACCGGACAAATCCTGGGGCCCCCTTCAGGATGCCTGACATATCACTACAGTGAGGTGACAAACCCTTGGCGAGCAGAGCGTTTTTAATCAAACAAAAAGTCAGTGATGTGGATTACATCCTCAGTCTGACGGCCAATCGCATCCTGCAGTATCGCTCATGGTGCCGGTTTCTGCATATTATCAGCCGTATGGGTGACGGCCTGTTCTGGTATGCGCTGATTGTCAGTCTGCCGCTGGTCAGACCGGACGGGGGGTTGCTCTATGCCACCGGCATGACGTTGACCGGGCTGGTGAATGTGGCGGTTTACAAGCGTCTCAAGGCGCGGTTTGCCCGCCCCAGGCCTTATGCGCTGTATCCGTCGATACGCCGCGGCACATCGGTGCTGGATGAATACAGCTTCCCTTCGGGGCACACCCTGCATGCCGTGTCTTTTACGGTATTGCTGGTGGCTTTTATTCCTTTATCAGCCCTGTTGCTGGTGCCTTTCGCGCTGTTGACTGCTGCTTCCCGGGTGATGCTGGGGGTGCATTTTACCAGTGATGTGCTGGTGGGCGCGCTCCTGGGGCTGCTGCATGGGTCGCTGGCCATTATGATTTTCAACAGCCTGCAGATTATTTGATCCAGATCCTTGTTAATGGTGTGGGGCTCTGTTGTTATCATGCGGTAATAACATAACCATAGAACAAAAAGGAACAGGTATGGATCGTTTGCATGGTCACGATGAGCATCACAATATTGCGGATGAAGACAGGTTTCATCTGGCAAAGCGTTTTTACGGGCTGCTGAAGGCCAGGGTGGAAAACTTCCGCCAGCAATTACCGGAGGGCAAGGCTCTGGGTGCAAGGGTTGCGGGTTTTGGTGATAACACGCTGTTTTATCTTGAGGAAATTCATTATGCAGATCCGTCGCTGATTGCGATTTGCGGAAAAAGCCTGGACGGTTCGCCCATTGAGATTATTCAGGTCGTGTCCCATGTCAATCTTAGCCTGGTTCCGGTTGACCGGATATAAGCAGATCTTCAGCAGGTTATAAGGAAAGTTGCTTTGGCCGGCCGTCTTGACAGTGCCGCAAAGCAGGGCTATTCCTTGAATGGAGCAGGCATTCTGTGTGCCGCCGAACCATCCCTCGCAAAAGCGGTGTGCTCCGGTATTTCTCGCCTTTAATAACAATAAACAAGCGAAAACAAAAATTAAAAATACAACATGTGAGCGTTGCGATGAGTTACAAGATTGCCCACCATCGGCTGCTGTCCGATTTCGTTCAGCATGAATCATCCGAAAAAAACAGCGGTACCTTTGCCAGCGGTTTACCCGATACCCTGGTGTTTCACGCCACGGCCACCGGATCCCTGCAGGCGGCGGTCAACGAACTCATGGATAGCGAGGTCAGGGCGTCGGCCCACCTGATAGTGGGGCGCAATGGCGGGGTGGTGCAGTTAATGCCCTTTGATCGCATTGCCTGGCATGCCGGGGTCAGTGAATATCAGGGACGAACCAATCTG
>JAWVYU010000366.1:0-5067 GCA_033722575.1 Ketobacteraceae bacterium | reverse complement strand
CCGTTTCCAGTGTGGTGTTTCCGGAAATGGCTGCCGAAGCCACAATACAGGTGTTGGGCGTTTTCTGGTGATACCCCCTGCTTAACCATCCTCGTCCCGGAGTTTCAGGGTCTGATGCGGAACCGGTAATTGTATGGACTTCGAGTGAGGCATCGAACTCAAAGGTGACGCTGGTGTCGTTCGCCAGCACCAGATCGATCCGGTTTCCTGTCTGTTGCAAATCTTTCACAAACTCGGATAGGTGATAATGGAGCGCCGCTGTATGCTGCTTGCTGCAATCCAGCGTATCACGAACCACAAGCCGCTTACGGGAATGATCCAGCTTCAGCTCCCGGCTATGAGTCACCGGATCTTCCAGTCGGTGGTAACCATCATGACTGGCCACCAGTCGCCCACCCTCTTCCGACGGTTCCCAGGCAATCACTTTGGCATTGGCATGCTTTTCCCACATGAAAGGGCCCGTCATCACCGACTGGTCCAGACCATCAATTTCCACTGTATTGTGTGCTTTGGTGGTTCTGAAATAATTTCTCCAGGCGGGATAGGTGAAATAGTCAAAGGTACCGGAATCCACCAACAAATCCTGACCATTCAAGCGCATGGTAAAGGCAAGCGCATCTGCGTGACCATGGGCGGCTATAGCGGTATAACCAAGTTCCGCCACATCCACCAGCAGGCTGACACAGTCATCCAGGGATGAACCGGACTGCATAAGAAAATAACCGGCATTGGTGTAGGCCCGTGAAGCCAGGTTAACTTCTCCGGTGGCGGACTCGGGGTTTTTCCTGGCATCGCCCATCAGCCAATACACCGTCTCGCTGGGACCATGCCAGAGCTCTTTAAGATAATCGTTATCGAAAAGCTGACAGGCCAGATCAATAAACGCCTGCATGTCATCGCCGGCATCCCCCAGATCAAGTACGTAACCATCATCACGGTCACCGAACATCGGGAGTTGTCCGCCTGCCTCGGATAACTGCGCTACAAATAAAGTAAGCAGCTCAAGCTGGGCCCAGTATGCACCGCTGAAAGAATCATTATGCCATTTACCCACCAGTCCGGAGATCCAGTAAAACTGAAACACAAAAAACTGGTAACCAAGCGCATGCTCTTTGGTGCAGCCGTCAGGGAAGGTTTGTGCAAAGATCTCCCTGTCCAGTATGCTTTTGGCGTCGTAGGCCCATTCAGTAGACTTTTTGAAAATATTGAAATAGGACGCTGCCACGAAAACACCGGCAGCCTCACCCACCAGGTGGTTATTGGCAGAGGAACCCTGAGAATATTTACCGGACACATCACGACAGTGAAGGTAAACAGACTCCAGCAACCGTTTCTGGAAACTACCGGTAAACAAACCGGATTCGAATATCAAATCAATAGCCCATACCCAGTTGATCAGTCGAATACCCAGCTCCAGGGGACTCCGCCAATTCATGCCATAGCCGTAAGGGTTCTGATCCAGCCATGATTCGATCTGGGCTACCACTTCCCGGGCATATTTCATATCTCCGGTTGCCCGATAGGCTCTTCCCAGAACCACCAGATGGTGGTGACGGTTAGGCTCCCATACCAGCTTGCAGTCACCAAACCTTGCACAATCCCGGTAGTCTACCTTAAGGATGGGCTTCAGCGGTGCCGGGATATCGCTTCCATGGTCATGGTTCCAGTTGATGGGATCGCCCAGATGCTTTTCTTTCAGATTGAAAAAACTCAGTTTGTGCTCACAAATCAGATCTGCCTTCGCAACAAGCTGACGTTTCCACAAGGAAGCAGAGTCGTCCTGCCAGCACCCGACTTCAATGGGGGTAACCCGAAATGGCGGGCTAAATGCCTGCTCAGGTGAGAAATCCGCTACATAGACCGGTTTTGCTATCAGGTTCATACTGACCCTGGCATGCTCCGTTAAAGCGGCCAGCAATGACTGTACACGCCAGGCAATCTCGGAACCTGACATTGTACGCAAACGATTAACATACCATTGAATTGACTGCATAAACTTTCCGTATATTGGCTTTAACCATGCCTGTTAAGTACTATTTAACAACTCATTAAACGACTTTTACGTCCCTTTACAAAGAGGCTCTACCCATTAATGCGCCATAATTACACCGTGTGGATTCTGCCTTTGATTGCGATTTCCGGGCTCCTGCTTTTTCTGCCGGCACCGGACTTTGTTATTACCCACTGGCACCACCATGTTTGGGACCTCGGTCATGTCCTGCTGTTTTCAGGATGGTCTGTGGTGTTGTTAACTCTGCTCCACAGCAGGGGCGTTACTAAAACCCGGCAATGGCTCTTTATCCTGATCTTTACGCTGGCTACCGGATCAGCCATTGAGATCATTCAAATGGGACTGAACCGGGAGGCATCCCTGTTCGATTTGTTCCTTGATCTTTGCGGAGCGCTCATTACGTTGTGCTTCTTCACAGCGTTTCAGGTGAGACCCACAAAGCCGCTTGCCTGTAGCTGTCTGGTTATCGCCGGCCTTACCGTAGCAGCCCTTGCCAGCCATCGGTTGGCAGCGTCCCTGTACGACAAATACGCTCTTATAAAACAATTTCCGGTTCTGATATCTGCGCAGTCCCCGCTGGAACTAAACCGGCTTTACGGTAAACCAGAGCGATATTTTGCACCTAACGCCATCAACGACATACCGGCTATCGGTATCAACTTCACTACGGACAGGTACTCGCTGATCTATATGATCGACTTTCCAGGCAACTGGTCAGAGTATCAATATCTGAAAATCCAGCTCCATGTATCGCACAATGAACCGCTTCCGGCTGTTTTATCCATTGAAGACGCTGAGCACCGCTCTCGTGGCACCCGCTCCAGTGACCGGTTCAACCTCAGGCTGATACTCAAGCCCGGCAGCAATCTTCTCAACATCCCTTTAGACCAGGTGAGACAGGCTCCCCGTGAGCGCACCCTTGATGTGTCCCAGATTACCCGTGTTAACCTGTATACCATGAGCCTTGCGAACCCACGGATGGTCTACCTCAAGGAAATCCGCCTGGAACAGTGAATCAGACACCAGATCTCTGAAAACTTTTCCCACAAGGAAAAAACCGCTCACCCTGGAAAGATCTCAGACCGCACCCTCCCCTTTAAAAATCACCGGTATTGTCTTGAGCAAAATCTTGAAATCCAGGCCCAGCGACCAGTTGTCTATGTATGCAAGATCCAGTTCCAGCCACTTCTCGAATGGCAGGTTGCTACGCCCGGAAATTTGCCACAAACAGGTAAGCCCCGGACGCACGCTGAAACGCTTTCGCTGAATCCCGCGATCAAACAGCTCCACATCACGTATGGACATTGGCCGCGGCCCCACCAGCGTCATGTGACCAAGCAGCACATTTATCAACTGGGGCAGTTCGTCAAGACTCGTCTTGCGCATAAACGCCCCAACACGTGTTACTCTGGGGTCTTTTGCAATCTTGAAAATAGGTCCTTCGGCTTCGTTAAGATGCTCAATCTCCTTGAGCTTCTCTTCAGCATCAACAACCATTGAACGGAACTTCAGCATCGGAAAAAGCCGTTTTCGCAATCCCACACGTTGCTGCACAAAAAAAATCGGGCCGGGTGAATCGATTCTTACTGCTATCGCCAGCAGCAGGAACACAGGTATCAGTACAGGCAACGCCAGGGTCACAGCAAAAACATCGAAGAGTCGCTTAACGATGAGCGACAGCTCGTGCTGGGCTACCGGCTCAAAACTCAGCAGCGGCACTCCGCCAACGATAGACAGGCGCATTCTGGCCACCTGGAAATCGAACATGTCCGACATCAGGCGGATATTGACTCCTTCCTCTTCGCACGCAGCAAAAATCTTTCCGATTCTATTGATTTTTGAGCGTGGCACAGCCACCACAACTTCATCCACAACATTCTGTTTCAGCACGGTGTGAATGGAATCGATGGTGCCAAGCACTTTCGAGCCTTCAATTTCCTGCCCGACCCGCTCCTGGTCCGGATCCAGGTAGCCGATAACCTCTATTCCCCACTCGGAATTACGATCCAACAGCTCACATATCCGGAGCGCACGGGTGCCGGTACCCACCACCAGCACCTTGTCCTTGAGGTTTTCACTGCCAGTACGCGAAAAATACCACCAAACCATAAGCGACCGGGTGAATATACTTACAATCAGGGTGAGAACGTAGAAAAACACCACGTTCCGGCGGTTTAGTTCTTCATCCTGAGAAAAGAAGAAAAGCAAGGAAAGAAACACACCCAGGGCTACAGCCAGAGCACTCGCACTCATGAAGCCATGGGGTAAAAAACGTATCTTCAGACGCCTGTAGGCGCCGGCATAAGCCATCCCGGCCACATACAGGCCGCCCAGCAGCGCCATCAGGATTCCGACGGAAAAATAGGACGCTCTGGTGCCGGAGGTTTCAACCATCTCCTGTAAATTGAGCGTAACCAGGGCGCAGAAAATCACCAGAACAAAATCCAGCAACGATAGCGTCCACACCATGTGCGAATATCTCTGACTAGCGACATTCATTTCGTTTCATTCATCCTTAGGATATTTTGGTTCGACTGCTCATTGAATCCGGCTACATACGACACTGGATTCATACAAAAAGAACCCTAACTCATTGCTCATTAATTTCTGATAGAAGTGCGGCACTCAGGTCATTAAGGGTAGATCGCAATTCCGATTCGACCCGCTCAGTATTTGCATGCATGAATACTTCCTTCATAAGCCCCAGAACAAACAAGTTGGGATCTCGTGAAAAATAAGCGCTCAGCATACCCTTGCGCGCTTCGGATATGGAAACCATTCGTTCTCCGGCAACAACAAAAGTAAATACAATCACTCTTTTCCTCTTGTCGCCGGCCACCACCAGGGATCCAATCTTTCCATTCTCCGCCTCATCCAACAGTCGCCATTTATCCTCATCGTATAGCGTTGTGTGGCTACCTATGGTTTCAATAGAGCTCCCGAAAGATCGGTTCTCTCCAATATACAAGTGTATCTCACGGCTCTCATCAAAATATGCAATTTCGTTATCAATTCGTGAAAGCGTTGGTTTCCACGCATCAATATTTTCTTGATTT
>JAWVYU010000365.1:0-5096 GCA_033722575.1 Ketobacteraceae bacterium | reverse complement strand
GTATGGCCGCGATACCACACGGGATTCTGCTCCCATTGCAAGGCATGCCCCAGCTCGTGAATCAGGCTGATTTCGCCATGATTTTTTCCGCCGAGCTGGATTTCGTCTTCCGGACTGATAACGGCAATACCGCCGGAAAAACCGGTGGCAGCCTTGAGGTGATCATGATCCAGATACATGGCGGTGCTGGTGCAGACCAGTACGTAATAATTGTGTTTGCTGCGTTCCAACAGGCCCAGGATCCCCGCGGCAGTGCGTGATCGGACAAGTTTCCGCTCAAGCTCAAGATAATAGGTAGCGGCACCGGCGTCTGGCAGCGGTAGGCCGATATCGTTTGCAGCTTGCGCGAATTTGGTTCCGTGCCCAATAACTTCCAACATAATTGTCCCCAATCTGGATATGATTCGTGGTTAAGAAAACTAGCGTCTAAATTATAGAGAAGGCGGCTTCATTTCTATGACTTTTTACCGGAAAAGCTGTGTGTAATTTGGCGCGGAAACCTATCCGCCGGGATCACGGGATATCCGGCGACGGGAATGTCAGCGTTTTGTATACTTGTAGATTCCTAAGTGATGTAGGGAGCGCTGTGAAACGGGTTCTCGGGCTGATATAGTAAAGGTTATAAGGTTTATTTCATTGACTCGTTAATCAACAGGGAAGGAATGCAGCTATGGAAAGTGCTATAACCAAAGAGCAAGTGGAAAAAGGGCACAGCGTATATAGCAGGCGGGTGCTCGGAATTTATGATTTACTGGTGTTCGGTGTGTCCACCCGGCTTTTATGGCGGTGCCCAACCCACCGTTTTATCGATCACTACAATCGCCATGTAACCACCAATCATCTTGATGTTGGCGTAGGAACCGGATACTTGCTGGATAATTGCAGGTTACGCGATGAACAGGCAAGAGTTGGACTGATGGACCTGAACGTGGATTGTCTTCATTCTGCGGGCGAGCGCCTGAGCCGGCATAACATTGAAAAGTATACCCATAACGTACTTGAACCCTTCAATAACCCCATAGAGAAATTTGATTCAATCGGGTTATTTAACCTGATTCACTGCGTGCCCGGAAATCTGCAGGAAAAAGGCTGTCTCTTTAGCCATCTAAAGTCGCTGCTGAATGACAATGGCGTGATTTTTGGTAGTACCGTGCTAGGGTTGAAGGATACTGAAAGCAAATTCACGAAATTGATGATGCGCTTGTACAGTAAAAAAGGCGTTTTCAATAATCTCGCCGATACGGCGGAGGATCTGGAGCGTGAGCTGAGTAAGCGGTTTAACAGGGCTGAGGTGAGTGTGGTAGGTAATGTTGCCCTGTTTTATGCGACGGATAAAAGCGCCTGACAAATCAGCAGGCCAAAACCCCACCCTCCGGGTGGGACCGGCCTGCTGGATCATCTTCATGAATTACAGAGTCACGTATCGGCAAGGTGGAGGCATATTTTGAACAGCACCAGGCTTCTATTAACTATATTCGCGCTCTCACTCTGCGCTGGCAATCTGGCACATGCAAAACACGAGAAAGAAAAGCAGCTTCCGCCCGGCCTGCAGAAGAAAGTCCAGTCCGGCAAATCCCTTCCCCCCGGCTGGCAAAAGAAACTGGAAACCGGTGAGGTGCTGGACGACGATATTTATGAGCACGGGCATGTTGTCGATAGAGACGACGGGCTGGTAACCATTAACGTTGAAGGTAAACTGATCCGGGTAATTGAAAATACCCGGGAAATCGTGGAGATACTGGAGGGGCTTTAATGCAGCCCAGGGACAAATGTAATCCCGGAATCAGACAGCGCATTCCGGGATTTTCTCAGGCTCAGGCCATCAGATCCCGGATCAGCTGAGCCTGATTTTCCAGTTGCCGCAGTATCACCAGCCGCTGGGAGTCCACAATGCTTTTCATCTGGCTCAGGGCCACCTCAAAGTCATCGTTTATGATCAGGTAATCGTATTCCACATGATGGCTCATCTCTTCCTGGGCTTTGGCCATTCGGTGCCGGATAACCTCGGGTGAATCCTGGCCCCGCCCTGTGAGCCGCTCTTCAAGGGCCTTGCGGGAGGGGGGCAGAATAAAAATGCCCACGGTTTCCGGCAGCAGCCTGCGTACCTGGGCTGCTCCCTGCCAGTCGATTTCCAGAATCACGTCCTTGTCGGCGTTCAGCTGTGTTTCCACCCAGCTCCGGGAGGTACCGTAATAGTTCCCGAAGACTTCCGCATGCTCCAGAAAGTCGGCATTGGCCAGCATGCTCTGGAATTCCTCATGATCCACGAAATGGTAGTTTTCTCCGTCTTTCTCACCGGGCCGTATGGGCCTTGTAGTATGAGATACGGAAACCGTCAGATCACGGGTGGATTCAATAAGGGCTTTTACCAGGCTGGTTTTTCCGGCGCCGGAGGGAGCCGATACCACATACAAAGTTCCGCTCATGCTGTACCTAAATCGGGTGTATTCTGATGTTGCCTTGCTGGTTCGTTGCCGTTGGGCCGACCGCTGGATTCTGCCAATTATAGAACAGCTTGGGAATCACGAAAGCGATCTGCTCAGGTGTGTTCCGGACAAACTATTCAATATTCTGAATCTGTTCGCGCATTTGCTCAATAAGCACCTTGAGCTCCACGGCCACCTGCGTGGTAACCACGTGGATGGATTTGGAGCCCAGGGTGTTGGCTTCCCGGTTCAGCTCCTGCATCAGAAAATCCAGGCGTCGGCCGCAGGCGCCACCTTTTTTCAGGGTCCGGCGTACCTCTTCAACATGAGCGGACAGCCGGTCCAGTTCCTCATCAATATCAGTTTTCTGGGCAATAAACACCATTTCCTGTTCCAGGCGATCCTGATCCAGGCTGGCGGCCAGTTCCTGCAGTTTGGTGGTGATTTTCTCTCGCTGGGCCGCCAGAATATCCGGCAGGTTTTCCCTGGCAATGGCCACCTGTTTGATGACGCCATCCAGCCGGTCTTCGATCAGGGATTTCAGTTCCGCTCCCTCGCGTTCTCGGTGGGCCACGAAATCGTCCAGGGTGGCACCCAGCAAATCCATGGCGGCCTGCTGGATGTGGGAAAGGTCGGTTTCCGGGATGTCGATGACGCCCTGCCAGCCCAGCAAACTGGTGGTAGAGAGGGTGGTGCTGTCGCCGGTGATGGCCTGAATCTTGTGCGCGGCGGCCAGCAGCTCTTTGACGTACGCTTCATTGACACGAATTTCCGTGGGTACCGCATGCTCTGTTTTCAGCTTCAGCGTGCATTCGAGCTTGCCGCGGCTCAGCCGTTTTCTCAGGGTTTCGCGAACCCCGTTTTCCAGTTCCCGCAGTTGCTCCGGCAAACGTGGCGACACTTCCAGGTAGCGGTGGTTGACTGAGCGTATTTCCCAGGACAGGTTGCCCCAGGATTCCTTGAGCTCTTTGCGACTGAAGGCTGTCATGCTGCGTATCATCATCGAGAGTTCCCTAATACCTTGCTGCCGGCGCTGGCGGCTTAATCAGAATCCGAAAACCTGAGAGTGTACTTGGAATCGGCGGAATGTGCTAAGTGCAAATACCAATTCAGCTTTTCGGGCTTTGTCAGGGGGAAAAAGACGGTTTATGACCAGGATTCAGCTGGTATACTGGCGCCTCACTAAAAACAGGGGAACAAACACTATGCGACCAAGTGGAAGAGCACCGGATCAACTGCGCGATGTCACAATCACTCGTAACTACACCTGCCACGCTGAAGGCTCCGTGCTGGTGGAATTCGGCAATACCAAAGTGATTTGTACGGCGTCCGTTGAGGATGGCGTTCCCCGTTTTCTCAAGGGCAGTGGCCAGGGCTGGGTGACCGCGGAATACGGCATGCTGCCGCGCTCCACCGGCTCCCGTATGGGGCGCGAGGCAGCCCGTGGCAAGCAGGGCGGACGAACCCTGGAAATCCAGCGGCTGATTGCCCGTTCCCTGAGGGCGGCAGTGGACCTTAAGCTGCTGGGTGAAAATACCGTCTATGTGGACTGCGACGTGATTCAGGCCGATGGCGGTACCCGGACAGCCTCCATTACCGGAGGTTGCGTGGCCTTGGTGGATGCCCTCAGCTGGCTGCTGGAGCAGGGCAAGATCAAGCAGGACCCCCTGCAGCGCCTGATTGCATCGGTGTCTGTTGGCATGTACCGGGGTACCCCGGTGCTGGATCTGGATTACCCCGAAGACTCCAAAGCGGAAACCGATATGAACGTGGTCATGACCCAGCACGGGGGCTTTGTGGAAGTACAGGGAACCGCAGAAGGCGAGGCATTCAGCCGTGAGGACATGAACGCCATGATGGCCCTGGCTGACAAGGGTATCAGCGAGCTGTTTGCGTTACAGCAGCAGGTATTGGGTTGGTAAGGTCATGGAAGCGTATCAGCGAGAGTTTATCGACTTTGCCATAGCACAGAACGTATTGCGGTTTGGTGAGTTTACCCTGAAATCCGGCCGCATCAGTCCCTACTTTTTCAATGCCGGCCTGTTCCAGACGGGTGCCGCCCTGGCAAAGCTGGGAGGCTGCTATGCCCAGGCCATTGCTGACAGTGGTATCGACTACGATGTGCTGTTCGGACCGGCTTATAAAGGCATTCCTATTGCCTCTGCAGCTGCCATTGCCCTGGCGGAGCACCACGGCGTGGACAAGCCCTGGTGTTTCAACCGCAAGGAAGCCAAGGATCATGGCGAGGGCGGGATGCTGGTGGGGGCGCCGCTCCGGGGCCAGCGGGTGCTGATTATCGATGATGTGATAACGGCCGGCACCGCTATCCGCGAGGTCATGGCCATTCTGGAAGCTGCTGGCGCAGTGCCTGCCGGTGTGGTGGTGGCGCTGGATCGTCAGGAACGGGGTAAGGGAGCGCAGTCGGCGATACAGGAGGTGGAGAGCGAGTTCTCGATTCCGGTCATGAGTGTGGTGGGGCTTGACCAGTTAATTGATTTTATTGAGGAAAAATCCCGTTCTGCCAGTGACTGGCTGCCCCATCTGGAAAATATCAGGGCTTACCGCGAGCGTTACGGAGTGAGTTGAGAGGCCAAAAGTGCGATACAGAGCGCGAATTTACCCAGAGCTTGTGGTAGGACGCGTTTAGGTGTCTAAACTTAAAATGATACG
>JAWVYU010000364.1:0-5104 GCA_033722575.1 Ketobacteraceae bacterium | reverse complement strand
GGGATTGATTCGCTTCCTGTACAAACGTCCTCTGGATACGCTGCTGGCTACCTGGGGTTTGAGTCTGATTCTGCAACAGATATACCGGTCCGTATTCGGCGCCCGGGAAGTGGGTGTCACGCTGCCAGACTGGATGATGGGGTCTTACCCCCTGACAGATCTGGTTGAGATTCCGATTAATGGAATTTTCGTGATGGTGCTCACCATCGTTGTATCCATTGCAGTTTACCTGCTGATGTTCCGTTCACGCTGGGGCAAGCAGGTACGTGCGGTGGTTCAGAACCGCCCTATGGCAGGAGCTGTGGGCATTAATACGGAAAAAGTTGATCGCTATGCTTTCGGTATTGGTTGCGGTATTGCAGGCATCGCCGGCAGTGCCTTTACCATGGTGGGTTCTACCGGCCCCACGTCCGGTCAGCTGTATATCGTGGATACCTTCCTGGTGGTGGTGTTCGGTGGTGCGCAAAGTCTGCTGGGTACCTTTGCTTCGGCATTCACCATCTCCCAGTCGCAATCCATTATGGAATTCTTCCTGAGTGGCTCCATGGCCAAAGTGCTGACGCTCCTGTTCGTGGTGGGCATTCTCATGCTGCGTCCGCAGGGTCTGTTCGCGCTGAAGATTCGTCACTAACCGGAGGTATGTTATGAGTGTGCGTCGTCAAGCTTTTATGTCACGGCAGGATATCTTCGGATTTCTGTTGCTGGCTGTGATCATATTCGCTGTGCTGCCCATGGCGCTGGATGTGTTTCGTCTCAACCTGGTGGGCAAATACCTTACCTATGCGTTTGTCGCTCTCGGGCTGGTTCTGTGCTGGGGATACGGCGGTATCCTCAGTCTGGGCCAGGGAGTGTTCTTTGGCCTGGGCGGGTATTGCATGGCCATGTTTCTGAAACTTGAGGCTTCCAGTCCGGAAAATACCTCCATTCAGTCCACGCCGGGTATTCCGGATTTTATGGACTGGAACCAGGTGACAGAGCTGCCCTGGTGGTGGCAACCGTTTTATGACTTCCCGTTTACGCTGCTGGCTGTAGTGCTGGTACCTGTGGTGTTCGCTTTTATTATCAGTGTTGCCATGTTCAAGCGCCGGGTCGGTGGTGTGTATTTCGCAATTATCACCCAGGCCATTGCCGCCATACTGACTATTCTGATCATCGGCCAGCAGGGCTATACCGGTGGGGTGAATGGTATTACTGATCTGCGCACTCTTCTGGGATGGGACATCCGCACCGATGAAGCCAAGACCGTTCTGTATTTCGTCAATGGTGTATTGCTGTTTGCCTGTCTTTTTATTGCACAGTTTATTCGCAAGAACAAGCTGGGCCGCATTCTGGTAGCCATGCGTGACAAGGAAGACCGGGTACGATTTTCCGGATATGACGTTTCCAATTTCAAGATCTTCGTGTTCTGCCTTGCCGCGGCAATCTCCGCCATTGGCGGTGCCATGTTCACGCTGCAGGTGGGCTTTATGTCACCCTCTTTTGTTGGAATTGTACCGTCCATTGAAATGGTAATTTTCTGTGCCGTGGGTGGGCGTTTGTCAATCCTGGGAGCGGTATACGGATCTTTGGTGGTTAACTGGGCCAAGACCACTTTCTCGGAAAGTTTTCCTGAGCTCTGGCTGTTTGCTATGGGCGCACTGTTTATTGGTGTGGTGCTGGCTTTTCCCAATGGGCTGGCAGGGCTGTTCCAGAAATATATAGAGCCTTACATGCCTGCCTGGTATCGGGGAAAGCGTGAGGCCAAGGAGCCGGTTTCACCGGAGACAGGGCCAATGGAAAACCTGCCACCCACTGTGGAAAACAGCAGAGCACCGGATGAGACGGTTACAAAGAAAGAGCAGGCTACTTCAGGAAAGTCCCCTGTGCCGTCCTCAAAATCCGGACCAGTAGAAGCATAAGGAGTTCATTATGACTGCATCATCCAATGATTTTGTACTGGCAGTGGAAGGGCTCACGGTTTCCTTTGACGGATTCAAGGCTGTGAACGACCTGTCGTTCTATGTAGAGGAAGGTGAAATCCGCGTCATTATCGGCCCCAACGGGGCCGGTAAAACCACCGTGCTGGATCTGATATGTGGTCGTACCCTGGCGACCGAAGGATCCATACGGTTCCGTGGCAAGGAGCTCACCAAAATGAAAGAGCACGCCATCGTGCACGCCGGCGTGGGCAGAAAATTCCAGAATCCTTCCATTTATGAGGACCTGACGGTTTTTGAAAACCTGGAGCTTTCCTACCCCCGGGGCTGGAGTGTGTTTGGTGCTCTGGCTTTCAAACGCGACCCGAAGGTTATTGCCGAGGTGGAAGCCGTTGCGGAAACCATATTCCTCGCCGACCTTCTGGATTCACAGGCAGGTTTGTTAAGTCATGGCCAGAAACAGTGGTTGGAGATCGGGATGTTGCTGATCCAGAAGCCGGACCTGCTCATGCTGGATGAGCCTGTGGCCGGTATGTCCGTTGCGGAACGCAAGAAAACCGCTGAGTTGCTGAATCGTATCACCGAAGGGCGCTCGGTTATTGTCATAGAGCACGACATGCAGTTTGTGGAAGACATTGCCCACCGGGTAACGGTGCTGCATCAGGGCAAAGTGCTGTCCGAGGGCTCCATGGAGCGTGTCAAAAACGATCCCAAAGTCGTGGAAGTTTATCTTGGTCACTAGCACCGGGTAAGGAGAAACATCATGTTAAATGTCAGTGATTACCATGTGTCCTATGGCCAGAGCGAAGTGCTTCATGGTCTGAATTTTACGGTCAAACCCAATGAGATTGTCGCGATTATGGGGCGCAATGGCATGGGGAAGTCCACGCTGATGAAATCACTTATCGGCATGTTGCCCACCGAAAAAGGCGTGGCAAAACTGGATGAGCTGGATATCACCCACCTGAAAAGCCATGACCGTGTGAAAGGCGGTGTCGGCTTTGTTCCCCAGGGACGGATGATTTTTCCCACCATGACCGTTCAGGAAAATATCGAAACCGGCCTTACCAGTACCGGAGAAAAGATCATACCGGGGGACCTGTACGAACTTTTCCCCGTGCTTGAGGAAATGAAACAGCGCAGGGGCGGAAACCTGTCCGGTGGTCAGCAGCAACAGCTGGCCATTGCGCGGGCGCTTGCCAGCAAGCCCAAACTGTTGCTGCTGGATGAACCAACAGAAGGCATTCAGCCGTCCATTATACGGGAAATGGCCAGAACACTGAAAAAGATCCGTGACACCCGCGGCCTGTCCATTGTGGTGTCGGAGCAGGTGTTGAGCTTTGCCCTTGATATTGCCGACCGCGTGCTGGTGCTGGAAAAAGGCGAAATCGTTCATGAAGAAGAAAGAGCCACCCTGGACGAGGCAAAAGTGTCGTCCTATCTCGCAGTTTAATAGTTAACACGCACCACCCAAACGACCAACCAGGAGAATGAAAATGGCCGAAACCATCATTAAAGTAGACCTGAACAAGTCACCCTATGAAAACGAGAATATTCATAACCGATGGCATCCGGATATTCCGATGGCTGCCATGGTAAAACCCGGTGACGATTTCATTGTTGAGTGTGTGGACTGGACCGGCGGACAGATCAAGAATGATGATTCTGCCGATGATGTCCGCGATGTGGACTTAACCAAAGTGCATTTTCTTTCCGGGCCAGTGGGTGTGGAAGGCGCGGAGCCCGGTGATCTGCTGGTGGTCGATATTCTGGATATTGGCGCTTTTGACGAAAGCCAGTGGGGTTTCAACGGCTTCTTTTCCAAGCAGAACGGCGGCGGCTTCCTCACAGAACACTTCCCCGAAGCTCAGAAATCCATCTGGGACTTCCACGGTATGTTCACCAAATCCCGTCATGTGCCTGGTGTTGAGTTTGCGGGGCTGATCCATCCCGGATTGATCGGATGTCTGCCCTCAAAGGAAATGCTGAACGAGTGGAATACCCGGGAAAAAGAGCTGTTCGACACGGATCCAGAGCGGACCCCCGCGCTGGCGACATTGCCGTTCGGTGAAACAGCGCACATGGGGAAAATGACCGGTGATGCTGCCAAGTCAGCGGGTGAGGAAGCGGCCCGGACGGTGCCTCCCCGTGAGCACGGTGGTAACTGCGATATCAAGGACCTGTCCCGCGGCTCTAAAGTATATTTTCCTGTCTATGTCAAAGACGCGGGCTTGAGTGTGGGTGACCTGCACTTCAGCCAGGGCGATGGTGAAATCACTTTTTGCGGCGCCATCGAAATGGCCGGCTGGATTCATATGCGGGTTAACCTGATCAAGGGTGGCATGGCGAAGTACGGGATCAAAAACCCCATCTTCAAACCCAGTCCGATCACGCCGAAGTACGATGATTACCTGATTTTTGAAGGGATCTCTGTGGATGAAAGCGGCAAGCAGCATTATCTGGATGTGCATATCGCCTATCGTCAGGCCTGTCTGAATGCCATTGAGTATCTGAGCAAGTTTGGCTACACCAAGGCCCAGGCCTATGCCATTCTCGGCGTGGCGCCGGTGCAGGGGCATATCAGTGGCGTAGTGGATATACCCAATGCCTGTGCCACTCTTTGGCTGCCAACGGATATCTTTGAGTTTGATGTGCAACCCAACAGTGACGGGCCGAAGAAAGAGCTGGACGGCAGCATCGACGTGCCCCTGTCGCCGGACAAATAAGGAGGCACCGCAATGCCAGTCTATGATTACAAATGTCCTGATCACGGTGTTTTTCATGAGCTGGCGACGTTGGCCAGGTCGGGCGACCCCTGCGGTTGCCCGAAGTGTGGCAAACCGAGCCCGCGGGTTATCATGATTCCACCGGAGGTGCTGGCCATGGCGCCCAACCGGCACAAGACCCTGGCGCGCAATGAGAAAGCGTCCCACCAGCCGATTATCTCCACTGGGGATTCCCGCGCGGAAGCTGCTGAAAAGCAGGCGTTCTTTCAGAAGAAAGTGGCAGCCGGGCAGCGTCATAAAGGCTGCGGTTGCAATCATGAGCACAAACATGATCGCAGCCAGTTAAAGCAACAGGTGGTTTATCTTCCGGATGGCAGCAAGGTGTTTCCTTCCCAGCGACCCTGGATGATCAGCCATTAAGGGATATGAAAGAAAAAGCACCTCGAGAGAGGTGCTTTTGTT
>JAWVYU010000363.1:0-5105 GCA_033722575.1 Ketobacteraceae bacterium | reverse complement strand
GATTAATGCAATGATGGCGCTGGCCGGCCATTTACTGTCCCGGGTGGGGTTACTGTTATCTGCAGCCATCTATTCCTCCAGGGCTATACCATGATCTTCCAGAAATTCGATAAAACTGTCCTCGTCCATGGTTTCCACCCCCAGCGATTCCGCCTTGCTGAGCTTTGATCCGGCATTGTCTCCCACCACCACACAGTGGGTTTTTTTTGAAACGCTGCCGGATACCTTCGCCCCGAGCGTCTGCAGGTAACCCTTGGCTTCATCCCGCGTCATGCGTTCCAGTGTTCCCGTCAGCACATAGGTTAAGCCTTCCAGGGGCTTTTCGCGATTCTGGTCTATTTCCACCTCATCCCAGTGGACGCCGCAATCCTGCAGATCCTCGATCACTTCCAGATTATGAGGTTGCCGGAAAAAAGTATAGATGTGTTTTGCCACGATGGGCCCGATATCCGCCACCTCCAGCAGTTCCGACTCACTGGCGTCCCGGATCTTCTGCAGCGAACCGAAGTGACTGGCCAGGTTCAGCGCAGTGGCTTCACCCACTTCGCGTATGCCCAAAGCATAAATAAAACGCTGCAGCGTAGTGGCTTTACTCTTTTCCAGGGCTTCAATCAGATTACCGGCTGACTTTTCCCCCATTCGTTCCAGCCCGGCGATTTGCGCGGCCTCAAGATGATAAAGATCGGACACATGCCTTATCAGGCCCTGGTCCACGAACTGCTCCACCAGCTTGTCTCCCAGGCCGTCAATGTCCATGGCCCGGCGTGAGGCAAAATGCTTGATGGCTTCCTTGACCTGAGCCTGACAGAAAAGCCCCCCGGTACATCGGGCCACGGCTTCGTTTTCCGGCTTGCCGATGTCAGAGCCACATACCGGGCAACTGTCCGGTAGCTGGATGCGTCTGGCATTTTTCGGCCGCTTTTCTTCTACAGCCCGGACCACCTTCGGAATCACATCGCCCGCCCTGTACACTATAACGGTGTCACCAATACGCAGGTCCATCCGCTGAATCTCGTCCATATTGTGAAGCGTGGCATTACTCACGGTCACCCCCCCTACGGAAACCGGCTCAAGGCGCGCCACCGGCGTAATGGCGCCGGTCCTGCCCACCTGGAATTCCACATCCTTCAGAATGGTCATTTCCTCCTGGGCGGGAAATTTATGCGCCGTTGCCCAGCGCGGGGCCCGGGAAACAAAGCCCAGCTCCTTCTGCAACCTGATGGTATTGACTTTGTAAACGATGCCGTCAATTTCGTACCCGAGGTCATCTCGCTTCTTCAACAGTTTGTCGTGATACTGCAGACAGGCATCCACTCCCCGGACCTGTTCAATCTCGGGATTGATCCGGAAGCCCCATTGTTTCAGGGACTGGAGTATTTCGTAATGATAATCGGGAAGCTCCGCTCCCTCGTAAAAGCCAATGCCGTAAGCATACATATCCAGAGGGCGTTTCGCGGTCACCCCTGAATCCAGCTGGCGCAGGCTTCCGGCCGCCGCATTGCGGGGGTTCGCAAAGGTTTTTTCTCCTTTCTCCGCGGCGGATTCATTAAGCCGGTTAAAGCCCTCCAGCGGCATAAAGACCTCACCACGAACTTCGATCCGGGGTGGAAAACCGTTTCCCCTGAGCTTCAGTGGAATGGCATGAATGGTACGGATATTACGGGTAATATCTTCGCCGGTCTGCCCGTCGCCCCGGGTGGCGCCCCGCACCAGCCTGCCATTTTCATACATCAGCGAAACCGCCAGACCATCGAGTTTGGGTTCGCAGACATAATCAATATCATCTTCCGTATCCAGACGCTCACGTATGCGCCGGTCAAAGGCCCGCAGCTCTTCCTCATCGAATACGTTATCCAGGGACAGCATGGGAACGCGATGCTTTACTTCCTCAAACATTTCCAGAGGAGGCGCACCGACACGCTGGGTGGGGGAATCTTCTGTGACAAGTTCGGGGTGTTCCTGCTCAAGTTCTTTCAGCTGCCTGAACAGGCGGTCGTATTCAGCATCGGGAATGGACGGATCATCCAGTACGTAGTACCGGTAATTGTGGCTCCAGAGTTCTTCCCGAAGTTGTTCCGCTTTTTCTTTTAGCTTGCTGGTATCTGACACGTGGACATCTCTTTTCATTCATTAAGCTGCCGGGGATTGTACAACAGTTTGCCCCGGAAAAAGAGACGGCCGCCGGCGTTCACCACCCCACCGGCGACACTGTTCTAGTCTACTTTGGTTTTCCTGACCCGCTCGTGGAGCTGGCAGCTTTGCTCGTAGATTTTGATGGTGTGATCCGAGATTTCTACGGCATGCTGGTTGGTTTTGCGACTCACCTCCTCGATGACATGCAGGTTCTGGCTCATGGATTCCACGGTCTGACTCTGCTCCTCGGCAGCTGCCGAAATGGACATGTTCTTGCTGGTAACCTGATCCACGATTTCATCCACATCCTGTATGGCGCGCACTGCCTCCTGGGCCTTGTTAACACACTCACCCGCCTTTTCACGACTGGCTGACATCACCTGATTGATGTCGTCGGTGGAAGTACGCACATCGCCAACCACCGTCTGGATCCGATCGGTTGCTTCCTGAGCGTGTATCGCCAGCTTGCGTACCTCATCGGCCACCACCGCAAAGCCGCGACCGGACTCGCCGGCTCTGGCCGCCTCAATGGCTGCATTAAGCGCCAGCAGGTTGGTCTGCTCCGCAATACCACGGATCTCATCGGTTGCCTTTTCAATACTGTGACTGTTTTCATGAAGGCGGCTGATACGCTCGGCAGCCCGCAGCACCTCATCACTGAGCGCGGCAATGGCGGCACGGGTGTCTTCCACCAGATTTCTGCCCCGGGTTGAGCACTCCGCTGCCTCTTCCGATATCTGGTGAGTTTCAATGGCTCGGTGAGCAATCTCTTCTGCCGCCATTTTCATCTGATCCATGGCCAGCACCAGGCGGCTCGCCTCTTCCTGCTGCTCCGCCATGCCGCTGCGGGTCACAATGCTGGATTCCGTCAGGTCCCTGGAACTGTGTTCAAGGACTTCGATGGTACGGCTGATCATGCGCATGGTTTCCTGCCGTGCCGTCTGCATGTCGTTGAACGCCTGCGCCATCTGGCCGATTTCATCCCGGCTGGTGACGGGCACTCTGACCGTTAAATCACGTTCTGACTCCACCTTCACCATGGCGTCACGAAAAGTGCTGATATAGCGCTCCACAAACACCACCAGCATCTGGGAAGCCGCCAGCAGGATCAGCATCAGAAAGAACACCAGGACGGCGTAGGCCGGCGCCTGATCCAGAAACAGGCCGGCAAAGGAACTGGTCCTGGTAATGGCCCCGATCATCAGATCACTGCCGGGGTAAGACTGCAGAGCCACTGCGTAGACAGGCGAATAGTCCAGCAAGCCGGGGCGCACCAATAAATTTGCATCGCCCGCTGCAATACGGGCTTTCAGAGCCTTCTGAACCGCCTCTGGGATATTGGTTTTACCGTTGTAGATCAACTGGTTATTGTCATCCAGCAAGAACGCGTTGCGGGTTTCCCGTATCTGCTGCTGAAACGTTTCACCGGGCAGCTCACTGGCCACAATCACCAGGTTGGCAACACTCTCCTCGCTGCTGGCAAGTGCCTGCGCTTCCCCCATACGATAGGCCTGGTGCATGGCAAACAGCACCACCAGCAGCACCAGAGAGAACGACACCGCGTTCACCAGCCAGAATTTATATTTTAAACGGATATCTACCAGCAACTTCAACATAAAAACCCATCACAGAAATCAACGTATTACCCCATTAACTTTAGGAGAGTTTGAGGAAAATGCAGCTGTTGCCCATGCGCTTTCCGTGCCCCGGGCACAAAAAAGCCCGGAGGGCGGGCCATTCCGGGCTCTTCGAGAGCAAAAAACTAAAAGAATTAGCGAGTTACGGCTCGCTGGGACAATTGCTTGCGCTCAAAGTCGATGACCCGTTGCCGGTAATGCTCGAAAGTTTGCTGGGTCATCACGCTGTGGTGCTCGTCCTTCATGTCGGTACCCAGAAGGGTGGAGATTTTCCGGCCACAGTCCATCATCACGTCAAATGCCTGCAGCGGGCGCTTGGGCCCCGGCAATTTGAGAAACATGCAGATACCGGGAGTACTGAAATCCTCCGGCGCCGTGGGTTCGAAGGTACCCGGCTCCACCACATTGGCGATGCTGAACAGCCGCCGGCCCCCACCGTTGTGCTGTTCATAACGATGAAATATGTTCATATCACCATGTCGGAAGCCACAGGAATTCATGGCACGGTAAAGATCCTCGCCCTGGATCTCCTTACCCGGCTTGGCCATCACATTAATAACCAGCACATCGGCGATTTCATTCACACCCCGATCGATATCCGACTCGATGGATTCCTTTTCTGGTGCTGGTGCCGCCGGCTCCTGTCGCGGAGCGGCCTTGCGGGCCTTGCCCCGTGCAGGCTCGGTTTTACTTCGGTAATGGGACGCCAGCTTTCTTTCCTGTTCCTGCTTGGCACGTTCCAGCATCTCATCATCGGAGAACAGGTCCGCCTGTTCCTCGCGATAATTGTTATTGCCGGGATCTGCGGCATCATCGGTGAGCGACCGGGTCACGTAATCCTGAACAGTATCAGCGTCTTCGGTGGCGGCTTCCTCTTTACCGGGCTCTTTAAAGGGGTCCGGCTCCACCACACGGCGCGGTTTTTTGGCTGTTTCCTGCGAGCGCACTGAGCGACGGGGTTCGATACGATCACTGGCATCGGCCACCATGGGCTCGTTCATATCAAAGTCGGCATCGGTAAGCTCGTCTGAAAGATCCGGTTCCTTTCCACCAGGTGCGTCGACACCGGACGCTTCAATATCGGTGTCATCAAATTCCGGTTCCTTCCGACCCAATTGAATTTTTCTGGCGCCGCCGTTGGGTAACTCTCCTTTATAATAGGCCCAGTCATCATCCATGCTGCCGCCCATCTCGCTGGACATATCCAGTGAGCCAGTTCTGGAACGCCGCATTCGTCTGAAACCATCAAAAAGAATCCCGGCAATCACTAATAGGCCAACTCCTATCAAGACTTCTCGTAAGCCGAATTCCATTTATCCACCTCGTTTTTTCTTT
>JAWVYU010000362.1:0-5135 GCA_033722575.1 Ketobacteraceae bacterium | reverse complement strand
GCCCAGGCTGGCCCCCAGAGCGGACCAGGCAATCAGTACCAGGGCAAACACCCCCTCCGGCGCATACAGGGCAACGAACAGTGCCATGGCGGTAACGGTCATGGTGGCCAGCTTGGAGGCCAGATAGGATTCACGCCATTTGGGATTGACATCCTGGGTAATGGCCCCCGAGCACACAATGATTTGTGAGTCGGCGGTGGATACGGTGGCGGCAAATAATCCCGCCAGCGACAGGCCGATAAAAAAGTCCGGCAGCAATTCCATGGTAATCACGGGCAAAGCCAGTTCGGTGGGCTCTTCCAGGCTGCTTGCCAGGGGCATACTGGCCAGATCAGGAAGAATCGCCCGGCAGTAAAGGCCCACGCCGATGGAGGCAATGAAGAACGGAATAAACCACATAAAGTAATAAAGCCGCGCCCGGCGAATGGCCTTTACTGATTCAATGGCCATCAGGCGTGTCATCAGGTGGGGCTGACCCACCACGCCAAATCCCGCAAACACAAACCCGATCACAAAGGGTACGACTCCGAACTGCAATTCATCCGGAAACACCCGCACCAGGCTGGGGTCCTGCTGGCGCAGATTGTCCATCAGAGCCGCCGGGCCACCCACTTCCATAAAACCCGCGATCATGATCAGGCCCATGGAAACGATCATGACGAAAGACTGGGCCGCGTCGGTCCAGATATCTGCCCGTATGCCACCGGCATAGGAATACAGAATCACGATGGCAGTGCCTATCAGCACACCCACTTCCATGTCCCAGCCGAACAGGGTGTGTAACGCCGTGCTGCCGGCTTTCAGTTGCCCTGCGGCATAAATACTCAGGAACACAAAGGTAATGAGGCCGGCCACCAGCATAACGGCCTGCTTTTCCTTGTTGCTGCGGGCATCAACCGGTTGCGCAATCAGGGCAGGAATCGTGTTGCACTCATGCCTGTCGGAGGCGTGGCGCACTTTGGGGTGCACAAATTTCCAGGCCAGAAAATCCCCCAGTATCCAGCCCACCATCATCCAGATGGATTCAATGCCCAGGCGGTAGGTGTAGGCAATCATGCCGATAAACATAAAGCCACTGTTGTTGGTGGCCACCGTGGAAAGGGCAGACAGCCAGGGCTTCACACCCCGGCTGGCAACCAGGTAATCACTGGGGGTTTTCTTTTTCTTGATAATGGAGCTGGCCCCACTCAGGGTCATCAGTGTCATAACAACAATAAAGGTGATCACAGTAACCGTCATGGGGCCTTCTCCCTTTTATGAACGGCATTAATCCCAGGCTGGTGTGAACCGTTCACCGTGGGTGTCTGCCAGTTGTTGCATCCGCTCACGGACTTCCTGCTTGCCTCTGGTTTCCAGATAGTTCACCGGGCCGCCGGTGTAGGGGGCGAAACCGGTACCAAAGATCACAGCACCGTCCAGTACCTTGGTAGACTCAACCACCTTGTCGTGGTAGCAACCCATGGCTGCATTCACCAAGGGCAGTATCAGCCGGTCCGCCATCTCATCCTCGGCATCCGGTACCGAACGCTTCTTGCGGGGCTTGCCGTCCTTCCATTCATACAGCCCTTCGCCTGTTTTCTTACCCAGCTTGTTGTCGTCCAGTTTCTGTTTCAGCCAGGCGGGCGCCTGTGGCAGGTTACTGTCCAGTTGCTCCCGCAGGGTATCTGCCACACTCAGGCAAATATCCAGGCCCACTTGGTCAGCCAGTTCCACCGGGCCCACCGGCATACCGAAATCCGTGGCCGCCTTGTCGATAACCTCGGCACTGATACCTTCATCCAGCATCAGGATCGCCTCCATCAGATAGGGCGTCAGAACCCGGTTCACCAGAAAGCCAGGCTGACTGTCTACCGGGGCAGGCAAGCGGTCGATCTGCCCGGCGAATTTCAGCGCGGTCTGACGGGTACTGTCATCCAGCTGGTCATGCTGCACCACCTCCAGCAGCGGCATTTTTGCTACCGGGTTGAAGAAATGCAGGCCGATAAAGCGGCTTGGGTCATCCACCACTTCCCGCAGCTTCTGCAGCGGAATACTGGAAGTGTTAGTGGCCAGAATGGCATCGGATTTCATCTGGCTCTGGATCTGGTCGTAGACGTCCTTCTTGATATCCAGCTTTTCCGGCACGGCTTCAATAATCAGATCTGCCCGCGCCAGACCCTTCTGGTCCAGATCGGGAATCAGCCGGTCCAGCATGGCCTGCTGTTCTGCCGGGCTCAGGTCCTTGCTGCCGGCAAGCTTTCCGGCGTTGCCCATGGCCTGTGCAATCATTTTGGGTTCGGCATCCGCCAGGGTTACCGTCAGCCCCTTGTAGGCGCACCAGGCGGCAATGTCTCCGCCCATGGTGCCGGCACCAATCACATGCACCCGTTGCAGGGGGGCGATATCTTTCTGCCGGGTCTGGCCTTTCAGTTCCTCGCGGAGAAAGAAAACCCGGATCAGGTTCTGGGCGGTTTCGGTTTTCAGCAGGCTGGCGAAGGACTGGATCTCGTTCTGCAGCATGCCGTCATGGTCATTGCCATGGTCTTCCCACAGGTTTATCAGGGCCTCTGGTGCGGGGTAGTGGGTCAGGGGAACTTTTTTGGCGGTCTGCTTGCGCATCTGCCGGCCTTCCAGCTGGCGTGCCACGCCGGTGCTCAGAAGCTTCTCCTTGGTGGAATGCTGGTGATCAAGTTTGCGGGTGAACAGAAAGTCCACCACGGCATTCTGAACATGGCGTTCCGGCACCACTTCATCCACCAGGCCGGCAGCTTTGGCTTTCCCGGCATTCATGGGCTTGCCGGTGAGCATCATTTTCATGGCATCCAGCGGGTCCATCAGCTCGGTGGCCCGGGCCGTACCGCCCAGCCCGGGGTGCAGGCCCAGGTTAATTTCCGGAAATCCCAGTTTGGCATCCGGCAGGGCAATCCGCGCGTCGCAACACAGGGCCAGTTCGAGGCCGCCGCCCAGACAATTGCCATGGATAACGGCCACCTTGGGGCAGTCAAGCTTTTCCAGCCGGTTGGCCACTTGGTGGGCTGACTGCAGCCGGTTGACGATTTCGGTTTCTTCAGAAAGTTCGGTGAACTCCCGGATATCGGCCCCCATACAGAACCCCGCGGGTTTGGCGGAACGAATCACCAGCCCTTTCGGGGGCTGCTTTTCCAGCAGCGCCAGAATGTCGTTCAGCTCGCCGATAACATCCTGACTAAGCACATTGTGACCGCTGTCCTGCTGGTCCAGTACCAGCCACTGGATGTCTTTACTACCCTTCAGCAGTTGCCAGTGCTGCCAGTCTCCCTTGCCCTGTTCTTGCTGCTCGGGCATTTGTCTTTCCCGTTTTTTCAGTGCCTTTAGAATCTGACCTGTCATAGTATTCCTCCTGCGAATCCGGACTCTGTTCCTGATCAAGCGCGTTGCAACAGCATGGCGCCGGACTGGCCACCACCAATACATTCGGTGGCAACTCCCTGTTGCTTGTCCAGACGCTCCATGGCGTGAGCCAGGTGCAATACGATACGGTTACCACTGGTGCCCACCGGGTGCCCCAGACTGATGGCGCCACCGTCCACGTTGAGATGCTCCCGGTCGGGCGCGCCCGGGGGGGCTTCCAGTCCCAGTGCCTGTTTGCAGAAGTCGGGGTCCTGCCAGGCCTCCAGACAGGACAGCACCTGCGCCGCAAAGGCTTCATTGATCTCCCAGAGGTCAATGTCGTGAATGTTCATGCGCTGCCGTTGCAGCAGGCGGGTGCTGCTGATGACCGGCCCCAGTCCCATAATGGCAGGGTCCAGGGCGGACCATTCGCTGTCCACCAGCACCGCCAGTGGTTCCAGACCGTATTTTTTCAGTGCCTGTTCTGAAGCCAGCAGCGTCCAGCAGGCACCATCAGTTACCTGTGAACTGTTGCCTGCAGTGACCTTGCCATAAGGCTTTTCAAACACCGGTGACAATTCCGCCAGGGATTCAGCGGTGGTGTCGGGTCGTACCCCGTCGTCCTGCTGATACAGCTTCCCCTCCCGGTCAAAGGCGGCGCTGATTTCCGCATCCAGCCACCCCTCTTCCTGGGCTTTTGCCAGCCGGTGATGACTGTTGACTGCATACTCGTCAGCAGCCTTTCGGGACACGTTAAACAGATGGGCCACGATTTCTGCTGTCTGACCCATGCCCAGCTCAACGATGGGATCGGTCAGGCCTTGCTGCAGTCCCAGTACCGGTTTGAACAGGCCCGGACTGAATTCGGCGAGTTTTTTCACATAATCCTGAGGCCTGTCTGTCTGCTGCAGATCAGCCAGCCATTCCGCGGCTTCCTGCTTCAGCAACAGCGGGGCGCGGCTCAGGGCTTCGGCTCCGCCCGCCAGCACCAGGTCGCTTTCACCGCTGCGAATCGCCCTGAAGGCATTGTCGATGGACTGCATACCGGAGCCGCAATTGATCTGCACGGTGTAGGCGGGGATTTTTTCATCAAGCCCCAGTCGCAATGCCGCGATGCGGGCCGGGTTCATTTCATCGGAAGGTACGTTAACGCAGCCCAGGATCACCTGGTCGTAGTCGGTTTCCGGAATGGGCTGACGCAGTAGCAGGTCCCTTCCACACTGAACGGCAAGGTCTACCGGTGAAAACGGGCCGGGCTTTCCCCGTGCCTTCAGGAAGGGGGTACGGGCGCCGTCCACCAGGTAAACCGGTGAGGCGCTTTTTTTGAGAGACGTTTCCGGGTATTGCATGCAAAGTCCTCCTGATATCCGTGGAGTCCTGTAATGGATGTGTCCCAGATGCTCTTCAAATACCGAACCAGCTTTGCAACGCCGCAGAAAATGCCTTGCCGGAGAATGAGGGTAAGGTTTATTTTGCCGAAATTCGCCGATAATGTGGTAAAAGTATGGGCTTTTTGAGGGATTTGGCCTGAAGCCTGTGAGCTGGTGATTCACTGTCCTTCATGTAGCATTTACATGAGGGGCTTCTGGCCTTGGGAAGAATTTTCAAGTGATGGCCCCCGACACCTGCTCCCGGATTCGCCACAGGCGTACCCCGGGGCAGGGCAATGGGGAAGCCGGATTCAGCCACGCCCCAAAACGGGGTCTCTGACGGTCTCGGCAATGGCAGCAGCCTGTGCAATCAGGTCATCGGGCACGCCCATTTCTTTCAAAGTTGCACCAAGATCT
>JAWVYU010000361.1:0-5147 GCA_033722575.1 Ketobacteraceae bacterium | reverse complement strand
GGTTTTACCACGATTTCAATGAATCCGTTCGAAATGGGGCAGATGCTCAACGAACTGGAACAGATTCAGATGCAGGTACTGCGCGGTGAGAAACCCGATTACCTTGCGGACGTGGAAGAATGCAATAAAGAGCCAACCGACCGGCTGCTGGACGCCATGGCAAAAGACATGCCTGCAAAAGGCGCGGCAGCGGCTGCGCCCGCCAGCCCCATTGTGCAGCACACCGAAAAAGTGGCGCGCCTGGATATTTCCCGCAAAATCCAGGAGCCCGAGAAAATTGATCTGCCGGAACTGCCTGCAGATGACCAGCATCTGAAGCAGGCCCAGCAACTGCAGGTGGGTTCATGGCTGGAATGGCACAACGATGGTCAGAAAGTCCGTTGCAAACTGGCGGCTCATATCAAGTCAGTGGACAAAATGATTTTCGTTAACCGTTCCGGTATGAAAGTCATGGAGAAAACACTCCTTGAAGTAGCGCACGATATCAAAGGGGAAAAGCTGATGGTGCTGGACGATTCCCTGTTGTTTGACCGTGCCCTTGAAAGTGTCATCTCCAATTTACGTAGCATTCGCGCCAAAGCCTGATTCGGCGCCTTTTATTTGTACCCAGTGACGGGTGTGTTGGTCCGTGTGAGCCTGCAAGGGCTCATGCGGTATAGCCGGGGTAGTTATGTCGCATTTGATGGGAAAACTGAAACAGTTGGCCATGCAAATGATCAGGGAACGTATGGATCATTTGTTTGCCGTTGCCGATAACTGGCTGATGGATCAGATGGATGCCAGTCGTGATCCAGGTCTGCAGCAGCAATACGCTGAAATGATGCGTTTTCTCAAGCGTTATCGTTCGCAGTTTGAAGCTGCTTTTTTCCCCTTTATCGAAAACAGCTTTACCAGGCTCGAATCCCCTGATCTGCAAAACAGCCAGGCGCAGAAGCCGGTTCTGCGTGATGTATCTTATGACGCCCTGACCCTGGTGGGTCACGAGGAGATGGAGCAGAATGTTGCTCTGGAGTCCATGGTGGCCCGCGCCCGCAGCGAAATGTCGGGCAATCTGCAAATGCTGCGGGCCCGTTTGCAATCCCTTGTTTCCGGCAGGCGCCTCAGTGCCGACCAGAACCCCCTGGATCCCAAAGTGCTCTGCGAGGCGCTGGGACGGTCATCAGGCAATATTCCCTGGGATGTCAAACACGATCTGATTTTTTTCAAGCTGTTTCAGCGTTACGTACTCAACGGCTATGTCGAGGTAGTGAATGCGGCGGACGCTCTGCTGGCGGATGCCGGTGTGCTGAAGAACCGCAGCCAGCGCGAATTGTTGCAATACCTGCATCAAAACCCGCGGCAAAGAACCATTGCCTCCCGGGCGGTAAAAACAGGGAGCTCCGGTGATCAACGCGGCGCAACACCTGCTCCGGCGCAGTCTGCAAAGGCAGCGAATCAGCCCGGGCAACCCCGCTGGGATCAGGTGTTGCAGGGAACGCTCGCGAGTTTGCGACAGCCTGGGGCATTTGCGGGACAGAAGGCACTGGGTTCACAGAATGCCCGGGCAGCTACCCTGCCGCTGGCGGAGCTGGTGGACATGTTTCAGCAACTGCAGGCAGCGCCACCCCGGGATTCCAGGAAAGGGCACTGGAAAACCGCGGCGCTTTGTGCGCAGCTGGATCTGATGGTCCGGCGCAAGGGCAGCCAGGGAAAAACATTCCGTACCGCTGAAGTGGACACCAATATCATTAATCTGGTTTCACGTATTTTTGAGCAGGTGCTGGAGCAGGAAAAACTACCCGCCCGTGTCAATGTGCTGCTGGGCAGGCTGCAGATCCCCTGTATCCGGATCGCCATATCGGATCCTGAGTTCCTGGCTAACGACATCCATCCGGCCAGACGACTGATCAACGACCTGGCGGATGCAGGAATGGCCCTGAATGAACACGCTGAGGGGGCCAGTGACACGGTATTTGAAAAAATACGCTACGTTGTGGAAACCGTCGTTAACGAATATCAGGGTGACATCATCCTGGTACAGATGCTGTGTGACGAATTTGCCGCGTTTATGACACGCGAGCGTCACCGGGCGCGAATCCTGGCACAGCGAATGGCAACCCTTGAGGAAGGCAAAGCCAGAGCGGAGCGGGTGAAGCAGGAAGTCTCCCAGGCCGTACAGGCGATTGTAGGCGATCAGCAACTGCCAGAGCCTATGGCACGGATACTGGATACGGTCTGGTATAACTACTTGTGCTGGCTGCATCACCGCGGAGGAAAAGGTTCGTTTGACTGGACCAGGGCGCTTTTTCAGGTAGAGAGAATGTTGATATACCTGCTGCCTGTGGACTCCGAAACCGAAGCTGAAGACCGTCGGGAGGCTATTGACGACCTGGAACATCATCTGCGCCTTGGTGCCGAGAAAATTAATTGTCTTAACAGCACTGTTAGCCACACGCTGTCAGAATTATCTGCGATTCTCAAGGAAAAGGCTTGCTATACGGCCACAGCAGAGCAGCACAGCAGGGCTTCTATGGAATTCCTTGAAGTGCTGCCTGAAACAGCTAATGAGCGCGGTGACGAAGGCTGCGATGCAACGGACAATGCCCCGGAGGTGCGGCGCCCGGCCGTCTGTGCGGATACACTGCAGGAGCCCCCGGAAAAGGTAACTCTGCTGGATGTCACCAGAAAAACGCCGCCGACACCGGAACCTGAGCCTGCAACATGCCCTGAGTCCCTGCCGGAGAATGATGAAGGCTGGTGTCAGGCCGGTAACCTGAGTGTGGGTGCGCTTATGGAGTACCTGCATCAGGGCAAGCCTGTGCGCTGTAAGCTGGCAGCTCATATCCGGTCTGTGGATAAAATGATTTTTGTAAACTATGCAGGCGCGAAACTGTTCGAGAAATCCCGTCTGCAGGTGGCTCACGACATCAATCAGGGCAGACTGAACCTGCTGGACGACAGCAGGCTTTTTGATCGCGCCCTGGAATCGGTGATCAGCAGTCTGCGTCAGGTGCGCGGACAGGCAGTTTAGATTCTCCCGCAGTTCCTATATGATGAGCCCTGGCTGAAAGCAAAGCATAACGGGAAGGGCTGATTGTTGCTGAGCATCCGGGATCACCGCCTCGTCGAGGCACAACAGATCGATTCACCCAATTTTAATGAACGCCCACCGGGTTGTGACCCCAGTCTGGTGGTGATTCACTGTATCAGCCTGCCCCCCGGCCAGTTTGGTGGCCCCCATATCAAAGAACTGTTTACCAATTGCCTGAACCCTCAGGAGCATCCCTATTTTGCTGAAATTTGTGAGCTGCAGGTGTCCAGTCATATACTCATTACCCGTACCGGTCATTTAATTCAGTTTGTTCCGTTTGACAAGCGGGCCTGGCATGCGGGGCAGTCCTGCTACCACGGCCGTGAAAACTGCAACGATTTTTCCATCGGTATTGAGCTGGAAGGTACCGACAGCTCACCCTATGAAGAGGTGCAGTATCAGCGCCTGGCCCAGGTACTGAACAGCCTGTTTGCTGTTTATCCCGCTCTGGACAGTAAACACATTACCGGGCATGAAGATATTGCCCCGGGCAGAAAAACCGATCCCGGCCCCGGTTTTGACTGGCACAAGCTGCAGGCCCTGATAACCGCGGAATCATCATAATATTGGCTATAGTTAATGGAACACCGGAGTGAAACTGAAGCATAGATGACACTGATACCCATACTGATCAGCTATTTTGCGATGCGGGAATCCTGGATTCCGGAGGCAATCCGGGAACGACGCTGGGTGCACGTGTATCTTAATGCCTATGAAAAGCTGGCGCTTGCGGGCAAGGTTCACCCGGCGCTTGTTTACGGGGTATTTGTACTGGTTCCCATGTTCGCTGCCTGGTATATCGGTGTTATCGCCCATGGCTGGGTTTTTGCGTTGCTGGATTTTCTGCTGGCATTATTTTTACTCTGTTCCAGCATCGGGTCGCGTCGCCTTAATACCAATTTTCAGCCTTTTCTCAAGCGCTGGCGTCATCAGGAATGGCAGGCGGCCTATGAGCATGGCGCCCGGTTATTCGATTATTCCAAAACCATCAGCAATGCGGATCTGCTGTCACAAACCATTACCCACTATCTGATTCGTATGAACCAGTGCCTGTTTGCACCGATACTGTGGTTCGTGGTATTCGGTACAGCGGGGCTGACCCTCTATGTGCTGACGCTGACCGTGGCCTATGGGCCGGCTGTGGATAAAGAAAAGCGAAAATCCTGGCACAAGCTGGCCGGGGAGTTTGTCCACGCACTGGAAGGCCTTTCGGCGCGCGTTATCGCCATGAGCATTGCGCTGCTGTTTCTCAACAGCAAAACCCTGGCGGTGGCCATACGGCGTTTTCGTGTGACCGACCGCGAAGCCGAGATTGTATTGAAGCTCTCCATCAAAATGGCGCTGGATTTCCGGGAACTGCCTGAAGATAGTGATCTACTGGCATCGGAAGGCATTCGCCGGATTCACGTGGTACAGGATCTGTGCACCAATGTATTTGTTCTCTGGTTGCTGGTGATCGCCTTCTTTACCCTCATGGGCTGGATTTTCTGATCGGTTGTTCTTTCACCGATCAGACGCTTCTTCACCAATTAAACGTTCGTTTGCCGGCTTATTCTACGGTTTTTTCTGATTCCGGAAGACCTCCGCTGTTTCAGCGCTCATGTTCCTATTCCTCCCCGGTTTTAATTATTCGCACCTATACTTAAGATGAGTGATGTGTCATACATTAGATTTTGTTGCAATAATGTTTCGCTAATACAAGAACTTGCGGAGTAAACTCAAAACGCTTTTTACTGCTGCCTGGCATGATGCTTTCTGGAGGGGCTATGGCGAAGGACTTATTTTACGGTGATGCTGATCCTGTTGAAACCCAGGAATGGATGGAGGCGCTGGAGTCCGTTCTGGAAAACGAGGGTCCGGACCGGGCCCGTTATCTGCTGGAGCGCCTGTCCGAAAAAGCTCATGCCAGTGGTGTCCGGCTCACCAATCTCAACACGCCCTACATCAATACCATTCCCCCGGAAGATCAGCCCCAGTACCCCGGCGACCCTTACCTTGAACGCCAGATCCGCTCGCTGATCCGCTGGAATGCGCTTGCCATGGTGATGCGCGCCAACCTCAGTGATGATGAGCTGGG
>JAWVYU010000360.1:0-5181 GCA_033722575.1 Ketobacteraceae bacterium | reverse complement strand
TCGATAGCGGAGCTGTCCCGGTAAAACATGATGTGGGGTTTCATCATTTCGGCGGTGGAATGGCGGGAATAGTGGGTTACCTTGTCGGCCCGCAGATGATACTGGCGAATACCGGTCTCCGAGAACGTGGTCTGCGCAAAGCCGGACACGATGGATTCGGGTGCCCACTTCCGGGCGCCTTCCTGCTGGTCGCGGGGCAGGATGGAGGTACCGTCATACCAGTGGATGCCAGCGGCAATCACAGCCAGTAAAAGGGTGCCCAGCAGTATCAGGCGGCGTTGGTCCACAGGTGCTCCGTTCAGTTCATGCAGCTGTTGTGATAGTCACTCAGGTGGCCCTGGGCATCCAGGATGAATTCACAGAATTCCCGCACTGCACCTTCACCTCCTCTTCGGGTGCTGATCCAGTCGGCGTTTTCCAGTACCAGCGCGCTGGCATCATTCACTGTGGCGCCAAAGGCGCTCTGGCGGATGGCGGCGAGATCCGGCAGATCATCACCGATGTAACCCACCTGGTCCAGGGACATCCCGGTATCCTTCAGCAGTTCATTCAGGGCGGTGATTTTGTCCTCTCGCCCCTGATAAAGGTAGTCGAATCCCAGTTCTCTGGCACGGCGATTCACCAGCTCGGAGTTTCGCCCGGTAATAATGGCGGTTTTGATACCGAATTTCTGCAGCAGTTTGATTCCCAGGCCATCCTTGACGTTAAAGGCTTTGATCTCATCCCCGTGGCTGGTGTAGTAGAGGCGGCCATCGGTCATCACCCCGTCCACATCAAATACCGCAATTTTTACCTGGCGGGCCTTGTCTCTGGGTGTCATTACATGACTCCTGCTTTGAGTAAATCGTGCATGTTGAGAGCGCCCACCGGTCTGTTGTGTTCGTCCACCACAATCAGGCCATTGATAGCATTGTCTTCCATCAGTTTCAGCGCTTCTACTGCGAGCATGTGAGGCTTGATGGTTTTGCACTTGCGTGACATGACATCATCAATGGCTGTGGTTTTTACGTTCAAATCATGATCAAGCGCACGGCGCAGATCGCCGTCCGTGAACAGGCCAGCCAGTTGTTTGTTTTCGTCGATCACGCAGGTCATGCCCAGGCCCTTGCGGCTCATTTCCAGTAAGGCTTCACTCAGCAGGGTGCCGGTGGGTACCACTGGCAGGGCAGGCCCGGTATGCATGATGTTTTCCACCAGCAACAGCAGGCGCCGGCCAAGGGTGCCACCGGGATGGGAGAGGGCAAAGTCGTCAGCGGTAAAGCCTCTGGCTTCAAGCAATGCAACCGCAAGGGCATCACCCATTACCAGGGTGACTGTAGTGCTGGCGGTGGGGGCAAGGTTCAGGGGGCAGGCTTCCTGGCTCACGGCCACATTCAGGTTGGCATCGGCCTGCCTGGCCAGCTCCGAGTTTGGGTTGCCGGTCATACTGACCAGCTTGGCACCCTTGCGTTTGATCAGTGGCAGAATGGTGATCACTTCTTCTGTATTACCGGAGTTGGAAATGGCAATGACCGCATCATCTCCGGTGATCATGCCCAGGTCGCCGTGACTGGCTTCGCCCGGGTGAACAAAGAAGGCAGGGGTGCCGGTGCTTGCCAGGGTGGCGGCAATCTTGTTACCGATATGGCCGGATTTGCCCATGCCGGTAACGATTACCCGCCCCCTGCATTGCAAAATGTACTGACAGGCTTTCGCAAACTCATCGTCAATCCGTTCCAGCAGCGCGTGGGTTGCCTGTGCTTCAATGTCAACTACGCGTTTGCCCGCGCCTTTGAAATCGAATTCTGTCGCCATGATGTAATCTCTATGCTCCTGTGGATCTGAAGTAGAGCAGGCCCATATATCCCATATAGGCTGCCAGTAATAGAATGCCTTCCAGCTTGGATATCTGTTTGACCTTCTTTGGAATCAACACGAAAACGGCTATGGCCACCGTGAAAAATACCATGGCACCGTAATCGTAGATAAAAATCTCCCGGGTCAGTTCAATGGGGTGTATCACCGCCGCCACTGACAGCACCGCCACCAGATTGAGTATATTGGAACCAATAACGTTCCCCAGGGCAATGTCGTGATGCTTGCGCAACGCGCTGGTAACTGAAGCAGCCAGTTCCGGCAGGCTGGTGCCGATGGCAACAATGGTCAGGCCCACCACCACTTCACTGACGCCCAGGGCCGTGGCAATATCCACCGCTCCCCATACCAGCATGCGGGAGCTGGCCACCAGCACCACCAGGCCAATGATAAAGGCGGTCACGGATTCCCTGGCGCTGAAGTCCGGGATGATTTCATCAATGGATTCGGCGCCTTCCAGCACTTCTTCGGGGTGTTCCTTCTTGTAGCGAAACATCAGTATCATCAGAATCACCAGCAGGACCAGCAGCACCAGGCCATCGGCCAGATCCAGCATCAGGTCCATCACCAGGAAACAGCAGATGGCGGTAACCGCCAGCAGGGCAGGCAGATCCTGTTGCAGCAGGCCTTTTTTGACCGGCAGGGCCGCCACAAGCGCAGTCACCCCAAGCACCAGGCCCACATTGGCAATATTCGAGCCCACCGCGTTGCCCAGGGCGAGTTCCGAGGCCTGGGACAGGGCTGCCGTGATGGAAACAAAGATCTCGGGGGCCGAGGTGCCAAGGGAGACGATGGTGAGCCCGATCATGATTTTGGACATGCCCATGTTTTCCGCAAGGCCCACGGAGCCATCCACAAACTTGTCGGCACTCCATACCAGCAGTGCCAGTCCTACGATTATTGCTGCGATTGCTAAGAGCATAGTGATGTATTTGACCTGTCAGCAGCCACTCCGGGTTTTTCTGATACCAGTGGCTTCGCCATGTTGAATTTCTTGAAAATCAAGTGTTAAAGGGGAACGTATTGTACCCGTCTCAGTCTGATTAGGTAACACCCGGGGCGCCAATTGATGATTAATTGGTTTATCGCTGCTTTAATTGCCTTTAATTGCAAAGTACTGGCAACCTCATTATAGTGCGCCGGTGAATCCGAACATGCCGGCAGAACAGCACTCATGGCCAGAAACGAAGAAAATTTCATTGAAGTAAAGGGATTAACCTTCTATCGCGGTGACCGGGCCATCTTCAATAATATTGACCTGGAGATCCCCAGAGGCAAAATCACTGCCATTATGGGCCCCAGCGGCACCGGCAAGACCACCCTGTTACGGCTGATCGGCGGCCAGCTCAAGCCGGATGCGGGTGAAATCTGGGTGGACGGGCACAACGTGCCGGATCTGGGCCGGAAGCAGCTCTTCGAGTTGCGCGCCCGCATGGGCATGCTGTTCCAGAGTGGCGCACTTTTCACTGATCTCAGCGTATTTGAAAATGTCGCCTTTCCCCTCAGGGTGCACACCAATCTGGGAGACGATATCATCCGTGACCTTGTTCTGATGAAGCTTCAGGCGGTGGGGCTGCGGGGTGCGCGGGATCTGATGCCCAGCGAGCTTTCCGGCGGTATGTCGCGGCGGGCCGCGCTGGCGCGGGCCATTGCCCTGGATCCTGAACTGCTGATGTACGACGAGCCCTTTGCCGGCCAGGATCCAATTGCCATGGGGGTTCTGGTGCAGCTGATCAGGTTATTAAATGATGCCCTGGGGCATACCTCCATCGTGGTGTCCCATGACGTCTCCGAAACCGCCAGTATTGCCGATTACATCTACCTGGTATCAGATGGCGAAGTGGTAGGTTCCGGCACGCCGGATGAGGTGATGAATTCAGAGCTGCCGCGGGTCAAACAGTTTATGCAGGGGCTGCCCGATGGCCCGGTGCCATTCCATTATCCTGCCCGGAAATTGCAGGATGACCTTATCCGGCCGGATCTGGCCGCAGGAGACAGCCAATGATTGAGCGGGTTCGTCGCCTTGGTGCTTCGGGGGTCCGGTTTCTGGAAACCTTCGGTGCGTCCGGTATTTTCATGTTTCATGCCTTGTTTGCCTGGCCGCGTCTCAGTCATTTCCCCTTACTGATAAGACAGATTTACTCCGTCGGTGTGCTGTCGCTCATCATTATCGTGGTGTCCGGCATTTTCATTGGTATGGTGCTTGCCCTGCAGGGCTACAATATTCTGACCCGGTATGGCAGTGAGCAGGCCCTTGGCCAGCTGGTGTCCCTCACTTTGTTGCGGGAACTGGGCCCGGTGGTTTCCGCATTGCTGTTTGCCGGCCGTGCCGGTTCCGCCCTGACGGCAGAAATCGGTCTTATGAAAACCACCGAACAGCTGGCCAGCATGGAGATGATCGGCGTGGATCCTTTGCGCCGGATTGTATCTCCGCGTCTCTGGGCCGGATTTATCTGTCTGCCGCTGCTGGCGCTGATATTCTCCACGGTGGGTATCTGGGGTGCCCAGCTGGTGGGTGTGGACTGGCTGGGTGTCTACAGTGGATCTTTCTGGTCCAATATGCAGGATACCGTGGAGTTTGGTGAAGACGTCATGAACGGTGTGATCAAGAGCATTGTGTTTGGTATTGCTGTTACCTGGATCGCTGTATTTCAGGGTTACGACACGGTGCCCACGTCCGAAGGGATCAGCCGCTCTACCACGCGCACGGTGGTGTACGCGTCACTGGCAGTTCTGGGATTGGATTTCGTGCTGACTGCGGTCATGTTTGGAGATTTGTAAAATGCGCATTAGAACCATCGAGTTATCCGTAGGTGCTTTTATGCTGGCGGGCTTCGCGGCACTGATTTTTCTGGCCATCCAGGTGAGTGGCCTGTCCACGAAAGCAGCCCGGGAAACCTATCGGTTAACCGCCAATTTTGAAAATATCGGCGGCCTGACTACCCGGGCCAAGGTGACCATGGCAGGGGTCGTCATTGGCCAGGTGGCCAACATCTACCTTGATAAGGAAGACTATGTGGCCGTGGTGGAAATGGATATCTACAAGCATGTCGATAACCTGTCGATCGATTCTACCGCCTCCATTCTCACCGCCGGCATTCTGGGGGAGAAATACATTGGTATCATGGTGGGCGCGGAGACGGAATACCTGAAAGACGGTGACGAAATCTGGGACACCCAGTCCGCGCTGGTGCTGGAGGATCTGGTGTCCAAATTCCTGTTCAATAAAGTGTCGGAAGACTAGACCCATGTCCGACTTTCAAATCAGCGCACCGGATGACCATACGCTCAAGGTGGCGGGTGTGATCAATGTGAATAACGCCATGG
>JAWVYU010000359.1:0-5234 GCA_033722575.1 Ketobacteraceae bacterium | reverse complement strand
CCCTGCCTTCCATAGCCGCGAGGTTACAGGCCTTTGTCGGTCACCGCTCCTTCTGAGGCCGACGCCACGGTTTTGGCGAATTTCGCCAGTACACCCCGGGTATAGCGGGGCGCAGGTCGCTGCCACCGGGACAGCCGCTGGCGGATCACGTCGTCGCTCAGATTGACGCGGATTTCGGCATTGTCGGCATCGATGGTAATTTCGTCCCCGGTCTCCACAATGGCAAGGGGGCCGCCGTCCATGGCTTCCGGTGTAATGTGGCCTACCACGAAGCCATGACTGCCACCGGAGAAGCGGCCGTCGGTAATCAGGGCAACATCATTCCCCAGCCCCTTGCCCATCACGGCGGAGGTGGGGCTCAGCATTTCCCGCATGCCCGGGCCGCCCCGGGGGCCTTCGTATCGGATGACAATGACATCGCCTTTCACCACCGTGCCATCCAGGATGGCGTCCAGGGCTTCTTCCTCGGAGTGGAATACCCGCGCGGTACCTGTAAAGCACAATCCTTCCTTGCCAGTGAGTTTGGCCACCGCACCCTCCGGCGCCAGGTTGCCTTTCAGTATGACCAGGTGGCTGGTGGACTTAATGGGCTGATCAAAAGAGCGGATAATATCCTGCTCTTGCGGATAAGGTTTTACGGTCGCCAGGTTTTCTGCCAGCGTTTTTCCGGTCACCGTCAGACAATCACCGTGAAGCAGTCCTTTATCCAGCAGCATTTTCATGAGTGGTTGAATGCCACCAATGGCAATCAGTTCCGACATCATGTAACGACCACTGGGGCGCAGGTCCGCCAGTACCGGAACCCGCTGCCCGATGCGGGTAAAATCATCCAGCGTCAGTTCCACGTCCACCGCATGGGCCATTGCCAGTAAATGCAATACCGCATTGGTGGAGCCTCCCAGGGCAATAACCACGGTAATGGCGTTCTCGAAAGCTTTCCGGGTCATGATATCGGTGGGCTTGATGTCCTGTTCCAGCAACCGGATTACCGCTGCGCCGGCGCGCTGGCAGTCGTCCCGTTTGGCATCGGACACTGCTTCCTGGGCGGAGCTGTCGGGCAGGCTCATGCCCAGCGCTTCTATGGCGGATGCCATGGTATTGGCCGTGTACATGCCGCCGCAGGAGCCGGGGCCGGGAATGGCGGTTTCCTCTATCTGTTTTACTTCGATGGGTGTCAGGTCGCCCCGGGCATGCTGGCCTACGGCTTCAAACACCGAAATGATATCGGTGTGATTGGTGCCCGGTTGAATCGTGCCTCCGTAAACAAACACCGAAGGCCGGTTGAGCCGTGCCAGCCCGATCAGGCAGCCCGGCATATTTTTGTCACACCCGCCAATGGCCACCAGACCATCAAAGCCCTCGCAGCCGGCCACTGCCTCAATGGAGTCGGCAATAATTTCCCTTGAAACCAGGGAGTATTTCATGCCTTCCGTGCCGTTGGAGATGCCGTCGGAAATCGTAATGGTATTGAAAACAACCCCTTTTCCGCCGGCCTGATCGCTGCCTTCGCAGGCGGCATCTGCCAGCTCGTTAATGTGCATATTGCAGGGGGTTACCATGCTCCAGGTAGAGGCAATCCCGATCTGGGGTTTACTGAAGTCTTCATCGCTGAAGCCAACGGCCCGTAACATGGCCCGTGCCGGTGCTTTTTCGATACCGTCGACCACTTTGGCTGAATGTTTGCGTTTGTCGGTCATGGGATCTCCTGCTGTTCAGGTATTGTGAACTGACAGACTACATGACTGGCCGCCAGATGGCACCCACAGGTTGGAAGCAGTCTGCCCGGAGTAATTCCGGGCAGGGAGGTAAGGGAGAAAAGGTAATATCTGCGTTAAATGATGGAACTTGAAGGCCTTTGGCGGGGCTGTCACTCATCCCCGCTCATAAATCCCAGCAAGTGCAGCAGACTGGTGAACAGGTTAAAGATGGCGACAAACAGGGTAACCGTTGCCATGATGTAGTTGGTTTCCCCACCGTGGATAATATTGCTGGTCTCGTACAGAATCAGTCCTGACATCAGCAGCACAAACATGGCTGATACGGCCAGTGACAGCCCGGGCATTTCCAGAAAGACAGCCGCCAGTCCCGCCAGGAAACCAACGATAATGCCAGCGAACAGAAAGCTGCCCATAAAGCTGAAATCTTTCTTGCTGGCCAGGGCATAGCCGGACAGACCGAGAAAAACACCCGCCGTACCGGCCATGGCCGTCATGACAATCTGTCCTCCGTTAGCCAGGCTGAGATAGGCATTCAGGATTGGTCCCAGGGTGTATCCCATAAAACCCGTCAATGCGAACACGCACACCAGGCCCATGGCGGAGTTTCTGAATTTGGTGGTTGCAAACAGCAATCCGAAGTAACCCACCAGGGTAATGATCAGTCCCGGGTGGGGCAGATTCATTGCCATGGATGCGCCGGCGGTCAAGGCACTGAATAACAGGGTCATGGACAGCAGGCTGTAAGTGTTACGCAAGACTTTATGGGTGGCCACTGCCGACTGCAGCGAGTCGGTCCGTGGATTGGCAAATTCTGTGTTCATAGTCAAATCCTTATCTGTGGAATCTGTTATGGGGCCGCTTTTCAGCTTCCCATTGCGGAGCGCGGCAGGCCGGTCTTGAAGGCCCTGGATTGCCGCCGTTTGATCTGTCTGGCGACTGATCGGTTCGCACGGGATGCAGCGCGGTTGATGGTGAGATAGAGGTCTGCTGTAGTATCTTCAACAACCACATCTGCAAGCCCCGGTAATATGCACTGAATCTGGCAACATTTGTCATGACCACCTCTTGGTCCATTTACATCTGAGAGTCGAACGATCACGCATTTCAGGTAGTTTGAGTAGGTACCCAAAGCAAACCTGATGCGGCGATCAACATACTGCTCAAGCGCTTCTGTGAGAGTGAAACCAATTGCATTAACCTCAGTTTTCATCGGATCTTCCTCCTGATGCGTTTGACATCATCCAGATCCTAAACCTTGTTCCCTTTAATGAATAGTCGAACCTTGCGTTGTTTCGATCAGGTTTTTTCGATGATATGCTGCCAGGTTTGCCAGCTGCTATTCCGGTAAAGGGCTGAGTCATTTCCCGCCAGGCGGACCAGGTAAAGCCACTGGTTATCGAGCAGGGCTTTTACCATTGGGTGTTTGTCGATAATCCGGTCTATGACTGCCTGCGGGGCATCAATCACCACCGTAAGGCGCAGGGGCTCATGGCGCCACTGTTCGCCGTCGTGAACGGATTGCCAGGCCAGACCGATCCGCAGATCACCACCGTTGCCTTCAAAAACCCCCAGGCGGCCTCCCACCACATTGTGGAGGGTTTTATTACCACTGCCGTAGCGTTTGTTGTCCACGGTGGAGGCGTGATACTGCATGTTGATCCAGTGGGTTACGATCATGGGGGCGGTCATGATCTGCTCCAGCAGCGAGCCTTCCGGATCATGGCGGTGATCGTATTCATGCAGAAAGCTGCGCCCCTGCAGATTGATACCGCGGGTTCTTGATCTGGGTGCCACGATGAATGCGGCATTATTGGCGAGTCCCCATTCCGGCCGGGTCTGTGCCCAATCGTTGGCGCGTTTCCGGATCGCCTTGTTGAGAGCAGCGGGCTTTTCCGTAAGGTGTGCCAGCCCCAGTGCCGGTGCCCGCTCCCTGCGGGCTTCCTTGCCGGCATCAGCCAGCTGCAGCCTGATCAGCTCAAGATCCGCGGCGTGAGTGTCAGGCACCTGGTTAACATCAAACAGATTTACCTCATCGGTGGTGGTGTTATGCAGGCCCGCAACGAACCGGGTGGACTCCGGTATATGGATTCCCTGATCCGCCAGCCCCTGACGAACCTCCGGGTTATTGAGCAACTGGGTCAGCGCGCGGGAATTCACTTCGCCGGTCTGACCACAGCAGGCGCCGCAATCCAGTCCGGCTCTTTGGGGATTGTTCTGGTTCTGGGAGCCGTGACCCACCAGAAGCACCAGGCGGGCATGGCCCTGTGTCAGGTTCATACCGGTGAGCACCTGCTTCGCCAACGTCACCTGTTCGCCGACACCGCCGGTGATGGCACCATCCAGGGTTGGTCGCAGGCTTTCTGATTGCGCTCTTTTCAGGCCCAGGTTGTCACTACCGGCGGCAGCGCCTGTGCCTGGCAGGCTGCGCTTGATCAGTTTGCCGGCGTAACCCAGCCCCAGGGTTTCCACCAGAGTGAAGGCGGAGGCGGGGACTGTCTGGAACGGCTTCCAGTTAAAAATCTTACTGAGGGAGGTGGTGCGTTGCAGCGCGATTTTGCGATCCGTTTCCTGATGGCCGCAGCTGTCCGTTATGGCCAGTGCTGGCGCCAGCAGGCCGGGTAATTGCGGTCTTTCTGCGGCGGTGCCCAGGGGGGTATAGCTGATGGGTAAACCAAAGAACCCGGCAAAACCCAGAGTCTGTATCTCCTGTGACTGTGCTTCAAGGTGTCGCCTGAATACCTCGGAGCGAACATCTATACAGAAGACCGCCTGCACCTTAGGCTCTACCGTTTCCAGAGGGATATTATCGGTGTTCAGGAGCTTGCCCAGCAATGTCTGCTGATAGCTGATCTCATGGGCCCGCTGCCACAGCAGGTGAACTTGCTGCCCGGTGCTGTCGCCAGCCTGGAAATGCTCCCGCCAGGCGCTTTGCCAGCGGTTCCATACGGATCCCTGAAACCGTTTGCCGTCGTCGATCAGGCACTCCCAGCTCAGGCGAATGGCCAGCAATTCAATCAGCGTGTCATCCTCACCCTGTTCCAGTCGCGCCTGCCAGCGGCGGTAGGCACACCAGGCAGCCCAGCCGCTCACACGCAGCAACACGGCCTCAAGGTAGCTTTGCCAGTGAGCCGGATCAATGCCCAGTTGTTCCAGCGCCAGTTGTATCTGCTCGGCAGGATCGGCGCACAGGGTTTTCGCTTTCCCGGGGATCTGTGATGCCTTCATCAGCAGCGCCACGCTGTGATCATGCATCAGGGTATGACGCCAGCTGGCGTATAGCGCCTGTTGTTGATCGGGGCGCCAGTCGGCCTGATCACGGTCAAAATAGGCGGCGCAGAACTGGGCAATCTGGTGAGTGATGGTATCGCACCACGCAGGCTCGTGCAGAAGATCCCGCTGCTGGTCCAGAATATCGCAGTAAAGGGGGGCGGGAATCGGGGAATCGGGCCCATCCTCCAACGTTTCCACCAGCTGCTTCACGGTGGCAGAGGCAGATCTTTCCCGGATGGCCTGCTG
>JAWVYU010000358.1:0-5237 GCA_033722575.1 Ketobacteraceae bacterium | reverse complement strand
GCGTGCCATTTACGAAGGTTCGCTGGATCTGGAAGAAGCCCAGAGCTACGCGGACAGCCACAGAGAGTAGGCAACAGAGCTTCAGTCGCAAAAGTCTCAGTCGCTAAATTTTTCTGCGGCGATGCAGCGCCGCCGATTCAGGAGTTGTTCATGGGTTTAGCCAAACGCATCATTCCCTGTCTTGATGTGGATCAGGGTCGGGTTGTGAAGGGTGTTCAGTTCGTTGATATCCGTGATGCCGGAGATCCGGTGGAGATCGCCCGGCGTTATGACGAAGCCGGTGCCGATGAAATCACTTTTCTGGATATTACGGCCAGCCATGAAGAGCGGGCCACCACGGTGAAAACTGTGGAGAAAATGGCCAGTCAGGTATTTATTCCCTTAACCGTCGGTGGCGGTATCCGCGAATTGGAGGATATTCGCCGCATGCTGAATGCCGGCGCGGATAAAGTCAGCATTAACACGGCGGCGGTGTTCAATCCGGAGTTTGTCGGCGAAGCCGCCGCCCGGTTTGGTTCCCAGTGTATTGTGGTAGCCATTGATGCCAAGCAGGTGTCCGGAGAAGGTGAACCACTGCGCTGGGAAATCTTTACCCACGGTGGCCGCAAGCCCACCGGCATTGACGCGGTAGAATGGGCCAGGAAAATGGTGGCGCTGGGTGCCGGGGAAATACTGCTCACCAGCATGGACCGGGACGGCATGAAAAACGGCTTTGACCTTAACGTTACCCGTGCCATCAGTGATGCCGTAAGTGTGCCCGTGATTGCCTCAGGTGGCGTGGGCAACCTGCAGCACCTGGCCGATGGTGTGCTGCAGGGTAAAGCCGACGCGGTACTGGCCGCCAGTATTTTTCACTTTGGAGAATACAGCATACAGGAAGCCAAGGAGTACATGCACCAGCAGGGCATCGAGATGCGTTTGTAAGCATCCCGCCGCTGACTACGCCTTGGGTATTTTCACTGTCACTTTACCGCCTTGTCTGTCGATGGTCATGGCGGATTGCTCCACCGGTTCCGGCAGGGTAATGGTTTGTGAAAACTGACTGGTGGCAACCACCCTGCCGGTGCCATTGCCGGCGCTGTTCTCTTCCACACGGCGCATTTTCCCTGATACGGTCAGTATGCCATCCGATAACTGTGTGTTGAGTTCCACTTCTTGCCCCTGTGGTGTGGAAACCGTCACTTCGTAGGCATCGCCGGTGTCCGTCATTTTCACCGTAGGTGAGGTGCTGGACAGGCCAAACCCCCGGTTACTGAAGATGGATCCGCCCGGCATCATCCGGTTCATCATCTCATCCATGCGTTTCTTCATTTCTGCAAATTCACCGGTTGGATCCCAGGGGTCGGCCCAGGGGTCCCAGTTATCCGACCAGAAATCCTGCACCGGCGCCGGTGCGGGCCCTGATACCTGGCCGACACGTTGTTCAAGGTCGGACACTTGCCGGTGCAGTGTCCAGCTGTAATAACCCAGGGCTGCCACTGAGATTACACAAATTGCTGCAAACACCTTCAGCCATCTGTTTCCGCTATTCATGGTGTCCTCCCTTTTTCATCGATTGAATACCGTTCGCCAGCCAGTATTACTGGCCGGAAATACTGATTTTTCGGATGCTTCTGGTGTCCGGTTCCCGCCTGGGAATGACCAGGGTCAGCACGCCATCCTTGAGCCTGGCGTTGATCTCGTCTTCGTTGGCATCGTCCGGCAACGCGAGCATCCGCTGGAACGAACCGTAACTGCGTTCTATGCGGTAGAAATGCTTGTCTTTGTTTTCTTCCCGGACTTCTTTGGTGCCCCTGATGGTCAGTGTGCCGTCACTCACGTCAATGGATAAATCAGAACGGGACATGCCCGGCACTTCGACGCTGATTTCGTACTGGTCGTCATCAACGGATACATCCAGCATGGCCCGGTACTTTCCGAAAAACGGGCTTGCCATAGGCTGGTCGCCGAAGAACTGATCAAGCTCCCGCTGCAGTCGTTGCAGGCCCGGCAGGCCGAATGCGGGATTTGTTTCCACCAGGTTTGCCGTTTGATGTCGCCCGCTGCCGCTACCTCTGTCGGATCGGGTCACGGGAACCTGATATTCACTGGTGCTGTCTTCGTGTTTAAACCAGTTCCAGGGTTTGAGTTTCTCAAGGTTCATGGTCACACCTCTCTCTGTATGAAATGACGCAAAAACCCACTGCGTGGCATTGGCGGATGCCACGGGTGTTACATTCCGAAAACTAGGGTCTGTTGATTGATTTTCAAGGGGAGGGGAGAGTTTTATTGAGCGCGGGCTTTTGCCCGGGGGCGCAAGGCAACCGCTACATTCGAGCTGGGGGTGGCATCGTCCAGCCGGATAAAACGGCCCAGGCTTTTCTTCAGCTGGTCCAGTTTTACCGGTTTTTCCAGAAAGTCATTCATACCACTTTCAATACAGCGGGCTTTGTCCACGTCCATCAGGTTGGCGGACACGGCGATGATGGGGATATCTTTCAGTTCGTCAGTGCGGTTGCGAATGGTCTGCGCGCAGGTAAAGCCATCCATTACGGGCATCTGCAGATCCATCAGAATCATGGAAACCGGCAGTTTTTCCAGCAATACCAGGGCTTCGCGCCCCTGGTTGGCCAGCAGGGCTTCCAGACCAAGATTTTTCAGCATTTTCACAATCACCATCTGGTTAACCATATTGTCTTCCACTACCAGAACGGGTAATGCCCGGGAAAGATAGGGCTCACTGTGTTCGGCGGGTGTTTCCTGCTCACCGGGTTGAACCGGTATTGCCACGTAAAAGTTGCTGCCCCTTTCAGGCGAGGAATCCAGGGTGATTGACCCATCCAGCGCGGTCACGAGGTTGTGGCAGATACACAGGCCGATCCCGACTCCGCCGTAACGACGCTGGAACCCACCCTCCGCCTGGGTAAAGGGTTCATAAATGGTTGACTGGATCTCTTCCGGAATACCAGGGCCAGTGTCCTGCACCTGCAGCTTCAGCTGCCATTCGTCGCCCCGGGTTTCCACCGTAAGCGTGAAGCGCACATAGCCTTCTTCGGTAAACTTGATGGCATTATCCAGAAGTTTTCGGGTGATGGTCAGTACCTTGTCGGGATCTGTCCTTATGAATTCCGGCAGGTTGCTGTCTATGTCGTAACTGAAACCAAGCTCTTTCATGCGGGCCTGTTCTGCGTAATAAACCATAAAAGGTTCCAGCAGATCGTTAATGGCAACATTCTGTGCTTTTACGCTCAGCTTACCCGCCTGAATTTCCGTGTGGACCAGAATATCGTTTACCAGGCGCATCATATCATTGGCGCCGGCCTTTACAATATCCAGGTGCGCCTGCTGATCCGGCCCGGTATTTCTCTCTGCAAGCTGCAGGCCGCCTATAACGGCATTCATGGGGGTTCGCAGCTCATGGGTAATGGAGGTTATAAAATCGTTTTTTATTTTAAGGTTGGATTCCACTGCCTTCAGTGATTCCTTCTGGGCAAGGAAAGCCTTGCGTTTCAGGTCATTGATACGGTCGGCCAGGCCCAGGGACAGTAATACCACTTCTGTTACACATCCAATCTGTACCGCTCGCTCAATAAGCCAGCTGCTGGGCAACAATCCCGCCGCCTTGAGGCAGAATATGACGATGGATAACAGCAGCACGCTCCATGCCAGCAGAAAATAATAAGCAGGCCGGTAACCTTTCCGCAGGCAGATCACACCCGCAATAATGCCTATAAAGCAGGCCGGAGCCCCGGTAAAAATCACCGTCAGGATGCCGTAAGCGTAATGATCCCATACCCTTGTCAGAACCACGACCGCCAGCAACGCAATATAAATCCGGCATATCGGTTCTACCCAGGGAACAAGCCGCCGGGTGTCGAGAAAAGTGCGAATAAACTGGATGACAAAAAAAGCCCAGCCACAGATAAGCGCCACAATAATCTGGTTTGCCAGAACCGGTGAATCGGGCCAGAGAAACTGATAGGAAAACCCGTAGTAGCTGAATAGCCAGGTAGCAAAAAAGCTGATGTAGCCGACGTAATAAAGGTAGGCTGAATCGCGCACAGAAAAATAGATGAACAGGTTATAAATGGCCATGACCAGCACAATGCCATAGAACAGGCCCAGGCCCAGGTTTCTTATGCCGTTTTCCAGTGCAAAGGCATCCTTATCCCACAGGATCATGGGACTGGGTTCATGCAGGCCGTCGTGGCTTGCCATGCGCAGATACACAGTCCGCTGGGAACCCGCTGGCATATCCAGTTCAAACAGGTAGTTCCGGTAGTCGAAGGGCCGGGTATGGAAGGGCCGCCGGTCGCCGGTTTTTACCTCATGCAGTACCTTGCCGTCTTGTACGACGTAGTAATCAAGGTAATCGTGAAGGGGAAACGCCAGTTCGAACAGCCAGGTTTTGGCCATATCCATGCGCGACTCGAACCCGATGCGGATCCAGTACACACTATCGGAGAAGGCGAAGTTGGGCGTCTTCTGCTGGACTTGAAGCCAGCGATTATCGAGCTCGTCGGAGGCGACTTCGCTGATGCTCAGTTTGCCTTCCGGATCTTTCAGAAAACTGGCATAAGTGCCGAGCTCGTATTGCTTGAGCGGCGCATAGAGCTTTACTTCTGAAGGTGACTCATTGGTCTTGCTAAAGGCTGATATGGGCAGGAAAAAACACAGCAGTAACCAGATTTTAAAAATTCTCACCATCTGTAAAATACTAGAACCAAATACTGAAAGTGCACGCCAATAATCCATAATGTGAATGGATTAACATAAGTACGACCCGGTAGTGACTACGCCGTAAGGTAACGCTGAATATCCGGACAAAAACCCGGTAAAAATTCAGGTTATAAAGGGCCAGCGGCCAAAAAAATCCCGGTAAAAAACTTTCCGGTAAGACGCCGGGCCACTAAAGGCCCGGCCAGAAGAGGTCCCGTTATCGGGGACAAAAATGATATTATTATTGTTGCCAGGTATTTTTCGCCTGGATCTGCATTACCACCCGTTCCAATGCGTTATCAAACATATTGTGCTCATCGAGCTGCTTGGCATTGCCGCGAATAATTTCCAGTGCCAGCTCGCCCTTGTTGACCTCGATAAGCTCGCCACCCTCAAATGTCCGGAAACAAAACTTGCCAAAGGTCACAGATTTCTTGACCAGCTTGCAACGTACTTTCTGACCTTTGTGAGTCAGCATAAACACCGTTTCCAGGGGTACGTGGTTCAGGCGGGCAAATACGGCCTGAAGATTTTCCCTG
>JAWVYU010000357.1:0-5239 GCA_033722575.1 Ketobacteraceae bacterium | reverse complement strand
GTAACGGTAATGGTGCCCCCCATCAGCTCTGCCAGCTGACGCGAAATCACAAGGCCAAGTCCAGTGCCGCCAAACTGCCTGGCGGTGGATGCTTCTGCCTGACTGAAGGACTGGAACAACCGGGCACGTTGCGCCTCGGTAAGCCCAATGCCACTATCCTTAACCGCAAACAGCATCAACTGTTGTTTTTCATTCCAGGATACCTGCACCTGAACCCCACCCTGCTCTGTAAACTTGATGGCGTTACTGCAAAGATTCAGCAGAATCTGTTTCAGCCGGGTAAGATCTCCGTACAGGTGGCTTGGCACTGGAAAACAGTATTCAATCCTGAAACTGATTCCCTTTTCTTCCGCCTTGAGACGAAAATAGGCCTCAACATCCTGCAGGAGAAGACACACATCTACCGGCTCCCGCTGAACCTGAAGCTGCTGAGCCTCGATCTTGGAAAAATCCATAATGTCATTGATCAGTTCCAGCAGGTGGTGCCCGCTGCGAATGACCGTGTCCAGGCACTGGTCTGCTTCCCTGTTGTCGAGGGCGGGATCCGACAGTACTTCACTGTAACCGATGATGGCAGTGAGCGGCGTGCGTATCTGATGACGCATTGGGTTCGTGGCGAAGAGTAACAGAAGTTCACCGCACTATGGCCTTGCGCAGTCAGCTCTCTGGGATACCTGAAATCCAGATTACGCGCCATGACCCAGGTCGATAAAAAACAGCAGAGTAATTCCGGCGAGATAACCGATATAGTAGAGATAGCCTACATCGCGGACGGAAAAATAAATCAACAGATTAAATACGATAATGCACAGCATGCTGCCGTAGAGGAATTCTTCATTGGCCACTTTTACTGCGTAGGCTTCCGGCTCCCACAGGGGTAACCGGCACGTAGAAGGAGCCGGATTTTCCATTTTGACATATAAACGCCGGGTCTCTCCCAACGACAGCGTGACAGGAAATACGCTGAAGACATGGTTCAGTTCACGCTTTTCAAAGGGCATGGCATTGTCAGAGCGCCGTTTCCTGAGCCGTCGGAGGACAGCAGATCTAGAGCTGCGAAAGCAGCTGAAATACCTGTTGAAAGCAGTCCTCCACCGCCCGGCGAAAACCGTCCATGATGGGCTCCAGGCGCTGATGGCTCACTTCGGCCCGGGAATGAATCACCTGCTGGTCCACCAGTTTTTCACCCCGGCCATTGGTGACCGACACCACCATTTTCGCCTCCACCACCGGGCTGGTGCGGTCCGGACCGTCATAATGGACAGACAGGTCCCAGAGGTAGAGTTTCAGAAAAACCTGATTACCCCTCACGCTCTGGTTACCGGTGACGCTACTGAAGCGGCCCGACGACTGCAGCCCCTCAATAAAATAATTGCGCAGCCATTCACCATAATTGGCAGACCACGCCACGCCGGCCAGCGCGTCCATCTCGCCACTTTGCAGCGTAACCCTGACCTGGCGGGTATCAAAGCCGGAGGCAAGCCAGGGTTTGGCAACAACAACACCAAAAGGTTTTTGTGTTTCGGCGGCAGGCACTGTTGCCGGACGCAGATTCCACACCGAGCCTACCGGCGGTTTTTGCGGCAATGAAACGCTGCAGGCTGCCAGAGTCAGGACCAGCAGGATAACCGTTGTTACTGTTCTCATCGCTGGATCTCCATACCGCGGGGCTGGGTCTGATAAATTAATTGGGACGGATCTTCTTTCAGGGTCTGGGCCAGTTCGCTGATATCGTTCAGTGCCGTACGTGCATCAATAATCAACTCCGTCAGCTCCGGTAAACCGTTGTTGACGAAACGCTGAACGCCGTCATTATTGTTATCCAGAATACGGTTGAGCCCCCGCATGGCCTCGTCGGCCCTGGTGGCGGCCGCGTCCACAGATGCCATCATTTCATCGGTTCTCGGCCCCATGTTGTCGGTCAGGGCCTGCACCGAATCCGCTGCATCCGACATATCCGCCAACGCTTTGCGCGCGTCCGTGATCAGATCACCCAGGTGTGCACTGTCACGGGTGACATTACTGCTGAAGGCCTCGATATTCGCCAGGGTCTGGCTGATATTGGCAATATTGTCCTCGCTCATCAGGTCATTAAAACGTTGCAGAAGCGCGGAGACCTGGCCAGACAGCTGCGGTAATTCCTTGGCAAACTTGCTGATCAGTGACGGCTTGACCGAAATTTCCCGGTTACCCAGGGAATCTTTGCGAAAGCCCTTGTGGACGGACTCGGGGTCCTCAGACAGTTCAATAATTACCAGCCCGGTAACCCCGCGCATGGCCAGGCTGGCATAGGTGTTGGGTCGTATGGGTGTTTTCTCCTCAATATCCACCAGCACCTGAACCATGCCGGAATAGTTCGGGTCAATATTGATATCCGCCACCCGCCCCACATCCACGCCCATGTAAGTGACTTCCGACCCCTCCGACAAACCCAGTACCGAGCCCTCGAAATACATGGAGTACCGGTCGTAGTGCCGGTCATCCCCGGTGAGCCAGATCAGCCAGAAAAATCCCAGCACCAGTACCACCAGAACAAACACCCCGACGGCAATGTAATTTCCGTTTCGCTCCATAAACCCTAACCTCCGCTGACCCTTGAGCGGTGCCCGTGAAAATACTGTTCGATCCAGGGATGTGGATGGTGCACCACCCGGTCCACTGTATCAATGATCACCTGTTTGTCCACCAGTACGGCCAGCCGGTCGCAGGCGCTGAAAATACTGTCCAGATCATGGGTTATCATTACCACCGTGAGGCCGATATCCCGCTGCAGTGTGCGCAACAGCTGGTCGAACTCTGCGGCACCAATGGGATCCAGGCCTGAAGTGGGTTCATCCAGAAAAACCACCGCCGGATCCAGTGCCAGCGCCCGTGCCAATGCCACCCGTTTGACCATACCGCCGGAGAGCTGGGCAGGGAACTTCTGCCCCGCATCCTCCGGCAAGCCCACCATTTTGAGTTTGAGCGCAGCCAACTCCCGCCGCACACTCCCGGGCAAGTGGAAATGTTCCTTCATGGGCAGTTCAATGTTTTCTGATACATTGAGGGATGAAAACAGCGCGCCGCTCTGAAACAGCACACCCCACTGGGTCATCAGGTCGCCGCGGTCCTCATGGTGGGTTCCGATCAGGGGTCGCCCACGAAACCAGATTTCACCGGAAGCCGGACGTTGCAGGCCAAGAATGGTTCGCATCAGCACGGACTTGCCCGTGCCAGAACCGCCCACAATGCCCAGAATTTCGCCTTCCTGAACCGTGAAGCTGACTCCGTCATGTACCACCTGGTCGCCAAACTGGTTGACAATATTGTCGATTTTCAGGAAATCCGCCATAACGATCAGATACCCAGGCGAGAAAAAAGAATGGAAAACAGCGCGTCAGCGAGTATCACCAGGAAAATCGACTCCACCACTGCCTGGGTGGTAAAACTGCCGACTTTCTCGGCCGAGGTACTGACCTGCATACCCCGGCGGGTGCCCACAATCGCGATCAGAAAAGCAAATACCGGAGCCTTGATAATACCAGCCCAGAACATCCACATGTTCCCGGCAATCAGACCATGGACCCGCTCTACAAACTGCACCAGCGGAATATCCAGCAACATATTGGTAAGCACCGCAGCACCGGCAATGCCCATCAGGTCTGCAATAAAGGTCAGCAGTGGCAGCGCCACAATCAGGGCAATCACCCGCGGTAATACCAGCACCTCCAGCGGATTCATTCCCATGGTAGAGATAGCATCCACTTCCTGATTGATTTTCATTACGCCGATTTCAGCGGCAAACGCACTTCCCGAACGGCCCGCCACCATAATGGCCGTCAGCAGCACGCCCATTTCCCGCAACACCGACAGTACCACCAGGTCCACAGTGTAGATATCGGCGCCAAACTGACGCAACTGGGTGGCACCCTGATAGGCCAGTACCACGCTGATCAGAAAGGCGATCAGGGCCACAATCGGAATTGCCTGGATCCCCGAGGTGTAGATGTGACGGGACACGGATTTCACTCTGAGGTGCTTGAGATTCGCTATGCCGTAGAGCAGCAGCACCAGGATTTCCCCCACAAAAGCCATCCAGTCCAGAAAACCCTGCCAGGCTTTGACCACCCACTCTCCCAGTGAATGGAGGTGCCGGCCCAGGAAAAGGCGGCCTTTTGAAGCCGCTACCGGCCTGGCATCCAGCTCGTCCAGATAACTGAGCAGGTTTTGATCATCAACAGTGGAATCCAGGGTCTCGTAATGCTGGGACAGCTGCTGTATCAGCCGCCTCAACAGCCAGGCTCCGGAAACATCCAGGCGAAAGTCCCCACCGGAACGCAAGGCAAGATGCTTGTCAGCCGGCCAGGAAAACCGGTCCCACTCCGCACGGATAGCCATTATTCTGTCTATCGTCCAGCTGCCGGCAAGTTCCACCTCCCCGTCACCGATCATCCGAAAATGCATAGTCCTCCCGGTATCCATAGCGATAAGTTATGTGCCCCCTCCGCTGCCTGCAACGATACAGTGATTAACACAAATAGCCTGTTCTATTGGGCAAAGCCCGGCTAAACTTTTATAAACTCTCGCATTTTATACAACACACACCACACACGTGCTACCCATAAATATCAACAACAAAGACTTTTTGGTGCTCGTTGTCGACGACGACGACGCCATGCGTTTTGTGGCCATGGACACGCTCCAGGACGCGGGCTTTAACGTGGTTGAAGCCGTGGATGGTGAAGATGCCCTCAAAAAGTTCAACCGCTACCAACCGGATCTGGTGCTGCTGGACCTGATGATGCCTGTGGTTGACGGTTACGAAGTCTGCTCCCGCATTCGCAGCATGCAAGGCAGCGAGAACGTACCCATTATGATCATGACCGGGCTGGATGACGCGGAATCCATCAACCGGGCTTTCGATGCAGGCGCCACGGATTTTATTACCAAGCCGCTGAATCACCTGATTCTGGAACAGCGCACCCGGTATATTCTGCGTACCAGCACCATACTGAAAACGTTGGAGCAACGGGAATCCAGACTGGAAAATGCCGAGCGTATTGCCAAGCTGGGAAGCTGGAGCTGGGATACCCGGGACCGGAAAATCCATGTTTCCAAAGAGTTCAAGCGCATACTGGATTTTCCGGACGACAGCACACCCACACTGCACGAAATCTACAGTAAATTTTCACAGGAAGAAAAAAACCGGGTATTGCAGATCTATCAGAAAGCCATCGACAGCAAAGAAAAATCGCTGGTG
>JAWVYU010000356.1:0-5239 GCA_033722575.1 Ketobacteraceae bacterium | reverse complement strand
CGTTATCAATGGAGACACTGGGACTGCCGCTGGAAGAAGGCGACATTTTCTTTATCTGCTTGTCTTTCAGTGCCTTGCTTTGCGCAACTTGTGATATTGACGCATCTGCGGCCTGGGTAATCTGGGACTGGTTGTATCTCGGCTTTTTCCGCAGGGCAAAATCCTGAGCGGTAAACTCTGCTGCAATGGTCATATTGGCATTGGCTTTAACCGTAGGCTCAGCGCTCAGGGCGTCGCCGTCCATTCGCAGCACATCTATACCGCGGAGGTCCCAGGTTTTGACGTAATTCAGGCGCCAGGGATGAGTCAGGCGCACTTTCACCAGATTGTCGTCCTCCTCCACCTGCCAGCCCTGTGTCTGAAAGCTGTCATTGTCACTGGTGAGGTGAAGCAGGTATTCGCTGAACCGGGATGCCAGTTTACTGGTATTCCGGTGGATTCTGATGCCATTGGCATGATTGCCAAGCGTGAGCCGCAAATATAGTATGCGCCGGTATCCCGTGCGTCCGTTGATGTCTGCCGGCTGCTTGATGTTTATGCTGTCATTCTCCGATAATCCACCCCCGCCGGTAGCGGGATCATTGAACAGTCTGGTGATTTTCACAGTCAGCCTCCCCCGCCAGGCCGGTGAATGTTCCGGCCGATCGTTACGTTTTCAATGGGGTCGATGGCAACCGAGGTGCCGGTGGTGCCGGTAATAGTGGCTTCCACGTTTCGCAGTGCGTCGTTAACGCCCACGGTAACGTTCTGGATCAACTGGTCTTTTGCCACGTTAAAATCTGCCAGGCTATCCTGAAAGTCCACATAATCATTCTGCCAGGTGCCGTACTGACTGCTAAAATCCGCATAGTTGGTATTGAAAGCCTGATAGTCGGTATTAAACGCCTGGTACTCCTGATTAAAGGCGGCAAAGTCATCATTGAACTGGGTATACTCACTGGTAAAGTTCTGATAATTGCTGTTGAAAGCTTCAATCCTGGAAGTCAGCTGATCAAAATTGATGTCGGCATCAACAATGTCGAACAGGCCGGTGTTTCTGCCAACGTCTATGGCCACTTCATTGGCAATGCCAACGCTGCCTTTACTGGCCGGGGTAATGGTGCCCGGTGCCTGATTCAGCACCGTATACAGGGTTTCCTTGGTGCCGCTGGAAAGGAATTGAGGATCCTGGCTTAGCATACGGGTTACCACCTCCTTACCGGCCTGCTGGCCGACACGGGCTCCCAGCAACCCGTTCTGGTGGGCAATAAATGAATGCAGTGAGGACACCATGTGCCCTACCACACCCTGTTCGTCGTCACTGAAGTTAAGTGCTTCATTCAGGCCAGTCTGCAAAGACTGGCTTTCAACCAGATCATTTTTGTAAACATCGTACCAGGGCGATAACCAGTCACGGTACTCAACCACAAGGGTGGACAGTGATATTACGGTGTTCTGTTCCTGCGCTTCCCGGGGATGAGCGTAAGCACGCACCAGTGCCTGTTCATAGGTCCACTGGTAGACTGATGAGGGACTGTTAATGGATTCTGCCACACGATCCTGCCGGCTTTTGTAATGAATATCCATGGCTTTGCGCAGATCCACATTCAGCGGATGCTGGTATTTTGCCGTCAGCTCCTGAAAGTTCTGCCGCGCCTGACTGGGTACTTCCGCCTGATGACTGAGCTTGCCCAATGCCAGGGACAGCTCCGTTTGCTGGGGCACAGTTAATGGCTCTACGGTGGGGGTGTACAGTTCTACCACCAGTTCACCGCTAACACTGGTACGACCATGAATAACCGCTCCCTGTTTTACCTGCAGCCCCCTGGACCAGCGCAGGTTTCCCCAATTGGTTTCAATGGTGAGCGGCATGTTGGCTTTGTATTTTCTGGTATGACGGTCCCACACGCGGATACGAACGGGAATGACCTCGCCGAGATAGGGTGTGCTGTCCAGTGATTTTATTTCTATGCGGTAACGATTGGGATTAAGTACCTCAAGTTCCTTTAAGGACGCCCTGAGCACATCAATTTGTGATGACACGGCAGCGATTTCGCTCAGCTCCCTGGAGCGGGACCTCCGGCTCAATATATCCAGAGCGGACTTGTCCAGCGCTTCCGTCACCACTTCCGTAAAACGCTCGGGGCCAATCAACGGCACCTCCATCAGCTGCTGCAGATCACTAAAGCGTCCGCCCAGCTGCTCACGGGCATCTAGAATCCGCTGCCCCAGACGCACGCCAATATCCAGCTCATTGGGAATCTCCACCCGGGCGGCGATTTCTTCCGCACTTTGCATGGCGTTCAGAAAGGCCAGGACAATCCGGGTGTCACTGGCACTGATATCGCCGGGAGTGAGATAGATCTCAGCCATAAAAGATTAACCTATCCCCTGCGCAGCGCTTCGTTGATCTGGCCGATCTGGGCAGTGATCAGATTCACCTGACCCTGCACCGAGTTCTGATCCAGGGTATTGATGCGCAGTACATTCTGACCGATGGAGGCCAGCTCATTATTGATATTATTGCTGAGCTGATGGGTTATCTGCAGATCGTTATCCAGTGCCATGATCCGGTCATTCATTTCCTGATTGTTGGCCTGCAGGGATTCGTAGGTATTCAGTGTGGATTCCGCAGTATCTTTGGCAGCAGCGGCATTCTTCGCAGCACCGGTCATGGCAGTCATACCGGGAGTTTTGCTGACCTGGTTGCCCTTAACGGCCACTCCCGGCGATTCCTGCATCTGCTGAACAGAAACCGCATACTTCACGGAATTCCGTAAATCCTGCATATAGGGGGGCGGATCGGTCACATCTACCTGATCAATCGCATCAATCACACCGTTGTAATATTTCTGGCGGCCCACCGCGCCCAGAATACCGATATTGTCTTCCACCAGGTCATGAATAATATCCAGATCCTGTTTGAACAGGCCGCTGCCTATCTGGGTTTCCAGCACATCAATGATCTCCGGAACAAAAATGTCGAAATCATTCACATAGTCAAAAATCCAGGGGCCGATCCAGTCCCGGAACTGTACCTGTATAGAGGCAGCACCCTTGGAACCGTCAGGTGTCAGTGGGTCGCTGTCATCCTTGACCATGGCCATCACCACGGTGCGATAGTGTTTCCAGTTACTGAAGCTTGGCGTCCAGGGGTTGTGGTATTGGTAATCAGGAAAGAAATGGTATTCGTCGATAAACTGCTGCACCGGGTTTTGCTGGCCCTGTTCATACTGACTGTTCATGACCTGGAAGGCTTGTTTGGCACTGTTACTGCCCGGCGTGGGGGCGCTCATGATAGCCTGATAAAAGAACATGCCACTGGGCAACGTGGTTTCCATGGCCGTGGCTACCTGGGCTTCCTGGGCTTCACTGAGGTTGGCGGTATGGGCTGCTTTCACCAGCACCCTGGCAATGCCATCGCTGTTGGTGCGCACAGAGATGCTGCCACCGGTGGCACTGACATCAGTCTGAAATCCTGGCGCGGCCCGCAACTGCCCCCAGTTGGTCATGAAATCTATCCAGGGCCGGCTGGTGACCGGGTTGCCCTGCAGGTCGCGGACCGTAGCAATCATCTCGCAGAGTTCACCCATCAGGTAGTTTTGCTTCTGGGTTCGCAGCGTCACAACATAGCGATCCATCAGGGGCTGCACCTGTTCCGTTAAATCCGCCACAGCAGCTTCCAGATCCGCCACCTGACCGGGTAACGGATTGAGCATTGTTTCAATATCCGTCATCCGTTGATTGGCCTGGGCGATATACTCCTGCAATGCAGTACCGATTCCCTGCACACTGGCCACCAGGGTGTTCCAGTCTTCATGCTTGATTAACGAGCCTGCCGCTTTGGGACTCAGGTCATCCAGCTGGGTGATGTCGGTGGGTAAGCTAGTTAGACTCACAGTGATATCCTCGCTCGTTTTTACAGGATTTGTTCGCCGCGAACGATGGTTTCGTCCACAGCAAGCCTTATATTGACACCCGCCGGCCTGACCTTGCTGATTCCCTGCCACACACGGTCAATAATGGCAGGATCAATCACGTCATCGCTGCTACGTTTTAACAGGCGCACCAGCACGCGCAGGGGTTTGTTGTTTTCCCACTGGAATTTCACTTTGGCAGCGGGGTTGTAGGCAAAAATCATCTGCCCCAGCTGAAACGGTGTCAGATCTTTTACCTGAAACCGCCCGGGATAGGGGGCATCATGGTCCGGGGGTGGTACCAGCCGCCCTTCCATGGACCACCAGGGCAAATCAGTGGAGTCAGTGAGGGAACCGGGTTCAATAGAAAGATACCGCCAGTCAGAACTGCCTGTGGGCATGCGGGGAATACAGGGAATACCACCATCCAGGATACGGGTGTGATCAGGTTTACAACGCATGAGCAGATCAGTGACTGCCACATCCGCACTTTTGCTGAATTCATTGCCCGCCAGGATTCCCAGTTCAGCACGCACCGTGTCCACCAACAGACAGGCCTGAACCGGATCCGGATCCAGCAGCGTCGGCTGGCTGAAGGTTACCCATTGCTTTGCCGTGTAATCGAATATTTCCCATTGGGAGGATGAGCGGTTATAGCGCCATACGCTGCGGCTGCTCTGAGTGTCGTCGCGATACAGACTGTCTGCCTGCCCCAGGGGCCGCCACAGGTTATCGGTAAAACTGAATTGCGCCAGATCACGGCCATCAAACCTTAACAGCCCATTGTGAGTGGAAAGCCAGACAATACCATGATCATCCTGCTGGATCTGGGAGACAGGTCCGTTCACCAGATCGCTGAAACCTTCCAGCACCGTGCGATAAACCAGATCAGCTTCCTTACGCGCCCGGTAGCGGGCCAAACCCTGGGTGGTGCCAATCCACAGAATATCATCATCGCCAAGCCACAGGGCTCGCACCGGCGGCAGGCCAAATACGGGGTTGACGGGCAGCTCGCTGATGACAAAAGGCAACCAGTCACTTTCCTGTTCTGATTCAAATTCGGCATGAAGGTAGGTCAGTTGCCCGGTGCGGAACCGGTACTGGAATACCCCCAGCTCGCCGCCAAAATACACACTGGTGCTGTTTTCACAAATGGCATGGATAGAGGTGCCCGTCAGCAATGTTTCCACCCGGGTGTTGGCAGTATCCAGCACATGTAATCCTTCGCCGGAGCCCACGTAAACGCCGTTTCCATAACGGTTGCTGTTGGCAACCGTATAAACCGGCGTACCCGTATAGGTAGCGATGGCGGCACTGGTAACCGTGGTGATATTCCCGGCAGG
>JAWVYU010000355.1:0-5251 GCA_033722575.1 Ketobacteraceae bacterium | reverse complement strand
CGTAACAGTCGCCTGGGTGACGTCAACAGCCTTACCGGCCAGGTTCAGACAGCAGAGGAGGTTGCCAGGCAGTTTGATAAAGTGGCTCGCACCACACCAAAAGAAGCCGCCAGGATTATTCTGGAGGGTGTCAGAAAGAACCGGGCCAGGGTGTTGGTGGGGTTCGACGCCCACCTTATCGACAGCATGCAACGTCTGCTCCCCACCACCTATCAAAAACTCCTGGTATTTGGTGCAAAACACGTGGGTTAGGTGCTATCTTTCAGTTTTAAAACGAATAACAAGGCCTTTCGTATCATCAGTGTATAAAGACTCGCTATACTGGATATTAAAGGTCTTTTTTATTTAATGGCTGAATGAAACTCCACCATAGCATCTCTTACAAACTGGCCTCCACCGGCGTCCTGCTTGCTTTTTGCCTGGGTTTGATTATCAGCGGCATTCAGGTCTATTTTGATTTTCAGAATCAGAAGGCCAATTTCAGTAATACGGTAGGTCGTATGCTGGATGTCGCAAAGCCCACTGCCAGCCGTGCTGTGCACACACTGGACGAACGACTTGCCACTGAAGTCGTGAAGGGGTTGATGGTTTACGACTTTGTCGTGGGTGTGAAGGTGGTGGATGAACTGGGCAATATCCTGGCGGAACGGGAACGCCCCATAACGGCTACCAATACGGTCTGGCTCACCAATTTGCTGGCGCAACGTCTGCATGATTACAAAATTGCCATCACGCTGGAAAACGCCATCAGTAAAGACTCCGGGCTGTTGCAGGTTACCATTGATTATGATGCCGTGTATGCGCCCTTTTACAAACGTGCCATTGTGGTGTTTGTCACCGGCTTTCTGCGCAACATGATTCTTGTCATGCTGTTCTTTGTGGCTTTTTACTGGTCTGTTGCAAAGCCACTGGTGCGTATCTCAAAGGAAATCCGGGAAATTGATCCTGACCGTCCGGACATCAAGCTGATACCGCCGGACGAGAATCACAAGGACGATGAGCTGGGTCGCCTGATAGATGTATCCAACCTGTATATCCGCACCGTATCCAACCTGCTTCAGGAACGCAAAGAGCGCGAGCGCGTTATTTACGAAAGCGAGCGGCATAAACAGAAAATCATCAATACAGTGCCGCACATGATCTATGCCCGCGACGCGGAAGGGCGCTTTGTATTTGCCAATAAGGCCACGGCCGACGCCTACGGCATGTCGGTGGAGGATGTGGAGCACAGCTATCTGAAGGATTTGCACAGCAAATTGTCAGAACAGCAGATGCGGCAGTTCCGTTCCAGCGATATGGCCATTATTGAAGGTAAGATGCCCGAATACGTGGCGGAGGAAGTCTTTACCAATGCAGCAGGTGAGGAACTGGCGATACACACCCATAAAATCCCCCTGAGTTATTACGGGGATATGATCTGTCTGGGTGTATCAGTGGATATCACAGAACAGAAAAACGCCGAGGCGATTATTCGCCATCAGGCTTATCACGATCCGCTGACCAATCTGCCCAACCGGTTACGCCTGATAGAAACCCTGGAAAGTGAAATTGAACGTTCCAACCGCCACCATTACGTGGGCGCAGTATTGTTTATCGATCTGGATCACTTCAAGAAAATCAACGATTCACTGGGGCACCCGGTGGGGGATCTGGTGTTACAGGAAATCGCGTCACGCCTGGAAAATAACAGCCGCGCCGAGGATGTGGTGGCGCGCCTTGGCGGTGATGAATTTGTGGTAGTAACACCGGAAATCGGTGAATGCATTGAGGAGGGCGCCAAAGCCGCTCTGGATATCGCAGAGAAGTTGCGTGAAATGATTGCCATGCCCATTGTGTCCGGCGGGCAGACTCTGCGGGTGACGGCAAGTTTCGGTATTGTGATGTTTCCTGAGAAAGACAAGGATGTGCACGAAATTCTGCGTTATGCCGATACCGCCATGTATCACGCCAAGGATGAAGGGCGGGATACGGTGGAGTTCTTCTCGGAAAACATGGCGGAACTGGTGGACCGTCACCTTGAGCTGGAAAACGAGCTTCGCAAGGCCATTGACGAAGAGCAGTTCGTGCTGCACTACCAGCCCCAGCTGAACTGCAAGAGCGGTAAGGTGGTTGGTGCGGAAGCGCTGCTGCGGTGGAACCATCCCCGCATGGGGCTGGTGTCTCCCGGTGAGTTTATACCCATTCTGGAATCCACCCGGTTAATAGTTCCGGCAGGGCGCTGGTTATTGAGGCGCGCGTTCAAGGATGTGAAAAGCTGGCGTCAGCAGGGTCTCTGGCGTGAGGGGCAACGGGTAGGCATTAACATTTCTCCCCGGCAATTCCGTGACAAACATTTCATTGATGATGTAAAAACAGCCATCGATGAAACGGGCATTAACCCTGCGTGGATTGAATTTGAGATCACCGAAGGGATCGTTATTCACAATGTCGAGGAAACCATCGACATCATGAACAAACTCTGCGATTTGGGGATCAGCTTTTCACTGGATGATTTTGGTACCGGTTATTCTTCGCTGAGTTACCTGAAACAGTTGCCGGTGTCCTCTCTGAAGGTGGATCAGACATTTGTACGGGATATTTCCACAGACCCCAACGATGCCGCTATTGTTGAGGCAACCCTGGCCATGGCCAGGGGGCTGGATATGGATGTGATCGCCGAAGGGGTGGAGACCAGGGATCAGCTGGAGTTCCTGATCTCCCATAACTGCGAAATGTGCCAGGGCTACTATTTCAGCCGGCCCTTGCCCATCAAAGAGTTTGAAGACTATGTCAGCGCAACCACTGATTGATCGCCAGTAAATCCTGTTCCGTCAGAACCCCTGCCAGCTGTTTCAATCTCAGGCTGTCGAGGATGTAATTAAAGCGGGCGTCCGCATAATTGCGCTTTGCCTGGTAAAGTGTGCGCTGGGCATTCAGCACATCCACAATGGTTCTGGTTCCTGCTTCGTAGCCGGCGCGCGTGGCATCCAGTGCGCTCTGGGCAGACCGGATGCTTTGCTGCTGCGCGTTCACCGCGGCCACATGGGTCTGTACTACCCGCACCAGATTACTGGTGTTCTTGGACACGTCACGCTCGGTGAAACGCTTGTCATCCTGAGCCCGGTAATAGAGAGATTTTGCCTGACGCCGCAAGGAGCTGGTCTGACCACCCGTATATAAAGGAATATCCAGTTGCAGGGCTATGGTGGTTGTTTCCGAATCCGGGTTCTCAAAGCTGGTGTTGCCCAGATTGGTGACCGCGTCGGTTTCTGTTTTCTGGTAGCTTCCCACCAGCTCCAGTGTTGGATAATGCTGTGCACGGCGCGCCTCATATTCATTCATGGCGGCGGTTTCATTGTAGGTGGCGGCGATCAGAGATTTGTTATTATTGAGCGCCATTGTCACCCATTCATCAATATCGTTGGGTTGTGGCACCTGGATGGGGAAATCCTCCTCCAGTCCGGCAACCGCATCAATCTGAGTGCCGGTGAGGGTCTCGAGGCTCTTCAGAGCAAGGTCAAGATCACGCTCCGCCACAATCCGCTGCACGACGGCGATGTCATAAGCTGCCTGGGCTTCGTGGACATCGGTTTTGGCAATCAGCCCCACCTGATAACGTTGTTCGGTCTGGTCTTTCTGACGGGCAATGGCAGACTCTTCCGCTTTACTGAAGGCCAGTGTTTCGTTGGCGCGCAGTACGGCCAGATAGGCGTTCAGCACTCTGATCAGAAAATCCTGTTGCTGCGCCTGGTATTCGGCATCTACCAGCTGATCGCTGGCTTTTACCTGCTTGAACGCATACCAGCTGTCCAGGCGGAACAGCGGCTGGGAAACGCTGGCGGTATACACCTGCTGACTGGAATTGTTGGGGTCGCTGCCTTCCGTTTCATTACGGCGCTCCGAGAACTCTGCCCCCAGGGACACCCTTGGCAGCAGCTGAGAGCGTGCCTGGTAGTAGTTTTCCTTCTGGGTCTGATAATTATGCTTTATGGATGACCATTGCGGGTCATTGCTTTCTGCCAGCTGATAGGCTTCCCTCAGGTCCACAGCAGCAGATACGTTCACTGGCGACAAAAGAAAAGCGGCAGATATCCAGGCCAGCCTGCAAGCCAGCTTTACCTTGGGTTTCGCTTCGGGCATTTTCACAAATAAAACCTGCTTTGTGCTTGTGATTGAGTTGGTATTCTAGTCAATCATACGCTGGCGCAACAAGCGCAAGTTCACCAACAAACAATCCTGTCTCCGGAACAGGCCATTGGTTTCCGGCGCGGGATTCGATAAATTAATAAAGGGAACAGTGATTAATCAGAGAATTCAGGATAGTGTCTTGGCCAACAGAGATGTTTTGAGCACCTTATTGATCGAAATTGAAACAGAGATGAAGGACCAGGCGTTATGGAGCCAGGAGCCGCCGGCCCGCAGCGCCTTTGCCAGCACGGTGCCGTTTTATGCGGATACCATGGCGTTTACCGACTGGTTGCAATGGGTGTTTGTGGTGCGTTTCCGGGAATTACTGGAAGGCGGGCACCCGTTGCCCGATAAATCGGCCGTGCACCCCATGGCAGAGGAGATGTTCAGGGACTTGTCGCAGGAAACCGATGCCTTGCTTAACCTGATCGCTGCGTTCGACAGGGAGCTGAGCGGTGACTAGACAGCCTGGGCCACACAGGGGTGAAGGTAAGTCTCAGGCAAAGGTAAAATAGTGGTCCAGCGGGCTGGTTCTGAGTTTCCGGGTGACGCTCTCCCAGGCGCTTTCGTCATAGGGCAGCGGAGCGGCCTGGCCCCAGACGGGTCTGGGCCAACAGGGGTCATCGGTATAGCGCGCAATATGGTGAACGTGCAGTTGCGGCACCATATTGCCCAGTGCCGCTACATTGATTTTGTGGGCCTGAAAGCTGTCCATCAGCGTTTCTGCCAGCAGGCTCGATTCATCGGTCATCTGGTACTGGTCCCGCTGGGGCAACTGAAAAAGTTCCCGCACTGATTCACGTTTGGGCACCAGAATGCACCAGGGAAACTGGCTGTCATTCATCAGCAATAGCAGGTTAAGCTCAGATTCTGCCAGCTGAAAGGTATCGGCAGCCAGTTGCGGGTGCAGTTCGAACATCAGTGTACGGCCACCTGGGAGCGGGCTTTGTCGCTGCTCATGGTAATCAGATCTTCCAGTATGTGGCCTGTTTCAGTCAGCACATAATCGATTTCGATTTTCTGCTCCACCAGTTGCGCCGCTTCTTCTTCCTCGTTGAATGCTTCCAGCTCCTCCAGATCTTTG
>JAWVYU010000354.1:0-5263 GCA_033722575.1 Ketobacteraceae bacterium | reverse complement strand
TGTTTTCCTGCTGCAGCAATATTATCCTTTGAAATACGAATTTCCTCTGACATATCCTCGGTAATACGTGCTTCCAGAATCTGGGAAAAGCCCAGGATAGCATTCAGCGGGGTGCGTAACTCATGACTCATGCGTGACAGAAAATCCGATTTGGCATTGTTGGCTACCTCGGCCTTTTGTTTTTCCTGCTCAAGCTGCCGGGTGCGCTCCTGTACCAACTGTTCCATACGGCTGCTGAACAGACAAGCGCGGCAGGCCACAGCAAGTTTGCGGTTAAGCGCGGTCATGGAATATATGAAATGCTGTGGCAGGGGGCCATTTTTTCTGAAGACTGCCAACACACCATACCCTGGCAACGTCATTAAGTGGAAGCACTCTCCTCCCTCAAGATCAAACTCCGCTGGCAAAGAGTTATAAAACTGCTCAAGACCCTGCTTTTCATAGGCACCGTTGACCTGCTTTTCAAGCATTCGGTAACTGCTGCTTCGGGAAAAAACCCGGGGTGTTATGAAAACGCGCTCAAACCGGAACCCATCGTTAAAAGCAGATTCTTCGTAAACGACAAAAGCGGTACTGTTCAGTTTACGCAGTGTGGTCAGTGCCACGGTCTGCAGCATTTTCTCAAGGTCCAGGTCCTCCCCGATGGCCATGGACATTTCATAAAGTATCTGGGTCAGCTCATCGACAGTTGCCATGATTACTCCGGGAATACGCCGATCACACAGGTACGATTGTGGTAATCCAGAAAGTCCTTGCCACTGGTTCCGATTTCTCCGCCACAGGTCAGAGCGCCAATATGAACAGAGCCCTCTGATGCAATAGCCTTCAGCTCCTCCTGAAACCGGTTACCCAGAAACAGTCGGCGACTGACACAATCGAAAGTCAGGATGGTTTTTGGAGATCCCTGACCCTGAATATTTTCGAGAGCCCGTTCCAATGCAGTGGCTGCCGATGCGATCATACTGTCAGCACTAATATGCATAACATTAACGAATTCGCCTTCCCGCACCTGCTGCATAAACAGCAGCGACTCCTGTTCTCCTTCCCTTACAGGTTCAAGTATCACCCGTTCGGCATCCATTCTGTTCAGGCCCAGTGAATAATGGGCATCGGTGCCCAGAAACCCGAGGATTCCCGGGTCATAATCCGGATGATTTAAAATTGTGTTCTTGTAAAGCTGAGCCGCAGGCTGCCAGTCAAGGGAGCGAATTTCATTGAAAGTGGCGCTGGTGACCTTGAACGGCCCGGCAACCGACCGCATGCCATGGGCGATTCCTATACCGCTGGGAAGCGGTATATGCGCCAGAATCGCGCAATCCCCCCTGAGGCCATTATTGGTGAACAGACTGGGCTTGGGAACCAGGTCAAGGGAGCTGGCGCCGCCACCAATATAACCCTCCGCCAAACCTGCCGCATTGAATACCGACTCCAGCAGTGAATTGACATACAGCGACATACCGTCAACCAGCAGAATTTTTGTGCCCGGTTCCATATAACTGGATTCTGCTGCCTGAATCAGGGAATCGAAATCCTGATGCCGGCTTTCAAGGTCTGCAATCAGCTGTATTTCCGGTTTAGCGGGCAGGCCCACTAACAGAGAACCACGATCATATACACGGTCCTGGTACAGGATACCGGGAAAGCATCCGCCAAACAGAGGTAACCCGACCCTTTCCAGCAACGGGTCCAGTTCGGAGGGAAGAAAACCGTTAGCGTCACAGCAAAGCGCCAACAAGCCTTCCACGCCACTGGTCCGGGCCAGTCGCTCTGCAGCAGCTGCAAAGCCGGCACAGGTTCCTTCCGCATCCAGTTCAACACGCACCTGTGGTCTCCTTTCAAACAGCGGGCACACCAACGAGGGCTGCTGAGAGCCTGCCAAAATAATTGCCCATAGCTCCCCCCCCGCCACATTATTATCAGTATAGGCGAACAACTGGAACCGGTTGGTACCCGGAACGCTTGAAACTCTCCCGGAGAGTCACCATATAACGGCTAACTATTCAGTTGAGTCCAGGAAACCGGCAATTTCGGGCAAACCTTTGCCCAACATCCTTTTGTATAACGCTGACAGTCGAGTTGAACGAGAGCAAAACTCATGGAATTCAAAGACTATTATCAGATACTGGGGCTTCAGGAAAGCGCCAGTTCTGACGACATTAAAAAGGCCTACCGCAAGCTGGCCAGAAAGTACCATCCTGATGTGAGCAAGGAGGAGCAGGCCGAGGATAAATTCAAAGAAGTGTCCGAGGCTTATGAGGTACTGAAAGACCCGGAAAAACGGGCGGAATACGATCAGCTCCGGGCCATGGGTGCGCGGGCCGGTGATGGCAGTTTCCGGCCACCACCGGACTGGGAGTCCGCAGCCCATTTTCATGATGGCGGATTCACCCAGGCCGATGCGGCCGCCTTCAGCGACTTTTTTGAGCAGATCTTTGGCCGTGGCGGAAGCGCCCACCGCACCTATCGCGGCGGGCATCAAGCCAGTTTCCGGATGCGTGGCGAGGATATTCACCACCGCCTGGCGCTGTTTCTGGAAGAGGCCTACAGGGGAGGCGAAAAACAGATCCAGTACCGGGTGCCGGAGGTGGATGAACACGGGCTGGTGTCGCACCGCACCAAAACCCTGAAAATCACCATACCCGCCGGTATTGGTAACGGCCAGCATCTGCGTCTGAAAGGTCAGGGCGCACCGGGAATTGGCGGCGGTCAGAATGGCGACCTGCTGATCGAAATCCAGGTGGCGCCTCACCCGGTCTATCAGGTGGAGGGTAAGGACCTGATCATGCAATTGCCGGTGGCTCCATGGGAAGCCGCACTGGGAGGTAATGTGTCGGTACCCACCCTGTCAGGCAAAAAAATCAGCCTGAAGATCCCCACAGGAAGTCGCGAGGGCAGTAAACTGCGCCTGAAAGGCCAGGGTATGCCAGGAAAAACACCCGGAGATCTGATAGTGACCCTGAAAATCGTTATGCCGAAAAAGCAGACCGAGCGCTCCCGGGAACTGTTTGAAGCACTGAAACAGGAACTGGATTTCGACCCACGGGCAGAGCTGGAAGGAAACTGATCATGGATAAACTGACCATCGAAGTGCTTGGGAATACTACCGTTTACAGCCTTCGGGAAGTCTGTGAGCGGTGCGGTATGCACGCTGAGCAGGTTATCGAGTTTGTGGATTTCGGGATTGCGGAGCCGGAAGGGAATTCCGCCCGCGACTGGCATTTTACTGCAGCGCAGCTGTTTCGCCTCAACCGGGCGCTGCGCCTGCAGCGGGATCTCGATATCAATCTTCCCGGACTGGCACTGGCGCTGGATTTGCTGGAAGAAATCGACGCGCTGCGTTCGGAAGTGCAATCACTTCGCTCACTCCGCTGACGTCACCGGAGCATACAGCTGCAGCGACTCGCCAATGGCCGGCAACGGTTGGCGCCGCAGAGCCAACCGGTCCTGCCCTTCGCCCTGGGCAACGAGCGCTGCCGTATCCAGCACCCCCGGCCTGAAGGTCAAACGCAGCGCCAGCGGATGACCTGCCGGGTCAGTCCGGGTAACTTTGAGTACCATATCTGACAGAACCACCTGATCACCCTCCCCAAACGGATGCCGCTCCATATCCCGCAGCGCCTGCTCAAAGGTATTGATCAGGGGTTTGGAGGAAACAATATCCAGCTGATTGGCATTGATTCGCTTGATGGTAAAGTGGTGACGGTCCGAGCTGATCAGCCAGAGCCGCTCCGGCAAAAGCCGGTCGCTGGCATAGCGCATGGGCGTCGTGGCCAGAGCCACCGGCATGGGAACGCCGAACAGCAATAATTTATCCTGCTCACTCTGAACCGGCATCTCGCTGGTCAGCTGCAGCCCCATCATCTGGTTCCAGAGTTTCGGACTGTAACTCACCAGAGGCAGCAGTATGGGCGCCAGCACCAGGTGCATTCCCACCATGCCAAAGGCCCCGATTCGACGCAGCCGATGTTGCAGCATACCTTGCCGGAGATGCTGAACCAGCAAACCGACGGCAACCGACGCACCCAGCCCCACAAAAAGCAGGTTGCGATCTGCGGGTATGGAGGCGGTCACCGGCAGCACCGAGAAAAGGCTTCCCAGCAGCCAGAACCGGGCTGTTCTGTCGCCCTTTATCAGGGGCCATAGAAGCCAGGTAATCGCGCCCATGAACAGCAGCGCAACGGCCAGGTAAACCGGCAATGGATCGGGGCTGAAACCGTACACCTCCGCCGGTACAACACCAAACTGGGAAAACAGCATCACCGGCACGCGCTCAACCAGTTTACTGGCGAATATCAGGGGTGACTCCAGTGGATCGATATAATTCACGTCGGAGTTGTTCGCACCAAAGTTCCCCAGTTTGTAGGTAAGCCACCACAAGCAACTCAGCAGCACAAATGGCCACAATGCCAACAGCGCCTTTCCCGGACCCCGCTTATCCATCATCAGCGCATGCGCTCCCAGATAACAGGTGGTACTGATGCCTATCTCCCCGCTCAGCAGGCTCAGACCCAGAAACAGAAGGCTCAGGCCCATGAAACCCGTTCGGCCGGTTTCCTTCCAGAGCAGGTAATAATACAGGCAGGTCACACCGAACACCGCCGCCATAATAGCGTTACGGTTTGCTATCCAGCTCAGGGTAAAGCCATGGGTGCTGTCCAGCAGAAAAGCCGCCAGCGCTACCAGGGCGACAGATGCTGGCAACCCGCTTTTCAGGTACAGGCGATGCAGGCAAACACCCAGCAGCAGGTACCAGAGCACACTGTGCAAATGCATCAGAGGAATGGATTCCCGCCATAAAAGGTGGTCAAGCCAATGACTCAGTTCCGCCAGCGGCCGCCAGAACTGGTAATGCATGCCCTCATAGGTCCACCAGGGAATAGCCCCGATATCCATCAGCATCCGGTTGCGCTCCGGTGCACCGTCAACCCATGAAAACAGTCCGAACAGCGACAGGTCGTTGGCTTTGGGAATCTGCCACTCGCCACTCAGCAACAGGTGGTGAATGTAGTCATCGCCCAGGTAACCGGAAAACAGGGCCGGCAGGCAGAGTAACCCGCCAAGGGCGATTACCACCCGGTGATTGATTGCACTGAAACGCAGCCTGATAAGCTGAAAAGACCTGGCAGATGCATGGAGGAAAGTGTTTTGCATAACACACCCGTGTGTTGTTTCGATCGTCCTGAAAATGCAATAAATCCAAGCAGCAAGTAGCTTACCATCATAGCCAAAGGGTAGGGGCTGACTATCCCCCATACGATAGAGT
>JAWVYU010000353.1:0-5282 GCA_033722575.1 Ketobacteraceae bacterium | reverse complement strand
GCTTTTCAAGCAGTTCATTTTATTACTGATTTCATGGCTGAACCGGAGTTCCGAGCCCAAGGACAGTGTTCTCTGCGATTTTGAGCGCATCCGCCAGACGCTGCAGCCCGGGGATGTGCTCCTGATTGAAGGGCGAGCGGTGGTAGACCGGAAAATCCGCAAACTGACCCAGTCACAGTGGTCCCACAGTGTGCTCTACATTGGCCGGCTGCTGGATATTACCGATCCCGACATCAAAGCTTTGATAAAAAATCATCTGGAATGCGAAACGGATACGCCGCTAGTGGTACGCTCCCGACTCGGGCGAGGCACCGTGATCGAGCCCTTGCTGGAACTGGAACGTGAGCATATCCGGATCTGCCGGCCCAAGGGCCTGGCCCCAAAGGATACCGAGCAGGTCATTCGCTACGCCGTCAGTTTTGTGGGTACGGACAAGGAGGAATACCACCTGCTGGACCTGATGCGACTGTTCTTTCCCTGGTCGCTCCTGCCCCAGAGCTGGCGCTTACCCGCTTTCAAATACCACCCCGGCAAACACACCGAAATCATCAGCAGCGCCCTGATTGCCAACGCCTTCGGCTTTGTCCAGTTTCCGGTGATGCCGCTGGTAAAAACCACCGGCAAAGGCGGTACCCAGTTGTTGCGACGCAAGCCACGGTTGTGCCTGCCCATTGATTTTGACAATTCCCCTTATTTTGAGATCGTCAAATACCCGTTTATCGACTTTGCCAATTACACCGGTCACAACCTGATCCCCTGGAAAGGCTCCGGCGTGGTGTCGGGTGAAGAACCCAGCCTGCACCTTGCCCACTCCAACTCGAACCTTGAAAACAGAAAAGGCCAGACAGACAGTTAGGTCGACGCTGGTACAGCTTAATCCTTGCGAAACCTTGTGAAGGTAAAATCGAGAAAGCGCCTGACGCGGGCTTCGCAATCTTTTGACAGGGATACCAGCTTTACCCGCCGGTCGTGTTCACAATCGCACTCTTCCAGCATTCCCTCGTCTATTGCCCGCTGAATATATTTGACCGCTGTGCGCTGGCTGATATTGGGCATGTAACTGTAGAGTTCGGTTTTGGGCAGACTGGTTTCACGGTTAAGCCACATCTGCGTAAAAAGGTCGCAATAATTCAAATCATTCAACTGGGTCCGGGCAAATATATCAGCCCAGAATTCGTCGATATCCAGTATTGCCCTGGCTGTCATTGTACGGTCTTGATCCTTGGAACGCTTTGCCATCTGTTTCGTCCTGCTCCCCTTCACTTCCCCGGAAATAGCGGCTGTGGGAAAACGGCCTGCACCGCAAAAGTGCAGCCTTTACGGCACCGCACAATAGTGGCGCCCTAATTATGAATCAACCTTCGCACACAGCATGATTATATATGCAATTTTGCATGCAATATCGCAAATTATGCAAATGCTCACCTAATGGCATATAAATTGCTGCGCTATCACCACATCGGTTCGGCATTGCACGGTCCCGGATAATTCTCTTCAGACCATCTCATAAAGGTATGACCATGGAGTTTACACTCTTTAAAACACTTTGGGGACATGGGGGTTCAGCCATGGCCGGCGCCGCGATGGCTGCGGAAGCCGGTTTTGGTGGCATAGAGGCACCGGCACCGGAGCAACCGGAGGAATGTAGCGCCCTGCAGGAAGCACTGAAACAGCACTCCATGAAATACATCTGCGAGATCTGCACGGCAGGCAGCTATGTTCCCGACCGTGACGCGACACCCGAACAACACCTGGAAGATCTACGTCGCAAGATAGAGCGGGGCCTGGAGCTTGAACCTGAGTTCTATAACGTCATGGGGGGATGTGACGCATGGCCGCTGGCGCAGCAGGTGGAGTTTTTTGGCAATGCCAAAGCCATCGCTGATGAATACCAGGTACTTTGCAGCTTTGAAACCCATCGCGGCCGGTCTTTTTTTAATCCCTGGGTAACCCGTGATGTGCTGCAGCAGTTACCGGATATCGTGATTACCTGTGACTTCAGTCACTGGGTTGTGGTGTGCGAGAGGCTTATGGATTCGGAGTGGGATACGATCCGGACGGTAGCCCGGCAAGCTCATCATATTCACGGGCGAATCGGTTATGACCAGGGGCCACAGGTACCCCATCCCGCTGCACCGGAATACGCCGATGCCCTGGCGTCCCATGAACGCTGCTGGGAAGCTATCTGGGAATCCCAGATAGCGCGCGGTTACAACAGCACCACCATGACACCGGAGTTCGGCCCGGATGGCTATCTGCACTGTCTGCCCTTTACCGGTGCTCCTGTAGCAGACCTGTGGGAGATCAACCGTTGGGTTGGCGAGCGTCAGCAGGAACACTTCAATCAATGGTATTCCGGAACAGCATCCAAATCGGGGCCTGTCGGCTGAGCTAACCCAGGAGGAGAGATCATGGGAAAACAGACCTTGTTACGTGACCCGGAAGGGCTATGGCCCAACCTGATGGCCGTGAGTTATATTCTGATTGCCTATGTGGGTGGCTGGCTGGCACTGTTTCAGGAAACGCCGTGGCTGTTCGTGCCGGGTGTTCTGGCACTTGCCCATGGCATGACCATTGCCGCTTATCTGATGCATGACTGCGGCCATAACGCCATTTTCGTCGCCACGCGTTATAACACTCTGCTAGGTAAATGCCTGAATTTTATCTGTGGCAGCAACTATGGCACTTACGAGGACATGCGTTATAAACACATGCGCCATCATGTGGATAACTGCGAGCCGCTGATCTTTGATTACCGCAGCTGGCTGAAACGGCACCCGCTGCTGCATCGTATCGTCAACGGACTGGAGTGGGCTTATATCCCGGCTGTTGAGCTTATCATGCATGGTATGCAGCTATGCGCTCCCTTTGTTTACGACAGCATGCGTGATCAACGGGGCCGTGTAATTCGTATTACTGCACTGCGGCTGGCATTGTTCGGCCTGATTGCCTGGTATTCACCTGTGGCGCTGGTGGGTTATTTCATCGCGTATCTGCTGTTCATAACGATTCTTCGTTTTATGGATAATTTTCAGCATAACTACGAGATCTATTACCAGCTGACCGATCCGGGCTTTGTGCCACCCTATAAAGGCAACCCGTCTTATGAGGAGGCGCATACCTACAGCAACCTGTTGTCCCACCGGTGGCCCTGGCTGAATCTGCTGGTGCTGAACTTCTGCTATCACAATGCCCATCACCTCAAACCCACGCTGGGCTGGTACAGGCTGCCAGCGCTTCATAACGATATGTATCCCCATGGCTGTCCGCAAACCTTCGGATTGTGGCCTCAGGTGGTTTGTTTTCACAAGCATCGCGTGGCACGGGTACTGTCAGAAGAGTATGGCGATCATGATGTGGTGACCGACATTAACAAAAGCAACGCGGTGGGTGTTAATGCGTTGTCTTTTCTAACGGCATTCTGAACGGGAGCAATCATGCTGGAGTCGCCCGATACAGTGGCTGTAGATAGCCGAAAGCCGGCGCAACAGCCACCTTCCGTTGCCACGTCCAGAACGCTATCGGGTGGCATCGTAACGCAGCAACCACCAGAAGTCTTTCCACGCAAAAAGCGTTGGCTGGAGTTCAAGCAACCGGTACCCAATGGGATACGGGTTGCCCTGGGCGTCATTGCCTGGATACTTTTTCTTCTTGTCTGGCATGTGGCAGCTACTGCTGGTAATGAGCCGAACCCCCTCTTCCCCTCCCCGTTGCAGGTATCGCAGGCGCTTTACGAGCTGTTTGCAGAACGGAATTTCTCCAGCGACGTGCTCGCCAGCCTGGTTCGCATCGGCTTGAGCTTTGCACTCGCCGTGATGATTGCCGTCCCGGTGGGTTTGCTGATGGGCGCATTTCCGACGTTTGAAGCCATGCTGAACCCACTGATTGCCGCCTTCCGTTACCTGCCTGCGCCGGCGTTCATTCCGTTACTGCTGATGTGGCTTGGCACCGGCGACACACAAAAAATCGTCTTCCTTATGTTGGGGGTTATCTGGTTTCTCATTACGCTGGTCTGCGATGTTACCAAACAGACCCCGGTGGATTTTATCGAAACGTCGAAAACCCTGGGGGGAAGCCGGCGTCATATCTTGTGGACTGTTGTGGTACCGGCCTCGCTGCCCGGCATCGTGGATACCTGCCGCCAGATGCTGGCGGTCAGCTGGACCTATCTGGTGATTGCGGAGATCGTTGCCGCAACCGACGGGATCGGCGCGATGATGATGCGCGCACGCCGTTTTGTTCATGTGGACGATATTATGGCAGGGATCATTGTGATCGGTGCTCTCGGCCTGCTGTGCGACATTATGTTCCGGGGTCTTTATCGCTGGATGTTTCCATATCTGCGTCACTCATCGTGATTAACAGGCTTGTGTTTTTTTGCGTTTTTTCAAGATCAACCGATCCAACAGGAGTACCATCATGAAAATACTCTTCAATCATTACCTGACACGCTGCCTGCTTATTCTGGCCGGCATACTCTCGCTGGCAGCCTGCGAGCCTTCCGATTCACCGGGCAATACGGAAACTGCCGCTGCGAAAACAGCCCCTGCCACCAAGGAGAAAGTCAAGGTTTCACTCTTTTCCTGGCCGGGCTACGGTTTCTGGTTCATCGCCAGGGAAAAGGGCCTGGTACCGGAGCTGGAACTGGACATTCAGATAATTGAGGATCCCTATGAAAGCTTCGGCCTGATGAGCGCGGGCCAGCTGGATATTACATCGAGCACAGTCGAATATGGACCTATCGCCACGGACAACGATGTACCGGTAAAACTGGTGGCTTACACCAACCCGTCCTATGGCACTGACAAGATCATCCTCCGACCGGAAATTGAATCCGCGAAAGAACTGGTGGGTAAAAAAATCGCGGTACTGGAAGGTGGACTGACACAGATTTTTATGGGTATCTGGCTGGAGGAAAACGGCGTCTCCATTGATCAGGTGCAATTCGTCAATGTCATTATGGACGAAGCCGTGGGCGCGATGCTTGGCGGAAATGTGGCAGCCGGTGAATTCTGGGAACCCTTTGGCAGCAAAGTGCTGGAAGGGATGCCCGGCGCCAGAGTTGTTGCTGTTTCTTCCGATGAAAAATGGATCAAGACCGCGTTACTCGGCGATGGCATGTACATGACGTCATCACTGCTGAAAGACCGACCGAAAGCCGCTGCCCTGGCCATGGAGGCCTATTTCGCTGCCGTTGACTGGTGGAAAGAAAACCCTGAGGAAGGTAACGCCATTATTGCCAACGCCATAAAATTCAGCGTACCGGATGTTGAAAAAGTCAT
>JAWVYU010000352.1:0-5311 GCA_033722575.1 Ketobacteraceae bacterium | reverse complement strand
CTGACGACAATAGAGTCGTGGAACCACCTGATCCCATGCCGAACTCAGCCGTGAAACGCGACATCGCCGATGGTAGTGTGGGGTCTCCCCATGTGAGAGTAGGTCATCGTCAGGCTCTTAATACGACAAACCCCGATACAGCAATGTATCGGGGTTTTGTTGTTTCGGGGTAAGCTGTTCATCAAGAAGAATGCAACCGTCCGGCAAACCCACCTGGATCAGCCTTCCTGGTTGCTTAACCATGCATAGTGTCCACCAAAAATAAGTGGACATTACTATGGATGATATAAGAGAGGCCTCACTCCCCGCACCCGCTAAAGCCCGTCGCCGACAACACCCACCAGAGTTCAAGCAACAGGTCGTGGATCTGGCTAGCAGCTTGGCGTATTCGGGACATCTTTCCGGTTTCTTATGGCCGGCTATATGTGTTGCCGTTATTGTCAGGGTTTTCTGAAGCGTATCCCGACATTACCCTGGATCTGAGCTTTGATGATGCGTACGTGGATATGATTGAACACGGTGTCGATGTCAGTATTCGTAGTGGCACGCTGGACGACTCCTGTCTGGTTGCAAAACAGCTGAGCCCGATCGACTTTCTGATCTGTGCCTCAATGGATTATTCAGAGAGGCATGGTCCCATTACCCGCCATAACCTGATGCAACACCCCTGGATAAGGTTTCGCTTCAAGCAAACAGGTCGACCCATGCCCATCATGATGCGCGATGGGCAAGCCCAGGTTAATCTGGATCCTGGCAATCAAAATATTGTTGATGATGGTGAGGCACTGGCAGATCTGTGTGCCCAAGGCCTTGGTTTGACGCAAATGTCTCATTTTATTACTCGGGACTGGATCAGACAGAAAAAAATACGCCCGGTTTTTCTGTACTTTCGGCCAAAAGGTTTTGGCGTGTGGGTTATTTATGCGAAGCGTGATTATTTACCCGCCAGAATCAAAGCATTTGTTGGTTTTCTGGAGCGTGCCATTCAGGATATTGGTGAATCAGCGTACCACACCTGGGCAGAGCACCTGACGATCGATTGATACCTGTCAAGGTGTATACCACAGGTTACTGAAAGAACCGCAGTTGGCGGAACTGGCGGTTCAGGGAGAACCCGGGGTTAGCTCGAGTACCTGTCCGGGGGCGGGGGGCTCAAGTTGCCGATAGCTTTGGGTTTCCTCATCCCATGACAGAAACAATAGGCTTTCATCGTTGAGTGCTTTGGTGAAGGTCAATTCGATTTCGGTGGGCCGATTGTTTTCTACTGCCAGGATCCGGATTCGCAGGTCACCCAGCTCCACCTGGTCACCTTTATGGAAAGGCTGGCTGGCAATGGCCCTGACGCTCTCCTCTTCATTCTGCACGAAACCACCCTCTTTGCGGAGGCGCAGGCGGTGGGGATCGATTCCCTCTATGCGGATGGGGGAAACTACGTGGTTAACCGGCCAGATAGCGTCAGGGACCGGCAGGCCCGCATTGAAGCGCCAGGTGGTCAGCGCCATGGATGAGCCCATGGGCACGTTAAAGAGTACCAGCTGCTTGCTGGCAGGGTTTGTCACGCCCCTAAGCTCAGCGGGGGTCATGTCCAGCTGGCTTGCCCAGATTTTTGGGGAATAGGCCATAACGGGCAGCAATAACGGTGACACCACCAGATGGACTACGAAAAACACCACCAGGAATATCCGCTTTAATCCGGATGAGGCCCCAGTGAGCCCGTCTGTCAGCTTTTGTGTACTCTGTTTGGAGGGGTTGCTATCCATCAGGGCCAGAAACACGCCCATGGCGCCGACGCCCAGAAACAGGAGCAGCCGGTCATGGGGAAGTGCCGCGCATACGGGCAATGAACTGAACAGGGCGCCACACAGCCAGAAGCGGGCAACGCGGTTTTGTTTGAGTGTGGCAAATAATGCCAGCATGGTCGTGATCACTACCGCCAGGGAAATAACGAGCACCGTGTTGGCCAGTTCTACATTGCTGCCGGAGAAACCATAGATCTCGGCGGGTACCAGTCCCCACTGGCTGCCGAAAAGAACGATCAGCCGCTGCCCCAGAGTGGCAAGAAATGCCAGTGGAGACGCCACCGGGTCCAGATAGTAGGCGTCTGCGTTGGCTGCACCGAAGCCCAGTTGCCGGTAGGTAACCCACCACAGGGCAACCACAAGGATATGGGGCAACACCGACAGGCAGGAACGGATCAGATTGCGTTTATCAATGAAAAGCGCATAGGCACCCAGATAACCGATGGTGGAAACCCCAAGTTCGGCTGCCAGCAGTGCCAGGGCAAGGAACACCAGGCTCCAGACATTCAGCAGCAGATTGTTTTCGTCATGGGCTTTCACGTAGGCATAAATGGAGGCCAGCCCGAAAGTGGCGGCAATCAGGCCATTACGGTTGGCGATCCACGACAGGGTAAAGCCATGACTGGCATCCAGAAGGTAAAGGGCAAATCCTGCCAGCAGAAACCGGTTCGGCAACTGTGGGTGAAAATGACGGTAGAGGCGGAAAACCAGCGAGCACAGGATCAGATACCAGGCGATGCTGTGAGCGTGCATCAGGACCGCATTGCCGGGCCAGAGGGCGGCGTCGAGGCCGTGGGTAAGCTCACTGAGAGGGCGCCAGAAGGCGTATTTCATTTCGGGATAGGTCCACCAGGGCAGCAATCCTAAATTCATTAGTTCCCGGTTGCGCGAGGGATCGGCATTCATGAAGGAAAAAAGCCCGAACAGCGAGGCGTCATCCGGCGGGCTGATGGGCAGGCCTTTTTTGAACAGTGCCAGATGCATCAAATCGTCGCCCATAAAGCCCGCCAGCAGGGCGGGCGACATCAGTATTGCTGCTATAACAAAAAGCAGCATGATAGGGCGCATGGGCAGCGTCGCTGGTGGCATAAAGGGTGTCTTTAATTGTTGTCAGTATTCGTGGGGCACCGAGTTTATGGTGGTTAAATGACCGGTTCAAGATAACTAATGTTACCTCGTTGAAAAATAACACGGATTTTTGGTGTTTGTCGGGTATTCACATTGGTATTGGTTACATTTGTAAACGTTTTGTTCGATTAAGTTAAACGCATTGTATATTCCTGGGGGAGTTGGGTAGAATAACGCCAATCGCTTGTATAGGGCTCTGCCCGGTCAAACTTATCCTCTCACATCTTTTTGAACATTACCCAGGTTGTAGGCGGGAAAATATGGAAGATACTACGGTACACACTCAAGCTGAAGATACGGGCGCCATGTCCAGTACCACGAATACTTTTGTTGAAGCACTGTTGCAGGAAACGGAAAAAGAGCTGGATCGGGCCACCACCCAGTTCAGTTTCCCGGTTCCGGGACAGGGCGCCAAATCCGATGTGCTGTTTAATTCCATCGGCGTATTTGCCCACAAGGGAATTACGGAAACAACCGTGCAGGATCTGCTGGATGCGGCCAATATATCCCGGCGCACTTTCTACAAGTACTTCAAGAACAAGGTTGATGTACTGGAAAGTATCTACAGGATGGCGGCAGAGTTGCTGACCACGAGATTCCGCGTGGAAATGGCGCAGACCCAGTCGCTGAGTGATTTCGTGGTGCGCTGTGTTGATATGTATTTTGACTACCATATCAACCTGGGCCCCCTGGTACGTATGATGACCGAGGAGGCGCGCCGTTCAGACTCGCCGTTAGCCTCCCACCGCGAAGCGCTGATCCATGAAATCGTGGAATTATTTCAGGACAAGTACTCCCAGATGGAAGGCAGCCGCCTTGATCCCCAGGTGTTCTATGCCATCATCTGGTCCATGGAGAGTGCGTCAATCCATGTGCTGACGGAGACATCCTGCTCGGCGGAAGAGGTTAACCGCTGGAAATGTATTATGCGCTCCCTGGCTGCCAGAGCCTTGGTATCGGATCCGGATTTGCGGCCGGACCTGCCGCTGGAGCCTCAGGGCTGAGCCGGGAACAGCGACCTGAAAAAAGCGGAACGGCCCCTTGACCGGGGCCGTTTTCATTACGGTTTTCGTTACAGGCGGTGGCCGTCAGGCGGCCGAATCCACTGGAATCGTGGTGTTTCCCTGCCATCTACCATGAGGGTTTCCGTGAACATGGCGTAAGGTCTTACCCAGAGATCATGGTTCCCGTAAAGCGTACGATACACCACCAAAGGTTCCTCAGTTTCGCTATGGGTGGCCACCCCGTAAACCTGATATTCATTGCCTTTGTAGTGGCGGTAAACCCCTGGCTTGATGTCAACGCTGCTCATCCCGATACTCCTCTCTCCTGGGCCTTGTAAATACTTTGGGCCGGTATTCTAGCATTCCTTCGCCCGGCAGGGGTTTCTGTGCACGCCGCTTGAACCCTGATGAGTTTGATCACTACAATAACCGGAGTCCGTGGCCATCCCCATTTCGAGACTATGGAGGGTGCCGCACGAATCGTCATACAAACAAGGACCCCACACAGGACATGCGTGTTTGCTGAATTTATACCGATTGGTCTTACTACTGGGTGTACTTTACAGCGCCTTTGCAGGAGCTGTTGAAGGTACGGTGATTTCTCTGTCGGATCCTGCCAGGGTCTATGAGCCGGGTTCGGTAGTGGAGTTCTGGAAGGAGGAACAACGGGTCGGTTCGGCTGCGGAGGTGTATCTGGGCCAGAAGCCCATTGACTGGCGTCAATCCCGCCACGGCGTGGTCAATATCGGCTATTCAGACAAACCCTACTGGTTTCGCTTTCAGCTGCAAAATACCACGGATCACGAGGAATGGTATCTGCTGATTGATCTGCCCCTGACCAGGTCTCTGGACGTTTACCAGCTGCGTGGAGGCCACTTGGAAAATTTTTATCATTTGGGGGACCGGTTTGAATTTAACGCACGACCGGTTGACCATCGCAGTTTCGTGATTCCGCTGACGCTGGCAGGAAACGAGCAGCACACGATGTATGTGCGGATTGATAATGCGTATTCGCTACAGTTCCCGGTATATATTGTCGAAAAGAACCGTTTTCTGAAACAGGAAATAACCACGCATCTGCTTCACGGAGCCTTTTTCGGATTTCTGGTGATCATGATGTTTTATAACGGATTCCTGTTTTTCTCCACCCGTGATCTGAGTTATCTCTACTACGTGTGTTTTACGCTGTCCATCGGCCTGTTCCAGTTTTCCCAGCATGGTTTCGGTTACCAGTATCTGTGGCCGTCGGAAATCTGGTTTCAGCATCGGGCGGCGCCGGTATTCTGCTCATCGGCCTTTGTGTTTGGTGCACTGTTCGTACAGTCTTTTCTGAATACACGGTTGGTGGCACCCGGCTACCACCGTTATATCAATGGTTTT